>NZ_OZ026542.1:1644400-1973280 GCF_964020115.1 Candidatus Regiella endosymbiont of Tuberolachnus salignus
GTATGTCACGCGACCCGGACAAATTATTGCCAATAATATGCTGCATAAGTTGCTATCTACACTGGTTAATGTTTTTCGCTCAATACCTTTTATTATTTTATTAGTATGGATGATTCCCTTTACTCGTTTGATGGTTGGCACTTCTATTGGCTTACAAGCCGCTATAGTACCATTGACTGTAAGTGCGGCTCCCTTTATTGCGCGCATGGTTGAAAATGCTTTGTTGGAGATCCCTATGGGTTTAATTGAAGCCGCACGGGCAATGGGAGCTACGCCATTACAGATTATTAGCAAGGTGCTATTGCCTGAAGCACTACCTAGTTTGGTCAATGCGGCAACCATTACCCTCATTACTTTAGTTGGTTATTCCGCAATGGGAGGAGCTATTGGAGCTGGGGGGCTCGGTCAAATTGGATACCAATATGGATACATCGGTTATAATGCTACAGTGATGAATAGCGTATTAGTGTTATTAGTCTTATTAGTATGCCTGATCCAATATGTTGGTAATCATATGGTGAAACGATTAAACCATAAGTAATAGCATTAACCAAAAGCAATATAGTAACGCCTATCAATCAGTGTTATTTATGAGGAACAAGATCTATGTTTATCAAGTCTATCGCAGTTATAAGTGCACTACTCGGTTCTTTAATAATTGCAGGTTGTGATTCCAAAGAGCCTAGTGATGTTAAAGAGCCTAATGATATTAAAGTCGGCATTGTTGTTGGCGCTGAAAAGCAATTGGCCGAAGTTGCTAAAAAAGTGGCTAAAGAAAAATACAACTTGGACGTAACATTGGTAGATTTTAATGATTATGTTTTGCCCAATGAAGCACTCAATAAAGGCGAGATTGATGTTAATGCATTTCAACACAAACCTTATCTAGAGCAACAAATTAAAGATCGCGGTTATAAACTGGCTCCAGTGGGGAAAACTTTTATTTACCCGATTGCGGCTTATTCAAAAAAAATTAAATCACCGGACGAGTCACAAATAGCAGGAGCAACGAACGATTCCACTAATGCAGTTGAATCACCGGACGAATCGCAGTCAGAATCACAAATAGCGGAAGCGAACGATTCCACTAATAAAAAACCATTGGACGAATTGCTGCAGCACGGCTCACAAATAGCGGTCGCAAACGATCCCACTAATCTTGGCCGTTCACTGCTATTACTGCAAAAAGAAGGTTTAATTAAGTTAAAGGAAGGCGTTGGCTTATTACCTACTGTTTTGGATATAGTTGAAAATCCTAAAGAGCTAAAATTGGTGGAATTGGATGCACCTCAATTGCCTCATTCACTCGATGATCAACAAATCACTTTAGCGATTATCAACAATACCTACGCTAGCCAGATTGGACTGAGTCCTGCTAAAGATGGCTTGTTTGTTGAAGACACAAGTTCACCTTATGTTAATTTAATCGTTGCACGTGAAGATAATAAAGATGCGGATAATGTTAAAAAATTCGTCCAAGCATATCAGTCCGAAGAAGTAATCGAAGCCGCTAACCAAATATTTAATGGCGGAGCCGTAAAAGGCTGGTAATTTCTAATCATAAGCTTATAAGACAATTTTTCTCCGTCTTATGGGCTTTCTCCTCCGTTTTTATGTTTTTAGTCTATACCCAATGAATTTCGAGTTACGGCTAGTCGGCAATCAATCGAATCTCAGGAGTACGAGCAGCCAACGCCCCTATAACTTGAAAGGCAAAGGGTATATACCCGCCCTAATGGAATCACATGTCATATGCGTACTAGCCAATATCTGCTTGCCACCCAAAAAGAAATACCTGCCGATGCTGAAAGCATTAGTCATAAACTGATGCTACGGGCAGGCATGATCCAGCAGGTAACTTCTGGACTTTATACTTGGTTACCAACCGGTCTCCGAGTGTTAAAAAAAGTCGAAAATATCGTACGTGAAGAGATGAATAATGCCGGAGCGATTGAAGTGTCTATGCCCATGGTACAACCGGCGGATCTATGGCAAGAAAGTGGACGATGGGATAAATATGGTTCTGAACTATTACGGTTTGTTGATCGTCATAAACGTCACTTTGTTCTCGGACCCACTCATGAAGAAGTGATCACGGCCTTGGTTCGTAATCAAATTGAATCCTATAAACAATTACCTCTTAATCTTTTTCAGATCCAAACCAAGTTTCGTGACGAAGTACGACCCCGTTTTGGCGTGATGCGCGCTCGTGAATTTTTAATGAAAGATGCCTATTCCTTTCATACTACTCAGGAATCTTTGCAAGAAACTTACGATACGATGCATGCCACTTACAGTAAAATATTTAGCCGTATCGGTTTGAATTTCCGCGCGGTACAGGCAGATACTGGCTCAATTGGCGGCAGCCGATCACACGAGTTTCAAGTATTGGCAGACAGTGGTGAGGACGATATTGTTTTCTCAACTACATCAAATTTTGCGGCCAATATTGAGTTGGCGAAAGCAGTCGCCCCCACACAATCACGAGCAGAGGCGACTGAAGCACTGCGTATTATTGATACGCCACATGTAAAAAGCATCGCTGACCTAGTAACACAGTTCAAAATACCGATCGAAAAAACGGTAAAAACACTATTGGTACGTGCGGCTAAAGGAAGTGGACATAAACTGATCGCGCTATTACTGCGTGGTGATCATGACCTTAATAAAACAAAAATAGAAAAATTATCAGCAAAAAAATTATCTCAAGTCGCCGTTCCACTTGCTTTTGCCGATAAAGAAGAAATTCGGGCGGCACTAGGAGCCGGATCTGGTTCTTTGGGTCCGATGAATCTGAATTTACCTATTATCGCCGATCACAGTGTTGCCGTAATGAATGATTTCAGTGCCGGTGCCAATATTGATGGTAAACATTATTTTGGTATCAACTGGGAGCGTGATTTACCATTGCCACAGGTGGCAGATATCCGTAATGTCGTTGTAGGTGATGCCAGTCCAGATGGTCAAGGTACTTTGCTACTTAAACGAGGCATTGAAGTGGGTCATATCTTCCAACTGGGCACCCAATACTCCAAAATAATGAACGCTACAATAGAAAACAAAGAAGGTAAAAAGCAGGCCATCACCATGGGATGTTATGGTATTGGCGTGTCACGCATAGTGGCTGCCGCTATTGAACAAAACTACGATGAAGACGGTATCCTCTGGCCAGAGGCGATTGCCCCGTTTCAAGTGGCGATTTTACCAATGAATATGCACAAATCTTTTCGGGTGCAAGAACAAGCTGAGGCTTTATATAAAGCGCTGAGTGATCATGGAGTAGAGGTCATTTTAGATGATCGTTGCGAGCGTCCGGGCGTGATGTTCACTGATATGGAATTGATTGGTGTACCACATAGTATAGTGATTAGTGAACGCAATCATGATAACCAGGAAGTGGAATATAAAAATCGCCGCAGCGGTGAAACACAAATGATAAAAAGCGATAAAATTATCGATTTTTTGATCGCTCAGATCACCAAGCATAGAGTCCCCTGTCAGCCTAGCTCGGCAATACATGATGAGAAGTCACAACATGATCGATAAATTAACCTCTCTGCGTCAACTGACGACTGTTGTTGCTGATACCGGTGATATTGCCATGATAAGGCGCTATCAACCACAGGATGCCACCACTAATCCTTCGCTGATTTTGCAAGCCATTCAACTCCCAGAATATCGCCAGTTAATTGAACAAACCCTCCATTGGGCGCGTGATAATAGCCTTGATCCTTGTCAGCAAGTGATTGATGCAAGTGATAAACTCGTAGTAAATATTGGTTTAGCCATTTTATCGTTGATTCCAGGTCGTATTTCTACTGAAGTGGATGCACGTCTTTCCTATGACACACAAGCCTGTGTCACAAAAGCAAAACGATTAATAGCATTTTATAACGAAGCCGGTATTAGTAATGATCGTATTTTGATTAAATTAGCAGCGACCTGGCAAGGCATTCGGGCTGCTGAAATATTAGAAAAAGAAGGTATCAACTGTAATTTAACGCTGCTCTTTTCATTCGCACAAGCACGTGCTTGTGCCGAAGCGGGCGTATACCTTATCTCTCCTTTTGTTGGTCGTATTCTCGATTGGTATAAATCTCATACTGATAAGAAAGAATTTACACCGCAAAACGATCCTGGCGTCGTCTCCGTCACAAAAATTTATCAATATTACAAACAACACAATTATAAAACGGTAGTGATGGGCGCCAGTTTTCGTAATATTGGTGAGATCATCGAGCTGGCAGGTTGCGATCGCTTAACTATTTCTTCCTCGTTGTTACAAGAGTTGGCGATGAGCGAAGGTTCATTAGAACGTAAACTGTTTTACCAGGGCGAAATAAAAACAAGACCCGCGCCATTAACGGAAACTGAATTTTATTTTCAGCATAACCAAGATCCGATGGCGGTCGATAAGTTGGCGGAAGGGATACGCAATTTTGCTATTGATCAAGAGAAATTAGAGCAAATAATCACTGATCAACTCTCTATACCCACATCCCTTTAAGTTGCCTTCGGCTGCCAGGACGACCGACCGATGAGCGTAGACATACCATGAAGGCGAGGAGCTTGCAGCCAACGCAGCTGTAACTTGAAAGGCGAAGGGTATAAACCACTTCTTGATAACTTTTAGATTTGTATGAATAACAATAAAGACCTACGCTGGCGTCCAAGCGCGTCTATTGATCATTTAAAAAAACGCGCCCGGATATTAGCAAAAATACGGCAATTTTTCGCCGAAAATAACGTAATGGAAGTAGAAACACCCGCCCTGAGTCAAGCAACAGTGACAGACATCCATCTGTTTCCTTTTCAAACTCAGTTTATCGGTCCAGGCGCCGCAGCCGGATTAACACTGTATATGATGACGAGCCCGGAATATCACATGAAACGCCTGTTAGCGGCGGGCAGTGGTTCCATTTACCAATTGGGGCGTAGTTTCCGTAATGAGGAAGCGGGGCGCCATCATAATCCAGAATTTACTATGTTGGAATGGTATCGGCCAGGCTACGATATGCAAAAATTAATCGATGAAGTCGATAAATTGCTGCAACTAATATTGTGTTGCAAACCTGCTGAACAATTATCTTATCAACAAGCTTTTATACGTTATTTAGAAATTGATCCACTGACTGCCAATAACCAAGCACTCCGCGCAGTGGCGTGTAGGCCAGCGCTAAGTCATATTGCGGATATTGCAGATAATGAAGAAAGTCGGGATACCTTGCTGCAATTATTATTTGTTAGCGGTATAGAGCCACGTATTGGACATGATAAACCGGTTTTTGTTTATCATTACCCCGCATCACAAAGCGCATTGGCGCGGATCAATCCTGATGACCCGCGGGTAGCAGAGCGTTTTGAAGTTTATTATAAAGGTATCGAGTTGGCGAATGGCTTTGATGAATTAACGGATAGTGCTGAACAACGGCAACGTTTTGAAAACGAAAATAACCAACGTGTTAACCTGGGGCTCGCACCTGCCTCAATAGATGAAAACTTGATCACCGCCCTGCAACATGGCCTGCCAGCGTGCTCAGGCGTTGCTCTTGGTGTTGATCGCTTAATAATGTTGGCTCTCAACGCAAAAAAAATAAGCGAGGTGATGGCTTTTACCGTTGAAAGAGCCTAAAAATTTTAGCGTGCGTTTTGTTTTATAAAATAGGTAATGGTCACGTCTTGTGCCATATCAGCGATAACATCACTTAATACTGAGTTGATTGCATCGCTGATTTTTTCGTTCGTCGCACTAAAAGACCCTTTGATGTGATAAGTCGCCCGGTAGTTTTTGACCCGTTGCTGGCCATTTTTCGCCTGAGCAACAATAGAGATATCGGCTTTGGCCGTAACCTTGTGGAATAGATCACCTTGTTGTACATCAGTGTTCAATTGGTTGACAATAATTTGCAAATCCATCAGGCCATGACCACCAACCATGTAACCACGTGAGACCATTTGTTTTGTCAATACTTCTTGTAATAAAAAGGACAGATCACGCGAAGCGGTCAAGGATACCAGCTTTCCTCCACGATTTACTGTTGCAAGTGCAGTATCCTTACGCTGATCAGCACTATTAATATTAATCGTTATCGCCATCATTGCTGGATCAGGCGGAGGTAGTACCACGTTGGGCGCAAGGTTTAAAGTATTGTCACCGGGGGTAGTACAAGCCACTAAAATAAAAATAAACAACAATATAGAAACTAATTTTTTTAGCATAGTCATCTTCTCGCTAGTGCTAATGATGAAGTTTTATCAATATGTTTCGGTTAGGTCGAATCCCTTGATTAATATACTGTTCGCCTTTCAAATTACGGCAGGGTTGGCAGCGATCATTCATCCTCTGTCATGTATTACCTGTACACTTCTGGAGCTCGATTGATTGCCGCCTTGCCGTAACGAAATTCATTGGGTATAGCATTAACCAAAAAATCCAGTAAAAGACAAAGCACAAAATAAATGCATCCCACAAATAAAAATATTTCCATTGGATAGACCATACTACGATTGTTAACCTGTGTTGCTAAAAATGTAAGTTCATTAACACCAACGATATAAGCAAGCGATGTGTCTTTAATTAATGCAATCCACTGATTAATAAATGATGGCACCATCATACGCAGAGCTTGCGGTAATATAATGAACAGTAGAACTTGCCAGCGATTGAATCCCAATGACAAACCCGCTTGCCATTGACCCGCACCGACCGCCAGTATTCCCGCTTTCACCGCATGGGCTAGATAAGATGAAGTAATCAGCGTCAGTGCACAGACTACCGTAGTGATTTCAGGAATATCAACACCAAAAATGATAGGTAATAAAAAATAAGTCCAAAATATAAGCATAATTACCGGGATCGCACGGAAAAACCCTAACACTGCCGCTAAGATTTGTCCCCAAAAACCGGTTGTCATGGCTAACAACACCCCCAGCAGCGTGCCTAAAATAGCAGAGGCCAAACCCGCCATTAAGCTAATCAATAATGTTAATGCTGCTCCCCCCAAAGGCAATTCGGGAAATCCTCCCCATAGCAGATAGCGCCAATTATCGGTAATAATAGTGAAATCCATCTTAATGTCCTCTGGCTTTCAAGCGTTGCTGGCGCCACATACCCCAAGCTTCAATTAACGCAATAGTCATGATATACAGTAGGGTCGCAACGCCAAAAGCCTGAAAAGTACGCAATGTTTCAGTTTCTACCTGACGAGAAGCATAAGAAAGTTCTGCAACACCAATAGCCATAGTAAGTGATGAATTTTTAATAATATTCATGTATTGACCGAGCAAGGGCGGCATGGAGATTTTTAACGCCTGGGGCAAAATGACATAACGCATAGATTGCCAATTCGTTAATCCCAATGCCTGCGCGGCATATTTTTGTCCACTGGCAACACCATTGATACCCGCGCGCAACTCTTCAGCAATAAACGCCGCTGAATATAGAATCAGGCCGGTTAAACCGCTTAAAAATTCAAAAGATGGCCAGCTGAGGGTGATCCCCAAAAATACGGCTTGGTGAGAAATATTTAACCACTGCATCCAAGATACAGGCAATATTTTGCTGACGGCGAAATACCAAAAAAAAAGTTGAATAAGCAATGGAGTGTTACGAAATAGTGCACTATAAATCATCACTGGCCATTGTAACGCTCTTAAATGACTGTCTCTGGCTGTCGCTAGTAGAAATCCTAGTAAGGTTGCAATCACCAAAGTACAAGAAGAAAGCCACAATGTGAGTAGAAAGCCATCCCATAGCCAAAGAAGATATTGTGGTGCAAGTAACCAATCAGTAAGGTGATGCAACTTCATAAATGATATCCATCCGTCTTACTATGCATAAATATGATACTTTAAATTGATTATATTCATAAAAATTGCATATAAAAATTTGCTGTTATCTAACTATCAGAAAAAAACCAACCCTACACTAAAAAAGGGTAGGGTTGGAGAGATCTCTTGCCAAGAATGCCAAGGGCTCTATACCCTCCGCCTTTCAAGTTACAGCGGCGTTGGCTGCAAGCCCTCGCCTTCATGGTATGTCTAGGCTCATCGGTCGGTCGCCCTGGCCGCCTTGCCGTAACTCGAAATTCATTGGGTATATAATCTAGCGTTGAATGGGATTCAATCATTTTTTAATTGCTGATCAAGTGGCGCAAATTTAAAATTTCCGCGCGGTAAAGGCGCAGTGCTTTCCGACCCAAACCAACGATGGTATATTTTAGTCGCATCACCCTCTTGTTCTAATTTAATTAAAGCCACGTTGATGGCATCAATTAAACGTTTTTCTCCTTTAGCAACCGCCACACCCTGGTATTCCTTGGTGATACTAAAAGGAGAAATTTCAAAATCTGCTTTCTGTTCATTCGAGATATTACCCAGCAGACCTATTAATTTCGCATCGTCTTGAGTGATTGCCTGTACATTGCCATTACGTAAAGCAACAAATGCAAGTGGGGTATCATCGTAGGAGATCACCTTCGCGGTCGGATAATGTTCACGCAACGTGATTTCTTGTACCGTACCTTTATCAGCGCCAATACGTAAATTATTAATGTCTTCAGCCGTTTTTAATACGCCTTTGCGAGCAATAAATTTTTGACCGGTAGCAAAATAAGGCACACTAAAATCCACTTCTTTTGCACGTTCGTCGGTAATAGTAAAATTAGCGGCTATCAAATCGACTTTTTTCGATTTCAATAATGGCATACGGTTAGCTGGGTTAGTAGCACGTAGTTCCAATTTTACTCCTAGCGCGTTGGCGAGTGCATTGGCAATATCAACATCGTACCCCACCAATTTATTCGTCTGTGAGTCTACGTAACCAAATGGCGGGTTACTATCAAAAACCGCAATACGAATAACCCCTTCTTTTTTAATAGCATCCAGCTTATCCGTATTAGGTGTGCAAGACACGATAAGTAAACTGGTAAAAAATAGAGTAATTGCTATAACAAAATGTTTCATGGACAACTCCTGACTAGCATTGTAGAGCAGATGATCAGCAAACTCTGAGCGATTGATTGTACTGACGCAGCCTAACAATTAACGGATAGATCAGGAAATAATATAAAAAGCTATGTTTATAACTTTTTGATTGATAAATTATCACACTTTCGCCAATACCTCAGTAGGCACTTGATCTACAATTATTTTTTCTTTATGTGCTGATGATTTAGAGACAGCGGGCTTGGCTTTATCTTTAGCATCATTTGTTTCTTCACTGATTTCAGATTGACCAATAAATACTCCCCCTTTCTTAATCGAGAAGTTACTACCTTTGACAATCCCCTTTAATCGGCCATGCTCTAATATTTCTAGATGTTCAGAAACACAAACGCCATTAATACAACCATCAACAGTAATGTGAGGTGCCGTCAAATTCCCTTCAATATTACCGCTACGCATCAGCTTAATTGTTCCTTCCGTGACGCTAATATCACCAATTATTACGCCATAGATTTGAATATCACCTTCAAGATTAATATTTCCTTTCAATACTGTCCCTGAGGCGATAATTGTATTTGTTTTTGCTAAATCTTGCTGTGTACCAGGCAAGACAGTACCGGTTTGTACAGCAACGTTAACTACCGATGACACACTATTGTTACTATCGGCTCTCTTTTTAAACATAGTTTTTATCAACATAAAAAATAAAAATAAGAAAAATAATGCAGGAACGAAAAGTAGATAAATGAGGCGATTATAGAATGTATAACCTACCAGACCAATAGCCCATCCGCCCCACAAAAGACATAACACAGTATTCTTGTGTATAGACCAATTCATGGTTATTCGCCCCGCCCGAAAACATAATGGCAACATGTGAAAATTAGACCTTGTTAATAATAATACAGATTAGAGATAGAAATAAACATATTAATTTATATTATTTTATTTGTTATTTATTGCATGGCTTATATATTTTTTTAAAGAAAAAATGTTCACACAGCGGAACTTTGCTAGTCTTAGTCTCACTCTAGGGTGAAAACCACAAAAAAGCCAGACGGCTAATGGTGCTAAGGTCTTAGAGACTATTCGAAATCTTCTTGAGCGCGTTTTTGACGAAGTATCAGCAAGCATAAGAGATTTCGAATAGGCTCTTAGCGGCTGGATGTGAGATCGATGAGCGTAGACATACTAAGTGATTCAGCAAGCCCCCGCAGCCAACGCCGCCGTAACTTCAAAGGCGAAGGGTATAGAGATGAAACAATCCTAAAATCTCCATTATCAATATTAAGAGGTTAATATGGCTGAATCAGTTTAATTTGATTCAAGGCGGAGGAGCACAGACAGTACAAATAGTACGGCAAGCGACGACAACACAAAATCAAATTAAACTAATTTGGCTATGGCACTGTTAACAAAGTATATTCATTTAACTTATTGAAATAATTATAATTTAAATACATTCAAAGTAAACGGTTCCTCTTTAAAAAAACAGATGAATCGATTTTTTATGGCAGCGATCGGCGAATTCTCTCAATGATGAAGCCGATCACAAAAAGTATTATTTTTATCTCATCATTATTTTATGCGTCCTAAATATTTTTATAAATTCTTTGTTATTCAATAATTTAACTTTATTAACAGTGCCATGGTGGTTATTTACTAACCAACGTGCTTTAATGGTAACCCTATTTAATGGTGATAGGAAAATCAAGGTGAGCAATATGAAAAAAATAAATATTTTTTTAAAGAATCATCCTTCTTATTTATTTCCCATTTTATTATTTTCCTGTTCTACACTTGCTTATCAAAAAAACGAACAAATATGTCAATTCCAGTGGGGAAGGTTGTTTCTGACAGAAACATGCACTAAAAAAAATAGCGATGAACAACAAATCCTTCCTTCTCCTCCGCAGTACCAAACATCGGAATACACTCCACAAGGGAGAAGAATGGGAAAATTGAGGCCATTACCCCCCCAACTTGTGAAGTAATCTTGTCTCTGTTTAAGATATCCACAGTAATTGAGATACTTATCTATGATAATGAGTGAGCGCTACTTTTTTAATATTAGCAATAAAAAGCAACACTACTTATTATCGCAAATATCATTAATAACGTTTTGCAATCATGACCGAATTTGGCATCCCTATTATTTGTGTTAGACTCTAGTTGTAGGTTTTTCTGTATCTTAAATCGATTAGGCAAATAATACTGTAGGATGAAACGATGATAAAACAAAGGACACTAAAACGCATTGTTCAGACCACCGGTGTTGGTTTGCATACGGGAAAGAAAGTGACTTTGACGATGAGACCCGCAGAGGCTAATACTGGTATTATTTATCGTCGTACTGATTTAACTCCAGCAGTCGATTTTCAAGCAGACGCAAGGTCTGTGCGTGATACTTTACTCTGTACTTGTTTAGTTAACGAACACAACGTACGCATTTCTACTGTTGAACATCTTAACGCCGCCTTAGCAGGTTTAGGAATTGATAACATTATCATCGAAGTTGATGCTCCCGAAGTGCCTATCATGGATGGCAGTGCCAGTCCTTTTGTGTTTTTACTATTAGACTCAGGTATCAAAGAACTAAATACAGCAAAAAAATTCTTGCGTTTAAAAGAAACCGTGCGTGTTGAAGAAGGCGATAAATGGGCAGAACTATCCCCCTTTAATGGTTTCCACCTAGATTTCACCATTGATTTTAATCATCCGGCTATCGACGCTAGCACACAACGCTATACGCTAGATTTTTCGGCAGACTCTTTTGTACAACAGATCAGCAGAGCCCGTACTTTTGGATTTATGCGTAATATAGAGCATCTCCAGTCCCGCGGTTTATGCCTCGGCGGAAGCTTCGATTGTGCCATCGTGGTAGATGATTACCGTGTCCTCAATGAGGACGGTTTACGCTTTGGGGATGAATTTGTAAGACACAAAATGCTGGATGCTATTGGCGACCTATTTATGTGTGGTCACAATATCATCGGTGCTTTTACCGCGTTTAAATCTGGCCACGCATTAAACAATAAACTATTACAAGCTGTATTAGCCAAACAACAAGCTTACGAGTACGTCACCTTTCAAGATAAGGCTGAATTGCCGTTAGCATTTGAAATGCCATCAACACTGTTGGCTTGCTAAAATAGCCGTTGATTCAGAGAGCCTTTCGAAAGCTTCAGTAACAAAATTAACTCGATAATAAAAAATAAAAGAATGTATTCCACATAACACAATCGAGTGTTTTGGCGCTTTTTTGACAAAATCTTCACTAACAGAAAAGAGATTTAAAATAAACGCCCAAAAGAGAGTTTATACCGTTCGCCTTTGAAGTTGCCTTCGGCTGCCAGGGGGTGAGACCGATGAGCGTAGACCTACTACGTGATTCGGCGAGCACCCGCAGCCAACAACGCGGCGGCTTCAAAGGCGAACGCTATATTGTAGTAAAAAATCATGCGTGATCACTATCAAGTAAAATATCAATTTTTTGCCAGTGCAGCCAAACGCTCAAGAGCCACTCGTAGCTTTTTTGGGCAACATTTTGCCAATCTTTTTAATTCTTCAGCGCTTTTAATACTTAATCGACGTAATGACACCGATTTTTCCGTACTTGCTGCAAATTTTGCGGACTCTCTCACAATCTCATCACCTCGAGCCATTAACCCCGGATTAATTCTAATGTCGATTGATGCCAATGATGGTAGAATTTTCTTTCGAAGTGCGGAAAGCAGATTAGATTGCTCATAGCGTAATGCCATCATCCAGTTAGCATTAGCTATTTCTAACACTAGAATATTTCGTCGATAATTAGCAGTACGGCACCAAGGTTGTAATTGTGATGGAAGTAATTCTTTCACTTGTTGGTTGAGTTTTAGCAATGCAATCGCATGTTGTTGCACGTTATCTATGTGAAGAAAATAGGATCCTGAATTTTCATGTTGAAAATTATACGATAATTCTTTCCTTGCTGTCATAGCATCATCGAGCAAAATATTTAATAATTGAGGACAGCTTCTTCGCATTGATAAGACTCCTGCGTTTTTTAAATGTGATGAATATTTTAAGTTATTGGCAACAATTTAACAGAGGCTATTTTTTTCGCTTTTTTGGCAGCGTATCAGCGAGCACAAGTGCCAAGTGCCAAGTGCCAAGCAACACAGTAGCTTTCATAAAAATGCTTGGGAGATTTTTTCCACATTAAATATACCCACTGTCCTTCAAGTTGCCGCTAAGCGGCCAGGGCGTGAGACCGATGAGCGTATACCCAATGAATTTCGAGTTACGGCAAGGCAGGCAGCAATCAATCAAATCGGTACATGACTGAAATGAGTGATCGCTGCCAACACCACCGTAACTTGAAAGGTAAAGGATATATACCCTTCGTCTTTCAAGTTGCCGCTAGGCGACCAGGGCGATCGACCGATGAGCGTAGGCATACTACGTGATTCGGCGAGCACCCGCAGCCAACAACGCGGCGGCTTCAAAGACGAAGGGTATAGACATAATTCGGGCGAACCCCCAAAGCCAACAACGCGGCAACTTCAAAGGCTAAGGGTATATAACTTTTGATTGCCCATTTAGCGGCATTGTAAGAGACATGAATAATTATGCTCACTAAATTACTCACTAAAATATTTGGCTGCCGTAATGATCGTACTTTAAGCCATATGCGCAAAAAAGTATTTTTGATCAATCAAATGGAGTCAGAAATTGAAAAATTATCAGACAGTCAATTACGTGCTAAGACCGATAAATTTCGTGATCAGTTAGCACAAAATGAAACATTAGAAAATCTAATATGTGAAGCCTTTGCCGTCGTTCGTGAAGCGAGTAAAAGGGTATTTGGTATGCGCCACTTTGATGTCCAGTTAATTGGTGGCATGGTACTCAACAAACGTTGCATTGCAGAGATGCGAACAGGTGAAGGTAAAACATTAACCGCAACTCTTCCCGCTTATCTTAACGCGCTGAGTGGTCGGGGTGTTCATATTGTTACTGTCAATGATTATCTGGCACAACGTGACGCTGAAAATAATCGTCCTTTGTTTGAATTTCTTGGAATGAGCGTAGGCATTAACATGTCAGGCATGGACGCGGCCTCTAAACGCGCAGCCTACGCGGCAGATATTACCTATGGTACTAACAACGAATACGGTTTCGACTATCTGCGTGACAATATGGCTTTCAGCCGAGAAGAACGTGTACAACGTGAATTACATTATGCGCTTATCGATGAGGTCGACTCCATTTTAATTGATGAAGCACGCACTCCGCTCATCATCTCCGGTCCGGCAGAAGATAGCTCGGATATGTATCTTAAAATTAATACCCTGATCCCAAAACTTATCCGTCAGGAAAAAGAGGATTCCGAAACCTTCCAAGGCGAAGGACATTTTTCCGTTGATGAAAAAGCACGTCAAGTCCATTTAACGGAACGGGGATTAATGTTAATTGAACAAATGTTAATCGACGATAACATCATGCAAGAAGGTGAATCTCTTTATTCTTCTAGCAATATCATGCTAATGCATCATGTCACTGCAGCATTAAGGGCTCATGTATTATTTGTTCGTGATGTTGATTATATAGTTAAGAATAATAGCGAAGTGATCATCGTTGATGAACATACAGGCCGTACTATGCAAGGGCGGCGCTGGTCGGATGGATTGCATCAAGCTATTGAGGCCAAAGAAGGGGTTGAGATCCAAAACGAAAATCAAACACTGGCGGCTATCACCTTCCAAAATTATTTTCGGCTTTATGAAAAATTAGCGGGGATGACAGGTACTGCCGATACCGAAGCGTTTGAATTTCAATCAATTTATAAATTAGATACCATTGTGGTACCGACTAACCGACTCATGGTACGCAAAGATCTGCCTGATTTAATCTATATGTCCGAACAGGAGAAAATAAACGCAATTATTGAAGATATTCGCGAACGTACTGCTAATAAGCAACCAATATTAGTAGGCACCATCTCCATTGAAAAATCTGAAATCATCTCTGACCGTTTAAAAAAAGAAAATATCGACCACAAAGTACTGAATGCCAAATTTCATGCCAAAGAAGCTGAAATCATCGCACACGCAGGGCGGCCGGGAGCGGTCACTATTGCCACTAATATGGCCGGACGAGGAACGGATATTGTACTGGGTGGTAGTTGGCAAAGTGAAATTGCTCTGCTGGACAATCCGTCACAAGATCAAATTGACGCCATTAAAACCGCCTGGCAGATCCGTCATGATGCGGTATTAAAATCCGGTGGTTTACATATTATAGGTACTGAACGCCACGAATCGCGACGCATTGATAACCAGTTGCGTGGACGGGCAGGACGTCAGGGAGATGCGGGCTCATCACGTTTTTACCTCTCGATGGAAGATTCCTTGATGCGGATTTTTGCCTCTGATCGTGTATCTGGCATGATGCGTAAATTGGGGATGAAACCCGATGAAGCCATTGAACATCCGTGGGTTACAAAAGCAATCGCTAATGCGCAACGTAAAGTAGAAAGTCGTAATTTTGATATGCGTAAACAATTACTAGAATACGACGACGTTGCTAATGATCAGCGACGGGCTATTTATAATCAACGTAACGAATTATTAAACGTTCCAGACGTGAGTGAAACCATTAACAGCATTCGTGAAGACGTATTCAAACGAACCATTGATAACTTTATTCCACCTCAATCACTAGAAGAAATGTGGGATGTTAAAGGGTTAGAGCAAAGATTAAAAAATGATTTCGATTTAGAGATTTCGATTTCACAGTGGTTACCAAATGAAAAGCAAGCAAAAACAGCACCATTAGATGAAGAAACAATACGTCAAAATATTCTGCAACAAGCGATTAAAGCTTATCAGCGCAAAGAAGACATTATTGGCAAAGAAATGATGCGAGACATAGAAAAAAGCATCATGTTACAAACACTTGACTCGCTCTGGAAAGAACATTTAGCGGAGATGGATTATCTCCGTCAAGGTATTCATCTGCGAGGCTATGCGCAAAAAGATCCAAAACAAGAATACAAACATGAATCTTTTGCGATGTTTTCCTCTATGCTGGAATCGCTAAAATATGAAGTAATGACGATACTAAGCAAATTACAAGTACAGCAACCAAAAGAAATTGAAGCGCTAGAATTGCAACATCGTGAAGAAGCAGCCCGTTTTGAAATACAGCAAAAATTCAGCTATAAAAATGATTTTCAAAATGACAAGAGTTTGTTACAAAAAACCACAGAAGTACCAAATTCAATTAATACCGAAAATAAAGTGAGTCGTAATGATCCATGCCCATGTGGCTCCAATAAAAAATATAAACAGTGCCACGGCCGCTTATAGTGGGCGCTGACAGGTCTGCTGGAGAAAAAAATTGCAATCTTCACAAGTTTCCGTCGGCATTATTCGTAATGCACAACACAAAATACTGATTACTCAACGCGCGGTTGATTCACATATGGCAGGCTTTTGGGAGTTTCCTGGAGGGAAAATAGAGCCTGGGGAAACGCCTCAATCTGCGCTAAAACGCGAATTATTAGAGGAAATAGGGATCACTATTGAACAAATGTCCTTATTTAAAGTGTTGGAGCATCGTTTTTCTGATCGCATTGTAACCTTACATTTTTATTTAGTAGAACAATGGCAAGGGAAGCCATTTGGTCGTGAAGGACAACCGATGCGCTGGGTGTGTCAGCATGAATTACAAGCATCAGAATTTCCGTTAGCGAATCTCGAGATCATTCATATGCTAACCGATGCCGTCCCCTTTTTAAGTTAAGCGGATACCACTAATCAAAGTTGGAAAACCCGTTAATGAATTTCGAGTTACGGCAAGGCGGCCAGGGCGACCGACCGATGAGCGTAGATAGACTACCTGATGAGGCGAACACCCGCAGACAACAAAGCCGTAACTTGAAAGGCGAAGGGTATAGCCGAATCAGTTTAATTTGATTCAAGGCGGAGGAGCGCAGACAGTACAAATAGTACGGCAAGTGACGACAACACTTAAATCAAATTAAACTGCTTTGGCTATGGCACTGTTAACAAAGTAATTTAAAAACCTTAAGACAAGCGATGGCGAAAAAAGAAAAGAAGGTGACATCTAGCTTATCAAAGCGTAAAGCGAGTCTTTTGTGTTCTTTTATTTTGCCGAAGAAACGTTCAATGGCATTACGTGTTTTATATTTTTCTTTATCTTTTGGCGGGATACCGGGATAAATCGCGCCTTGGCGGCGAGGGATAACCGGATATTTTCTGCTATCACGAATAAGCTTTTTGGCATCATAAAAATCGTAGCCTTTATCCGCGATAACATCGTTTATCTGTCTCCAGTCTCCTTTTGCCCACAAAATAGGAAAAACTTTCATATCGGTACGTTGTCCGTAAGAATAAACAAACACTCCTGAGATAATCGCCTGAAAGGCCAACATGAATTTTAGTACTCATTCCTTTGCGACCGCGCCCTATCGACTGAGCTCCTTTTTTTTTAAACTCCCTGAGCCAGGGCGGTGTAGGCTCACTGTGGTGCTGTCTATCCAGACGCAGTCAAGGCTGATTTTCTTTTTTTTCTGCAATAGATAAAGCAAATGCCAGTTAAGCGAAGCGCTGTTTGAAGAAGTTAATACGCATTTAGCTTCGCTTCAGCTATTTATCAAACGGGGTAGCATTGTCGATGCTACGATTATTCATGCACCCAGTTCAACTCAAAACCGGCAAAATACTCGTGAGCCAGACATGAAAGCCACCCGTAAAGGCAATCAGTGCTACTTTGGCATGAAAGCGCATATTGGCGTGGATGCACAGACGGGGCTGGTGCATTCCCTGGTGGGAACCTCGGCGAATGTAGCCGATGTGACGCAAGTTCATCACCTTCTTCACGGCCAAGAAGAGGTTGTTCATGGTGATGCCGGTTAGCGTGGTCACCTGGCACATCCCCCGACGGAGGGTATTGCCCTTGCCGGGGCAGGAGCAGCAGGTATGGGAAAAACATCGGCATCAGCAAAGTCTCAACGCGAAAATCCGGGCTAAAGTAGAACACCCCTTCCGTGTATTAAAATGCCAGTTCAACTTTAGAAAAGTGCGTTACAAAGGCTTAGCTAAAAATACGGCGCAATTATTCAGCTTATTTGCTTTGACCAATCTCTTTCTCGCTAGAAAAATTTTGTTTTGTCGCCCCTAATTGACCCTTGATACTGAAAAATGTAACGCTATTAGCTCAAAATATAGCATTCATTATCGGTTCTTCAGGGGTTCCATATAGCTATGACGGCAATCAGTACCGCAGAGCATGCGGGATTTTAAGCCTGTGGAGAGTCGGCGCAGTTAGGCCACTCGATAAAGCAGGAACCCACTGAGGTGAGTCAGGCTTCGGTCTGAACGCGGTATGGATCCTCGCCATTTATGGCGTGGAGGATGTCAAGGGTAGCTCTTCCATGGTTGAAAAACCATATTGTTGTAGCACAGGAAGCAGCAAAGCTGTATTAGCATTTTTTTGCGTGCAATAAGCAATATTTTTTGCCGTTGTAGATACCGCTTTCTGTTGCAGTGACAACAACCAAACAACCCGATGCGCTATTGCAGCGCCGGAATCCACCATCTGCGTGTTATAAGGTAAAATTTTTGCCAACTCTTCTGCTAGCAGAGGAAAATGTGTACAACCCAATACCACCGTATCGGGAGGAGAGTCCATATTCAGCCATGGCGTTAGAATTTTTCTTAATGCATCAACAGAAACGGATCCGCCGTGCAGTTTTTTCTCTGCTAATTTAACTAGCTCAGAGGACCACAGTCTTTCAATTTGGCAATCGGCGGCAAAGCATTCAATCAGATCTTGGATATAAGTACAATGTATCGTTGCACGGGTTGCAAGCAAACCGATACGTTTGTTACGAGTGAGTTGAACAGCGGGTTTAATAGCAGGCACGACGCCGACAATTGGAAAAAAAAAATGTTTACGTAGGGTCGGCAAAGAAACGGTACTCGCCGTATTACAGGCGATAACCACCAGCGTTAAAGGATGCTGTTGTTGTACTCTAGTGACAATTTTCAGCACACGTTCCACAATGAAAGCTTCTGTTTTTTCACCATAGGGAAAAGCCTGGTTATCAAAAGCGTAAATATAATGAATATTTGGCAGTAATTGCCGGATCTCCTGATATATCGATACCCCCCCCACTCCGGAATCAAAAATCAGCACTGTAGGCCGATAGCACTGATTAACCTTAGCGTTCCGAGCCTGCAATGAAATCGTATTCACCTCATCAAATCTGATTGACATAAGCCGTCTCATATTTTTTTGCCAAGTGAGTTACCATCCTTTTCATTGGCTTTTAATTAAAATTCTGTGCTTCAATTCAGTAATTTTTAAGTATAAAGTTAACGTAATATACCCACAGCTCTTGAAGTTACAGGGCGACCGACCGATGAGCGTAGACATATTACATGATTCGGCGAACACCCACAGCCAACGCCGCGGCGGCTTCAAAGGCAAAGGGTATAATCATAACATTAAGATCCAGACGAGCCAGCAAACACTATGTTAGAGCAATGCAAAAAATCGACATTTTACGTCCATGATTACGAAACCTTTGGCCAAAATCCGGCGCTGGATAGACCCGTACAATTTGCTGGAGTACGTACTGATGACGATTTTAATATTATCGACGACCCTTTAGTAATTTATTGCGCTCCAGCTAATGACTATCTTCCTCAGCCAGAAGCGGTGTTGATAACGGGTATTACCCCTCAATATGCTTTGAAGCACGGGGTGAATGAAGCAGAATTTTGCCAAAAAATTCATCAACAGTTCAGTGTTGCCGGTACCTGTACTCTCGGTTACAACAATATTCGTTTTGATGATGAAGTCAGCCGCAATATTTTCTATCGTAACTTTTATGATCCCTACGCCTATAATTGGCAAAATGGTAATTCACGCTGGGATTTGCTCGATGTGGTGCGCGCCTGCTACGCATTAAGACCCGAAGGTATTAATTGGCCAAAAAACGCCGATCAATTACCGAGTTTTAAGTTAGAGCACTTAGCTAAAGCTAACGGCCTACAGCATTTAAAAGCACATGATGCGATGTCTGACGTCTATGCCACTATCGAGCTAGCGAAATTAGTCAAACAAGCACAGCCACGTCTGTTTAAGTATTTTTACCACCATCGTAGCAAACACAAAATCAAAGCATTGATTGATATTGAAAACATGACACCCTTAGTCCATGTTTCTGGTATGTTTGGTGTTCGTCGAAGTAATATTAGCTTAGTTGCCCCTCTGGCGTGGCATCCAGAAAACAAAAACACGGTGATTATGTGTGACTTAGCGGCGGATATATCACCTTTATCAAGTTTAAATGTCAATGCATTGCGTGAGCACCTTTACACGCCTAAAGATTCATTAAATCCACAACAAACAACAATCCCGCTGAAATTAGTACATATTAATAAATGCCCGATATTAGCCCCTATAAATACTTGGCGAGAAAAAGAAACAAAGCGGTTAAAGATAGACCTCCAATACTGTTTGAATCAGCTAGAGTCACTCCGCCAAAATCCACAAATAAAAGAAAAAGTGAACGCATTGTTTAAGCAGAAGACACCTCGCCCAGAGGTTAATAATGTCGATGCGCAACTTTATTGCGGATTTTTTAATGATACTGATCGCAACACGATAAAAAAAATTCAGCAAACATCTCCACAAAATTTACCCGCACTGAATTTTTGCTTTCAGGATCCACGCTTGGAAACTTTACTTTTTCGTTTCCGTGCTAGGAATTATCACAATACCTTAGATGACACTGAACAACGACGTTGGTTGGAATACCGGAAAGAGGTACTGAGTCCTGAGAAGATCAAAGAGTACATTCTGCAATTAAACCAACTTTGCTATCAGTATCAAGACGACAAAGAAAAATCATCCTTATTAAAATCCTTGCTGGACTACGTATGTCGATTAGCAGGGTAAACACCTATACCCTTCGCCTTTCAAGTTACGGCTTTGTTGTCTGCGGGTGCTCGCCGAATCACGTAGTATTTCTACGCTCATCGGTCTCATCCCCTGGGCGCCTAGCGGCAACTTCAAGGGCGAAGGGTATATTGTCAGCGCTAATGATAAAAGACCGTAAATTGCTAATTTAATTTGTCCACTCAAGCCAGAATGCAGTTTCCTTTGTGGTGACAAAGCCATGAGGGAAATAAGCATGCTAAGAAGAGAGGACCACTACATGATAAAACAACGCCATCAACAGGGGGCATTTATTGTTGATATTGCCCATCAGATAGGGTGTTCAGAAAAAACGGTGAGACGGCACATTAGCTATCCTGCGCCGCCAACAGCAAAACGCGGTAAAAAACAGGTTGCTAAACTCGAGCCCTTTAAAGACTACATCGATTCAAGGTTGAGTGAACAGGTTTGGAATGCGGCGGTTATTTTTGAGGAAATCCGTGAAAAAGGCTACCGGGGTGGGAGTGCGATGCTCCGACGTTATATACATCCCAAACGTCCGCTCAGGGCCTCGAAAAACACGGTACGCTTTGAAACCCTCCCCGGTTATCAACTTCAACACGATTGGGGAGAAATCATCGTTGAGGTGGCAGGCTCTGCCTGTACGGTTAATTTTGCCGTTAATACGCTCGGTTTTTCGCGTCGCTTTCATGTCTTTGCTGCCCCTAAGCAAGATGCTGAGCACACGTATGAATCGCTGGTTCGCAGCTTCAATTACTTCGGTGGCAGCGTAAAAAATGTCTTGGTAGATAACCAAAAAGCCGCTGTTATCAAACATGGACAAAATGGCCACATCGAGTTCAATGCGGGCTTCCTGCAACTGGCTAATCACTATGGGTTTAGCCCTCGCGCCTGTAAGCCTTATCGACCGCAAACGAAAGGCAAAACCGAACGGATGGTGGGCTATGTTAAACACAATTTTTTCACTCGCTACCGTCAGTTTGAGAGTTTCGCTCATGTTAATCAACTGCTAGCGATGTGGCTGGCGAAAGTGGCAGACCAGCGTCATCTTCGTCAATTCAAGCAGACACCGGAAAATCGTTTTGCTGAGGAAAAAATAGCCTTGATGCCACTCCCTGCGACTGATTTCGATACCAGCTACTTCGACCTACGACAAGTGGCATGGGACAGCTATATCGATGTCAGAGGTAATCGCTATAGCGTGCCTTCATTCTGGTGTGGTCGTGCGGTTAATATTCGTATCGGTTTAGATAATACGCTACGTATTTACGGCGATGAGCAACTGCTCGCGACGCATCTCTTGCAGGAGGTAACGCAGGGCTGGCAAAAGGTGCCAGAACATCATCAAGCCCTTTGGCAACAGGTCAATCGAGTAGCGTCTCGTTCGCTCAGTGTGTATGAGGAGCTACTCTGATGGAAATGGAAAACTTGTTGATACGGTTAAAAATGGATTACCTGGGCGATGCGTTGGAGAGTTTATGTGAAGAAGCCACCAAGAAAGCACTGAACTACCGTGAATTTCTCCAGCAGGCATTAGCCCAGGAATGGAACGGGCGTCACCAAAAAGGCTTGGAATCGCGGTTAAAACAAGCACGTTTGCCGTGGATAAAAACCTTGGAGCAATTTGACTTTACTTTCCAACCAAGTATAGACAGGAAAATTATCCGCGAGCTGGCGGGGCTGAGGTTTGTCGAACATCATGAAAACGTCATTTTGTTAGGCCCACCTGGGGTAGGGAAAACGCATTTGGCGATAGCGCTGGCTGTCAAGGCAGCTACAGCTGGGCATCGGGTATTGTTTATGCCTCTGGATAGACTCTGCTGTACCTTAATGAAGGCAAAGCAAGAAAACCGTCTGGAACGCCAACTTCAGCAACTGTGCTATGCCAGGGTATTAATACTGGATGAAATCGGGTATTTACCGATGAATCGCGAAGAAGCTAGCCTATTTTTCAGGTTATTGAGCCGTCGTTATGAAAAGGCGAGCATCATTCTCACATCAAATAAAAGTTTTACTGATTGGGGGGACGTATTCGGTGATCACATTTTAGCAACTGCGATTTTAGACAGGCTTTTACATCATTCAACCACATTGAATATTAAAGGAGAAAGCTATCGACTCAAAAATAAACGCAAAGCAGGCATGTTGCCTATAAAAACGACTGATATTATCCAGGCGCCTGGAATAGAAACCCAACAGGAAAATTAGCAAAAACTGGACATTTTAAAGTAGCAAAAAGTGGTCAATCTAAAGTAGCGTTGACAATATAGCCAAATCAGTTTAATTTGATTCTGTGTTATCGTCGCTTGCCGTACTATTTGTACTGTCTGCGCTCCTCCGCCTTGAATCAAATTAAACTGATTAGGGTATATTCGCGCTGAAAAAATACGACATTAAAATCATTAACCTTTAAAGGACAACAATACGATAAGAACAGTTAGCTGATTTTAGTAATGTCTCATTGTTACACTCATTCACTATAATTTACATTCTATCATTAGGATTGCTGGGATATTACAATGGAAAAAAACACTCACCCGCCCCAAAAAAAACCACCGCTAAATCATTACACTTTGAAAGATAAATGTATTGCTGAATTTATTGGCACCGGTTTACTCATGTTTTTTGGCGTTGGCTGTGTCGCGGCGTTGAAATTAACTGGAGCTGGCTTCGGTCAGTGGGAAATAAGTCTTATCTGGGGCATGGGGGTTGCTATGGCGGTCTATTTAACCGCAGCTATTTCTGGCGCACACCTCAATCCCGCAGTGACTATCACATTTTGGTTATTTTCTTCTTTTAATATCCGCAAAGTCATTCCCTATATTTTGGCACAAATACTCGGCGCATTTTGTGGGGCAGCTTTAATTTATGGCTTATATCACAATTTATTTATCGATTTTGAACAAAACCATCATATGACACGAGGAGCTGCAAACAGCCTCGAGTTAGCGGGTGTCTTCTCTACCTATCCTCATCAGCATATCTCTGTTTACCAAGCTTTTATCGTAGAAACCGTGATTACCGCTATTTTGATGTGTTTAATCTTAGCGTTGACCGATGATGGTCACGGTATTCCTCGCGGGCCACTCGCGCCATTACTCATTGGTATTTTGATTGCAGTCATTGGTGCATCTATTGGACCGCTTACCGGTTTTGCTTTAAATCCTGCCCGAGATTTTGGTGCTAAAGTTTTTGCTTATCTGGCGGGATGGGGAACTATCGCCTTTACCGGTGGACATGATATCCCCTATTTCATTATTCCTATTTTTGCTCCTATCTTAGGTGCTCTATTAGGCGCATTTGGCTATCGTATGTTAATTGGTCGCCGTATGGCTGATATTTTTCATATCAAAAAAACGTAATAACCAATAGGTAGGGGATGATTATGACCACAACAACAGCCAGTGAAAAAAAATACATTGTCGCTCTGGATCAGGGCACGACCAGTTCAAGAGCGATAGTGCTAGATAAGCACGCTAATATTATCGCCATTGCCCAACATGCTATTAAGCAGATTTATCCAAAACCAGGCTGGGTCGAACATGATCCAATGGATATTTGGGCAGCACAAAGTTCTACCTTAATCGAAGTGTTGGCGAAAGCTGATATCAATTATAATGACGTCGCTGGCATTGGCATTACCAATCAGCGGGAAACCACTATTGTTTGGGATAAAAACACCGGAAGACCCATTTACAATGCAATTGTGTGGCAATGTCGCCGTACAGCAGACAGCTGTGAAAAAATAAAAAAAGACGGGAAAGAAGAATTTATCCGTCAAAAAACAGGGCTAATGGTCGATCCCTATTTCTCTGGCACTAAACTACAATGGATACTTGATAATGTGGACGGGGCGCGCGAACGCGCTAAAAAAGGTGAATTATTATTTGGCACCGTTGACACTTGGCTGATTTGGAAAATGACCAATCGCCAAGTCCACGTCACCGATTATACCAATGCCTCACGTACTATGTTGTTCGATATCCATAAAAAAGCATGGGATCCTGAATTACTAAAAATATTTGATGTCCCCGAAACAATGCTACCTGAAGTAAAATCTTCTTCTCAAATCTATGGTAAAACCAATATCGGCGGCGAAGGCAAAATACGCATTTCTATCGCCGGGATCGCTGGCGATCAGCAAGCAGCACTCTTCGGGCAACACTGTGTAAAATCAGGAATGGCAAAAAATACCTACGGGACAGGCTGTTTTTTACTCATGCACACCGGTGACAAAGCAATAGAATCCAAACACAATTTGCTCACTACCATCGCCTGTAGTCCTAAAGGAGAAGTAAATTATGCGCTCGAAGGCTCAGTATTTATTGGTGGCGCATGTATTCAATGGCTCCGTGATGAACTGAGATTTTTTAGTGATTCCTCTGACTCAGAATACTTAACCAGTAAAATCAGTGATAGCAAGGGAGTTTATGTGGTTCCGGCGTTCACTGGCTTAGGAGCCCCTTATTGGGATCCCTATGCTCGTGGCGCAATTTTCGGTATTACCCGTGAAATTAACAGAAATCATATCACCCGTGCATCGTTGGAAGCGATTGCTTATCAAACACGTGATATTTTAGAAGCTATGCAAAATGATTCTGGGATCCCCTTAGAATCACTGCGGGTGGATGGAGGCGCCGTAACCAATAATTTTTTAATGCAGTTCCAGGCTAATATTTTAAATATTAACGTTCAACGCCCAACGATAAATGAAAGCTCCGCCTTGGGTGCCGCTTTTCTAGCTGGCCTAGCGACTGGATTCTGGAAGGATGTAAAAGATTTAAAAGGAAAGGATACAACAACTGAAAATGCTACCCCGCCAAAAACATTTATACCCTGTATGGAGCAAACAGAACGTGATCGTCTTTACGACGGCTGGAAAAAAGCAGTTGCACGCGCACAGGCGTGGGAGGAACACGACTAGCTTTTAATTCCATGAATGATGTTACGCTTTAATGCCTTTAGAGCCTGTTCCAAATCTTCTTGAGCGACTTTCAATTAGAGATTTTAAACAGGCTCTTAGACAAAGACCACCAACACAAAAAGATCAGTATTGCCATAGTGAACATTAATAATCCAAGACTAAATTGCCCAGTCTGTGGCAATATTGCTGATAATCCAGTGGCTAACCCTGATCCCATATTTTGTAATCCGCCAACCAAAGCCCCGCTGGCACCAGCCAAGTATGGAAAAGGCTCCATCGCCCCAGTCGTCGCCAGTGGAAACAACATGCCAGCACCAAAAAAGAACAAGGCAGCAGGCAGTAAGAGTGTCCAAACATTCATAAAACCAAACCAACTCGGGATCCACATCATCAACCCAGCGAGTAAACAACTCATCACCGCATACCACATCAAGTTATAAAAAGGTTGATTATCACGTCCGGCATACCATGCACCTAAAAACGCGGCAGGGATAGGTAAAATAAATAGGATACTTACAGTGAGACTGTTTAATTTTAATACGTCCCGCATTAATACACCGACACTGGCTTCAAAAACGGCGATGCCTGCTAATGCACCAATCAACATAATGAGATAACGGCTAAATAACGTATTGGATAACAAGTGATAAAAACTCGCGAACATAGGTTGTGATTCGGTTTGCTCTGGGCGAGTTTCTGGTAAATAGCGAAATATACAATAGGTAACGAGACTACAGAGCAGCAGTAAAAAAGCATGGCAAGCACGCCATCCAAAATAGCTGCCAAGCATACCACCTATCAATGGAGCGAGTAGCGGGCTAACCAAAATTCCCATATTCAGTAAACTATTTGCATAACGCAATGCCGTACCAGAATACAGATCACGTGGCATGGTACGCGCCATTACCCCAACCACGCCGGTTCCCGTTCCTTGTAACGCACTCGCTAACACCAACAGGGTCAGGCTATCGGCCAACAGAGCACCTAATGCGCCAAAAATAAAAATGAGCAACCCGGTCAAGATGACCGGCCGACGCCCAATCCGATCAGATAAAGGACCATAAATCAATTGAGAACCACCATAAGTGAGCAGATAGGCAGACATGACTCGTTGTACACTACCCGTAGGCACAGCAAAGTCATGAGCAATCTCTGCGATCACCGGAACATAAATAGTCTGCGCCATCTGCCCTACCGCAATGAGCATAATTAGTATCACTAACAGGTGAAAATTCTCTATTTTTCTCATTAATATTGACTAATTTTTTATGAAATTGAGGGTGTATAAGATGACTGAATATGAAATGATCTGCTAAGAGCCTATTCGAAATCTCTTGTGCTCGCTGATACTTCGTCAAAAATGAGCGTCGCTCAAGAAGATTTGGAACAAGCTCTAACAGAACCCGTTAATCGATATCCATCCCCTTGCGAATTAAATACTGATATGGTGTCTGTTTAATATTCTGTGCTAATAATTGATGATCCATAAAACGGCAAAAAGCAGGAATATCACGGGTCGTGGTAGGATCATCGGCAATAACCAATAACGTTTGTCCCTTATCCATATGACGCACCGCCTTACGTACCATCATGACGGGTTCTGGACAACGCATACCCGAAACATTGATGGTTATGTCAGGATCAGCAGAAGGGGCTTTCATATTTGTTCTCTGTATTATAAAGGCGCATTATATGTATTCATTAACTTACCAACAACAAATGTCGGCTTTACTGTGGCTGGTACTATTCCATATTGTCATCATTACTTCCAGTAATTATCTCGTGCAATTGCCGCTTTCCATTTTCGGTTTTCACACCACTTGGGGCGCATTTACTTTCCCGTTTATTTTCTTAGCCACTGATTTAACCGTACGCATTTTTGGCGCTCGATTAGCGCGGAAGATCATTTTATTAGCCATGCTGCCCGCCCTGTTGATTTCATATATGCTGGCGGTTTTATTCTATCAAGGAAACTGGCAAGGATTATTCGCACTCAATAACTTTAATCTTATCGCCGCTCGTATCGCTATCGCCAGTTTTATGGCCTATATTTTAGGACAGTTCCTCGATGTTCAGGTATTTAACCGTCTACGTCAGTATCGTACCTGGTGGATTGCACCAACAGCAGCAATGTTCTTTGGCAATATTAGTGATACTTTTACCTTTTTCTTTATTGCTTTTTATAAGAGTAGCGATCTCTTCATGGCGACGCATTGGATTGAAATAGCGCTTGTGGATTATAGTTTCAAATTATTCGTCTGCTTATTTTTCTTCTTACCGATTTACGGCGCAATGTTAACTATTTTACTGAAATATTTTTCCGGTCAAACTGACCATCAGTTATCTTTAGCGGCGAGCAGAGCTCACCGCTCGATTTTTAGCATAACAAAACTATGATATTTATTAGCCATAAAATTAATCATCATTAATTGTTTAAAGAAGGAGCCAAATAAGAGAGTATACCCCTCGCCTTTGAAGTTGCCTTCGGCTGCCAGGGCGACCGACCGATGAGCGTAGACATACTACGTGATTCGGCGAACACCCGCAGCCAACAACGCGGCGGCTTCAAAGGCGAAGGGTATATTGCAAAACCCCACTACCGGAGACACTTATGTTGAGTATTTTTAAGCCTGCATCCCACAAAAGTAAGTTACCCATAGAACAGGTCGATCCCACCTATCGCCGTTTACGTTGGCAAATTTTTATGGGGATATTTTTAGGTTATGCGGCTTACTATCTGGTACGTAAAAATTTTACGCTGGCAATGCCGTATCTAATCGAACTCGGTTTCTCACGCGGTGATTTAGGGGTTGCTCTGTCTGGAATTTCTATCGCTTATGGCTTATCAAAATTTATTATGGGATCAATTTCTGACCGCTCTAATCCACGTGTCTTTCTCTCTGCTGGACTGATTCTCTCTGCTGCCGTGATGCTATTTATGGGCTTTGTTCCCTGGGCAACATCAAGCATCACTGTGATGTTTGTACTATTATTTTTTTGCGGATGGTTTCAAGGAATGGGCTGGCCACCCTGTGGTCGCACCATGGTGCATTGGTGGTCAAAAAAAGAACGCGGCACTATTGTTTCTATTTGGAATTGTGCTCATAACGTTGGCGGGGGATTACCGCCATTATTGTTTCTGTTGGGGATGGCTTGGTTTAATGATTGGAAGGCGGCATTATACATGCCAGCGCTTAGCGCCATGTTGGTAGCACTCATTACCTTTGCTCTGATGCGCGATACTCCCCAATCCTGTGGTTTGCCCCCCATTGAAGAATACAAAAACGATTACCCAGATGATTACAATGAAAAAGCAGAAGAAGAATTAACCGCAAAACAAATTTTTATGCAATATGTTTTGCCTAACAAATTATTATGGTACATCGCCGTTGCGAATGTTTTTGTTTATTTATTACGCTACGGCATTCTTGACTGGTCTCCCACCTATTTGAAAGAAGTAAAACATTTTACTTTGGACAAATCATCATGGGCTTATTTTTTATATGAATATGCGGGTATTCCCGGCACATTATTGTGTGGTTGGATGTCAGATAAAGTTTTTAACGGCAATAGGGGCGCAACCGGCGTATTTTTTATGCTCCTCGTCACCCTTGCTACCCTAGTTTACTGGCTCAATCCCGTTGGTTATCCCATTATTGATATGATCTGTATGATCACTATTGGCTTTTTGATCTATGGCCCGGTCATGTTGATTGGTCTGCATGCATTAGAATTAGCACCAAAGAAAGCTGCCGGAACCGCAGCCGGTTTTACTGGTCTCTTTGGTTATTTGGGCGGCTCTGTGGCGGCCAGTGCCTTAGTAGGGTATACCGTTGATTTTTTTGGTTGGGATGGCGGATTTATGGTGATGATTGCAGGTAGCATTATCGCGGTTATGTTGTTAATCATGGTTATGTTAAGCGAGAAAAAACATCACGAAGCGTTGATCAGTAAAAACATCTAGTTACTTTTTATATATTTAGCAATTTCAAGCCATAGTGTCATCTTTACTGCCACGGATTTTTTTACATACAAAACAAGGAAAGATAAAATATGCCAATTTACATTAAGGCTCTAGCAAGTATGATGCTTGCGTTATTAATAATAAATAATGTTTACGCCCTGATCCCCTCCAGTGAAAAACTCGTTATCGCTCACCGTGGCGCCAGTGGTTATTTACCAGAGCATACATTCTCTGCTAAAGCGATGGCTTATGCGCAGGGAGCCGATTATTTAGAACAAGATTTGGTGATGACTAAAGATGATCACCTGATTGTATTACATGATCGTTATCTAGATAAAGTAACCAATGTCTCTGAACAATTCCCCAATCGGGTACGTAAAGATGGACGCCACTATGTCATTGATTTTACTCTAGCCGAAATTAAGTCATTAAAAGCCAGCGAAGTCTTCGATATTGAAAACGGTAAAAAAATACAACGCTATCCCAAACGCTTTCCTATGGGTAAATCTGATTTTCGGATACATACCTTCCAAGAAGAGATTGAGTTTGTTCAAGGGCTAAACCATTCAACGGGCAAAAATATCGGTATCTATCCTGAAATTAAAGCACCCTGGTTCCATCGCCAGGAAGGAAAAGATATTTCGACTAAAGTATTAGCGATACTTAAACAATACGGCTATACCAGTAAAAAAGACAAAGTTTATCTGCAATGCTTTGATGCTAATGAATTAAAGCGAATTAAATATGAATTGGAGCCCAAAATGGGAATGGATCTAAAATTGCTCCAATTGATAGCTTACACTAATGATAAAGAAACTTTCGAGCAGCAGCCCAATGGTCAATGGACGAATTACAACTATGACTGGATGTTACAACCAGGCGCAATGAAAAAAATCAAAGAATACGCTGATGGTATCGGCTCGAGTTACCATATGCTAATCGATGATAAATCAACCCCAGAAAAAATTTTATTAACAGACATGGCTAAAGAAGCGCATGATAATAACTTGCTAATACATCCTTATACTATTCGTGCTGACGCTCTGCCTAAATATGTCACCGATGTCGATAAATTATATGAAATTATTTATGACAAAGTGAATGCAGATGGTGCCTTTACTGACTTTCCAGATAAAGGCGTACATTTTTTGCAAAAGCAACGACAACGTAATTGATCGCCTACTGAAATCGACGATATATACCCTTCGTTCTCTTTGAAGTTGCCTTCGGCTGCCAGGGCAACCGACCGATGAGTGTAGACATACCATGAGGACTCGCAGCCAACAACGCGGCGGGCTTCAAAGACGAAGGGTATATTGGCTGACATAATATTGTCAGCCAATAATAATGATTACCCCAATAAACTCGAAATAGCCGTCTATAAACTATAAAGGATCGCTGAAATAGCCGTCAATCCGATAATAACGACAAACCAGTTACTAATATGACCGCTGTATTTACGCATGGCAGGCACTTTATGGATAGCATACATTGGCATAATAAAGAGTAACATCGCAATAATAGGCCCACCCAAATTGCCAATCATCCCTAAAATACTTGGATTGAGCGTTGCTGCTGCCCAACAGGTAAGCAGTATGAACAATGCGGTGATACGATTCAATTTATCAGCATTAATCCTTTTCCCCTTACTGCGCAACGATTTGATGATAATACCATTAAAACTTTCACGAGCGCCTAAATAGTGACCAAAAAAAGACGTGCTTATCGCTACAAAAGCAATAATGGGAGCCACGTAAGCAATGATTGGTGTATTAAGACGATTAGCCAAGTAAGAAAGGATAGTGATGTTTTGTAATTTCGCTTCCATGAGCTCAGCCGGAGACAAACTCAACACACAGCTAAAAACAAAAAACATAACCGTCAAAACCATCATGACATGGCTATAGGCCAAAATACGTGAACATTTTTTCTCCGCATCATGACCACATTCCGTACGTTTTGCCACAGCGAAAGCCGAAATAATAGGAGAATGGTTAAAAGCAAACACCATGACAGGAAGCGCCAACCATAAAGTCATTAATATACCGCTACCACTTTCGGGCATCGAGGTATGTTGAAAAATCGCCCCTGACCAATTTGGAATTAAATAGAGCGCAAGTAACATCAATATGGCAATGAAAGGAAAGACTAAAGCACTCATCGCTTTAAGAATAAAACCCTCACCAAACCGAACAATGCCCATCATCCCTATAATTAAAAGTAGTGACAAAAGGGCACGTGGAGGCGATGGCAACCCCATTTGATGTACGATAAAACTATCGACCGTATTCGTCATAGCCACACCATAAACCAACAAAATGGGATAGATAGCAAAAAAATAAAGTAAGGTAATCAGCTTACCAACCCCAATACCAAAATGTTCTTCAACAACTTCAGTAATATCTTCACCCGGATTTTTACCAGATAGAACGAAACGACACAGACCACGATGGGCAAAAAAAGTCATTGGGAAAGCAATGATTGCCATAATAATCAGTGGTAGTACCCCCCCCACGCCCGCACTAATTGGTAAAAAAAGAACACCAGCGCCAATAGCCGTACCGTACAAACTTAACACCCACATGGTGTCACTCGTCTGCCATCTGCTAGCAGAATTTGCTTTTGCAGAAGCAATGACGCCAGATTGAGTCGTGCCCATAAAATATCTCCGATTTAAACACCGTAAATTAAAATTAAGATTTGACAATTAGATATCTGGTCAACAGATTATTGGTTCCTGTAATCAAATTGAGTAAAAACTCAGTAAAAATAATGTGATTATATTTTTTTATCGATTGTTTTTTTTCAGTATTATACGACAAAATGTTAAATTTAAATTAGCTGAATGGGTAATCCTATTTCTATCGTCCACTAAGTCATAGCTCCCTATTTTTTTGACAACACTGCCTACTTAAAAAAATAAGTATTCAATACTCTAAAATTTTTAATTTTTATATATAACCGAATCAGTCTAATTTGATTCAGAACCGAGAAGCACAGACGGTACAAATAGTACGGCAAGCGGCGACAACATAGAATCAAGTTAAAATGACTTGGCTATATACCCTTCGCCTTTGAAGTCGCCGCGCTGTTGGCTGCGAGCCCTCGCCCTCATGGTAGGTCTACGCTCATCGCTCTCCCTCCCCTGGCCACCTAGCGACAACTTGAAAGACTGTGGGTACAAACCTCCTTGAGCAAATAAAACGAGCTCACAATCACTCTTAATAATAAAAAGATAACTCTCATTACCAAATACTACCGTGATCATGCTCGCAAATATAGAATAAACGCCGCAATGAAAAATTATTTAAATATTTTAATTATTTTCTTACAATAATTATTAAATAATTTTAATCAATAATGATTATAATATGCCAATTGCACTGAAAATTTCGATTAATTTTGCGGGGGAATAAAATATAAAATAAATTAATTTTACAACGGTTGTTTAAGTATTATTTACTTTACAGATTTACTTTTTAATTTTATCTATATATAAATAATAATATATTGGTTCTGTTGATATATAAAATCCCACGACCGTAAAATTAATTGTTTACCCAACCTTTACGAATTAGCGACGCAAAGCAATAACGGTAAAACCTCAATAACCTTCTCATGATACTATTCCCCCACAGACACCAGCCCTGTTGTGATAGAAAACAACCGATCAAACCAACGAAAAAGGCACCTAGCATATCCAATGGCCAATGGAGACCTAAATAAATGCGTGACCAAGCAATCGCCAAGGCAACTATCATTAAGCTGATACCAGACCAAAGCCTATGCCAGAATAAAAAAGCCAATGCAAAAGTGAATATAGCGCTACCGTGATTACTCGGAAAAGCATTATTAGGAGCGTGAAACAAAAAGGTATAACCAAAATTTTTAACAAAAGGCCGATCGGAGGGGAATAGATGTCCTATCAGATAAGCAACACAGAGCGCAAATATCAATGCAATAGCAGTTTTAACCAGCAATTGACGCAATAATACAATACGATCAGAAGGCCCCCATAACCACAAACCCACTAGCAGTAGTGGGATAATAAAAATAACATACTTAGCAACCATACTAGCGAACATAATCATGACAACAGAAGAGCTCGGAGTGGCGTTAATAATAGTAAAAAAGAAATGATTCAGTTGTTCCATTGTTAAACTGTTCATAAAATCTATAAAGTTTAAGAGCCTGTGCAAATCTTCTTTGACGAAGTATTAGCGAGCACAAGAGATTTCGAATATCCCCAATGAATTTTGAGTTACGACAAGGCGGCAATCAATCGAATCTCCGAAGTGTATACCGTTTGCCTTTGAAGTTGCCGCTAGGCGGCCAGGGCATGTGACCCGATGAGCGTAGACCTACTACGTGATTCGGGCGCATGTCCCGCAGCCAACAACGCGGCGGCTTCAAAGGCGAAGGGGATAGGCGCTAAGCGATAATCCCTGCCAGGCAAGGCCAAAGGATCACTATCATGGAACCCGCTAGTGTAAGTAACACATTAGCGATGGCGTAAGTACCTGCATAACCTAACGCTGGAATATTACTGCGGGCGGTATCACTAATAATATCCATAGCAGGTGCACAAGTGCGTGCTCCCATAATAGCACCAAACAACAAGGCGCGATTCATACGTAAAATATACGCCCCAAACAAAAAACAAATAACGACGGGCACCAGACTCACTATCAAAGCAGAAAACAATATCTGAATACCGATAATACCAAAATTACTGCTTATCCCCCCTCCAGCACTGAGCCCTACACCTGCCATAAACACCATCAAACCAAACTCTTTCACCATGTTTAAAGCACCCTGAGGGATATAGCCAAAAGTAGGATGATTAGCACGTAAGAACCCTAACATAATCCCTGATAACAATAATCCAGCGGCATTACCAATGCCAAAATTAAAGCTACTAAACTGGAAAGTAATCAGTCCAATCATTAACCCCAGAATAAAGAAAACACAGAATGCGAGCAAATCAGTAATTTGGCTATGAATAGCGATAAAACCTATTTTTTCGGCAATGCTTTTTACTCGTCGAGCGTCACCACTCACCTGAAGAATATCCCCTTTATTCAATACGATATTATCATCGATTGGCATTTCAATTTGACTACGAATAACACGATTAAGAAAACAGCCGTGGTCAGTCAGCTTCAAATGACCCAGTCGTTTTCCAACGGCATTACTGTTTTTTACTACTATCTCTTCGGTAACGATCCGTAGATCCAGCAAATCGCGATCAAAAACTTCTTTACCATTGCGAAAACTGGGATCCAAACAGGAGTGAGCATCAGGGTAGCCCACCAAGGATATTTCATCGCTCAATTGTAAAATGGCGTCACCATCTGGATTAGCCAATATTCCATTGCGCCTAATACGTTCTATATAACAGCCCGTTTGGCGATAAATACCTAATTCACGTAAATTTTTTCCATCAGCCCAAGCAACGAGCTCAGAGCCCACTCGGTAAGCACGGATAACAGGTAGATACACTTTACGCTGACTATCAGTATCCAACCCGCGCTCTCTAGCAATTTGCTGAGCGCTGGTGGAGAGATCCTGATGCTGTAATTTAGGAAGATAACGCGCGCCGAAAATGAGGCTAACTAAACCTATTAAGTAAGTTACAGCATAACCGAGGCTCAAATTATCCTGTGCATGCTGCAGCAATGAGACACTACTAATACTATGGTGTAATGCATCACCGGCACCAACAAAAATGGGGGTAGATGTCATTGATCCGGCAAGGATACCCGCAGTCAAACCGATATCCCAATCGAATAATTTACCTAAACCTAAGGCTAATATCATAGCGCTACTGACCATCACTGTAGCCAGTATCAGATAATTTTTTCCATCACGAAAAAAAATAGAAAAGAAATTGGGGCCGGCTTCAACACCAACACAAAAAATAAATAGCATAAAGCCAAGATTGAACGCTTCAGTGTTCATGGTGAAATGCTGCTGCCCAAGCAACAGCGATACCACTAAAACCCCGATCGAGCTACCGAGCTGGATAGAGCCGAATCGGACTTTACCAAGGCAGAGTCCGAGCGCTAGGAGAACGAATAGCAACAAAATATAATTGCCATTTAATAAATGTACGATGTTTATGTTCACAGGAGATAACTTAATTGATTATTCATTCGCTCCATTAAGCCTCCTGTAAAATAGGGTATAGAGAGGGTCTTATAATGAGGCGAGCCATCTTCACCTACTGCATACTGACAAATAGACTGGTGCTTAGTCTACACCAATCTTAGTCACTTTAATCTACGAATTGAGTAGAAATTTTTACCAAGCTTCGCGTGAATATTAAAATCTACTCCTTTCTGTTTTTCCAGTATTCATCGCACTATGGAGCGATTATCACGAAAAAGCTTACTTCCCAATACAAAAATTGGAGAAAATTTCTCCGAGTAAATCATCAGAGCTGAATTCCCCCGTTATCTCTTCTAATGCAGATTGCGCTAAACGTAATTCTTCTGCTAATAATTCACCCGCCTGCATAATCACCAATTGTTCGTGGCCGTTGTTGAGATGTTTAAGCGCCTTTTCTAACGCATCCAAATGACGGCGACGCGCCAAAAAATGACCTTCAGGATGCTGAGTAAACCCCATGCTTTTTTTAAGATACTGCTGCAAATTTTCTATACCTTGACCTGTCTTGGCGGATAAACGAATAACGGGATACCCTTTAACTTCAGTTAAGCCACATTGTTCATCCGTCATATCTATTTTATTGCGCACTACAATGATAGGCAGCGTAGTCGGCAGGCGTGCAATCAATTCTGGATCCGGTAACCTTGCTTCTGTGGTGCTACTATCAACAATAAACAGCAAGCTATCGGCGTTTTCTATCTCATGCCAAGCTCGCTCGATGCCGATTTTTTCTATTATTTCGCTGGTTTCACGCAACCCAGCAGTATCGATAATATGTAGCGGCATACCATCAATATGAATATATTCTCGTAATACATCGCGAGTAGTACCGGCAACAGCGGTCACTATCGCACTCTCTTTGCCCGCTAATGCATTAAGTAAACTCGATTTACCTGCATTGGGGCGGCCAGCGATAACCACTTTCATCCCTTCACGTAATAAACTACCTTGATGGGCAGCGGCTTGTACTTTTTTCAATTCATTAATGATGTTATTAAGTTGGTCTTCAATTTTACCATCCGACAAGAAATTGATTTCTTCTTCTGAAAAATCCATGGCCACTTCAACATAAGCGCGCAAATCAATTAAACTTTGACTGAATGCCTTAATACGATCAGAAAAAACGCCTTGGAGTGAATTGACTGCGGAGCGAGCGGCTTGCTCTGAATTGGCATTAATTAAATCAGCAACCGCCTCGGCCTGTGTCAAATCGATTTTGTTGTTTAGAAAAGCACGTTCTAAAAATTCGCCGGGGCGTGCGATACGTAATCCGGGTAATGGCAGCGCCAAAATACGCTTTAGTAGTAAATCTAAAACAATGGGACCACCATGGCCTTGCAATTCAAGAATATCTTCGCCAGTAAAGGAATGGGGTCCCTTAAAGTAAAGGGCAATACCTTGATCCAAGATACTACTGCTATCTGCATCATAAAATTTCAGATAATGCGCGTAACGGGGGGTGGGTAATTTATTCAGTATGGCTTGTGCTACGGCGCTCGCCAACGCGCCAGAAATGCGTAATATCCCGACACCTCCACGCCCAGGCGGAGTGGCTTGAGCAACTATCGTGTCATTTTCTTTATTATTTTTCATTTGATTATGCTATCTATCAGCTTTTTATCGAATGTGCTTCGCCGCCCAAATCGTCAATAATTTTGCTAATCAAACAGCTCAGTTCGCCAGTCATTAGAATAAAATCGGCGTCAAAACGTTGGGCAAAATCTTCGCGGTCGATATTATCATTTTGTTTACGTAGTGTGTCGGCAAATTTTAAACGTTTTAATGAAGCGTCGTTGTTCAGAACAAACTGTAGACTCCCTCGCCAATCTAGTGCCAATTTAGTGACTTGTTTGCCCGCTTCGATATGTGAAGCAATTTCATCACTGACTAAATCTTGTTGCTTACAGCGGATAACCCCTTCGTCTTCCTGAACTGCTTTTAATTCTGCTTCATTCATGAGCGTGAAATCATTGGGTAAGTCGCCAGATTTTATCCACTGTGTCAAAGTAAATTCAATCGGCGTTGCTAGCCTTAGCGGTACAACGGGTAAAGAACCTAAACTTTTACGTAATAATGCCAAAGCATCCTCTGCCTGTTTAGCGCTAGCAACATCAATCATAATAAAATTATTAATATGATCAATCCATAACAACGTTTGACTAAAGCGACTAAAAGCACGCGCAGCTAAGCTAGCTACAATGTCGTCTTTAAGTGCTTTTTTATCGGTGTTTTTAAGTTTACGATGCTGCTCACTTTCTAAACGATCAACTTGAGTTTGTAACTCTTGTTTAATTACCGCTGTCGGTAAAATTTTCTCTTCTTTACGAATACAAAGAATAATTTGATTATTAATATTATGTATTAACGCATCACTCTGTGATCCCATAGGTGAAACCCAACCCATTGTCGAAATATTTTGACGAGGACAGGGAGAAAAAATGAACTGACTTAATTTTTCTTCTATTTTTTCTGCGGAGGGTAAAGTATTCTTACTCAATCGATAAATCATTAAATTCTTAAACCATAACATAGTATTATCCTAAATTTGAATCAAATTATTACGTAATCCCAGCCAGCAGAGATCCTGAACACTATTTAATCTAAAATAATACTCAATAGGAGTATTATGCACTCTTTTATTACCTGTCATCATTGTTATCATGCAGTACATCAGGTACAGAATTTAACTGATAAAATAAAAAAATAAGTCGCTATTATAATAATTCTAATTGAATAAGCGATAAGAGTTTATCAGTGTAAATAATAAAAAAATGCTAACACCAGGGATTTTATTATCGTTTCGTATCTGTTAAATATATATACCTCCTCGTGGGAAACCTATTCGAAATCTTTTCGGACGGTTAAAAAAGATCTCGAATGAGGAGGTATATTTCCATCGCGTCATTAAAGAGTAAAAAATCATCATTTAAATTAATGATTAAAGCGAACTGGCGTTTGTAATTCTAATATGACTAAAGTAATTTTTACCCTGACATTTAATAGGGATCTGAAATGGCTGAAATAAAGCAACCTTCTCCAGTACATGGCACTCAATGTATTTCTACTCAGCTTTCACGACAGATCATCTCATTATGTGACAATAGCAGTGAGCCTTGGGCAATTAAAAATTATGAATCACGGTATTTATATGCCAATGCTGAATATATAGAATTATTAAACTTACCGACAGAGTTTAATATTACAAATCAATTAGACAGTGACATTCCTCACCCTAGCTCAAAATCTGCTTCTTATTTCCATAAATATGACCGTGAAGTTCAAGCATCAGAAAAAAATGTCTTTTCACTTAATATTTATCCTTTTGGCAGTAAAGAAATAATTCAACCCTATATTTGTAAAAAAGCCCCTTTCTATGATGAGAAAGGGAATTGTATGGGTATTATCTTACATACCAAAAAATTGCAAGTTTTCTCAGCCATACAATACCTAAATGAAGCATCACTTAACGCAGGGGTTGATCAAAATATCAAAATACAGAAGAAAAAAAATTTCTTCACTGATAAAGAGCTTGAGGTAATATTTTTTCTAATGCAATCAATAAAATGTAAAGTAATCGCCGAAATATTAGGCCTTTCTTGTAGAACCATAGAAAATAAATTACAGAGTATGTATAAAAAAGCCAATGTCTGTTGTCTAGATGATTTTAAAGCATTTTGCATTAAGAACGGTTTTGATAAATACAACAAACCCATTTCGAAGATTTTACCGCATGACATCACTACTAGTACGCTACTGCACCCAATGAAATAAACAAGGGTGCAACTGCTCAAAAATTTTTACCTCATTAAATTTTTGGCTCGGCGCTGACCAAAGCTTTACCTGCTGGTGTATCAGTATATTGATCAAAATTAGTGATAAAACGCTGTGCCAAGGTTTCAGCTTTTTGTTGCCATTGATTAAAACTGCTATAAGCATTTCTAGGATCGAGAATGCTAGCATCCACGCCAGGTAATGTGGTTGGAAACTTCAAATTAAATACCGGCAAGGTAGTAAAAGTAGTCACCTTATCGATTTCCCCACTAAGAACAGCATCAATAATAGCACGGGTGTTTTTGATAGAAATACGCTCACCAGTACCATTCCAGCCGGTATTCACTAAATACGCTTGAGCACCTACCGCTTGCATTCGCTTTACCAAAACCTCCGCGTATTTTGTCGGATGTAGCAGTAAAAAGGCAGCACCAAAACAGGCTGAAAAAGTCGGTGTCGGTTCGGTTATACCACATTCAGTACCCGCTAGCTTGGCAGTAAAACCTGACAGAAAATGATATTGCGTTTGATCAGCATTCAAGCAAGACACTGGGGGTAATACACCAAAAGCATCAGCGGTTAAAAAAATTACCTTTTTAGCATGCCCAGCTTTAGAGATAGGCTTAACAATATTTTTTATATGATCAATAGGATAGGAAACGCGCGTATTTTCAGTCTTCGAATTATCATTGAAATCAACAGTGCCATCCGCCAACACCACGACATTTTCCAGTAGTGCATTAGGTTTAATAGCATGGTAGATATCAGGCTCTGCCGCGGCGGATAAATTAATGGTTTTGGCATAACAACCGCCTTCAAAATTAAATACCCCCTCATCATCCCAACCATGTTCATCATCCCCGATAAGTTGACGTTTAGGATCAGTAGACAACGTCGTTTTCCCCGTACCAGACAAACCAAAGAAAATAGCAACGTCGCCTCGTTCCCCCACATTGGCAGAGCAATGCATCGAAGCGATGCCCTTCAATGGCAATAGGTAATTCATGATTGAAAACATCCCTTTTTTCATCTCACCACCATACCAGGTACCGCCAATCAGTTGCATACGCTCGGTCAGGTTAAAGGCGACAAAATTTTCTGAATTCAATCCCTGTTGTTGCCATTGTGGATTGGTACATTTGGCACCATTCATCACAATAAAATCAGGCTCGAACTGCTCCAATTCTTCATTAGACGGACGGATAAACATGTTTTTGACGAAATGAGCCTGCCAAGCAACCTCAGTAATAAAACGAACTTTCAGACGACTATTTTTATTTGCGCCACAAAAAGCATCAATGACAAATAGACGTTTATTTGAAAGTTGCCGAGTGACCAATTGTTTTAACTGGCTCCATGTTTCCTGAGTCAACGGCTTATTATCATTTTTACCTTTATTTTGATCAGACCACCATAAAACATCACTTGTCGTTTCATCACGTACAATATATTTATCTTTAGGTGAACGCCCGGTAAAAATACCTGTGTCAACAGCAATTGCGCCTAACTCGGTGACGATACCACGCTCATAGCGCTCTAACTCTGGCTTGGTTTCTTCTTTAAATAAGCACTCATAACTTGGGTTATAAATAACCTCGCTGACATTTTTGATACCATAAACGGCGAATTGCTGTTCAAACTTCATACCAACTCCTCGATCATCAATTTTTCATGTATACCCAATGAATTTCTATAGCCAAATCATTTTAACTTGATTCTATTTTGTACTGCCTGTGCTCCTCCGCCTTGAATCAAATTAGACTGATTCGGCTCTATATACCCTTCGCCTTTGCTGTTAGCTGCAAGCGTTCGCCCGAATCACGTAGTAGGTCTACACGCCTTGGCCGCCGCTAGCGGCAACTTGAAGGGTTGTGGCTAGTAGGAGGGGAACATGTCACAAACTTTTCACTCTGTACAGCGGCGTAATAATGTTGAATATCCTTCATTCGATGACGATTCTTTCGAGCACGGCTGATACAAAGCCAGCTATTTGTCAGCAAAAAAATAATCAACACAAACAATAACAAGCTAGTACCTAGATAACGGATTAAGGTGCTCATTCCTGGCTCGTTGTGTAGAGTAATATGGCAAGTGCCATTTGTATCTAAGAAAATATGGCTGACAATACCTTCGGCTTTGAACGAGGTATTGAGTAACTGATTAGAAAGACGTTGTAGCTCTCGCCATTGCTCCAAAGCACTATATTCAAATAGTGACACCGAAGGAGCAGGGTGATCCACCCATTGCTTTCCTTCATCGCTGATAATTAAAAAGCCGCCAGGGACAAGGTTACTCAAAATCTCAGTGGCTCTGTGGGTTTCACGATAAACAAACGATGAAATTACTATATTAATCAGTTTTTTCAATGCATTTGCGCTGACAGGGCGCAATAACACATTCACGCCACTCAGGGCACCTGAACGTGCGCTGATGACTAACGAAGCCCAGTCGTTAGTATTACATAAGTTAACTAGCGCATTTTTCAATCGAATACAATCTGATGTTTTTTCACATAATGTTCCCGTTTTTAAAACGATATCCGCAAAATTTTTTAGCAGTGCCATTTCCGGTTTTTCAACCGTTACCGCTGATGGTAGTGTTGTATTAGTATCACTCCTGGTTTGTAGAGAGGGCATGGGTGGGTGCAATTGTTGTTTAACCGCACTCATTAACGCGGCAGCTTTTTCAATGACTGCTGATTCAGGTTGTGGTAAAGGTAACCCTTTATTCCAATAGATACTCGAGCAATCAAAAGGCGTAAAAACAAAATTATGGCTCTGTTTACTGCTAGGAGGAACATAGCACATCCCCCGGCCTTGAATTTGCAACATATCACCGACACGCAGTGGGATTTTTGCTAGGGTCTCGATATCTGTTACTTTATGACGTTGAACACCTTGAATCCAATTGATACTCAATTTCAGTGGTAAGCTCAAAGGAGCATAAAATAGCAACATAATTAAAATCAGTAATGAACCCATTACTAAAATGAGATTTTTTCTCCAACCGTGTAAAGGAAAATATTTTGCTTCCACATGAAGCGACAAATAGCGCCCTTGACGTATAACTCGCCGATTAGCATAGATATCTATATCTGTTTTTTTATCTAAATCATTAACGATATAAGGTCTCCAATGGAGTGGATAAATCAAATCAATAATACCCAAAGAAATATTATCCATTTGATTTTGATGTGACTCGCCAAATAGCCCCCAACGTTTTGGTGTACCATTTAAGCAATATATCTCCTGTAAATCTGTGGGGGAAAACGGACGAAATAATCGCCAACATAACCACACCATGATGATTAAAGCAATAAACATCAACCAAAATGATATTAAAGCAGGGCTAATTAGACTAAAGAATGAAAGTGATAAGGCGATACAAAGCATGATAGCCTGTTTTTCGCCACCAGGATGACGTAAAGCACGCTCCTCCGGAGTCTCTTTCCGAATATTTTTCAACTTCATGCATTTATCGTCGTTTTCGTGGATAGATGCATCTTGTATTGAATGAGTTACACTTTTAGGCCGATGATTTTTTAACATATTATCTAATTTTTTGAGTAGGCTCTTAGAATAACTCTTCAACCTGATCATCATCCACTGCTAATTTAGTCTCCACCTTAGTTGCTACCTCACGTGCCGGATACACCGTAGGCTGTGTTCCTTCAATAAAATACTCTACACGACTCCCAGAACCGCCTTTTGATAATTTACCGGTCTGTTTATCAATCATCACACTAACAATACCTTCAGGAGGAATGGTTTTTCTCTCCGGTATACCCGCTAAAGCCACTTTCATAAAATCATTCCAAGCTCCCTGAGCGCTCTTGGCTCCTCCTTCAACACCAGAGATTTGATTTTCTATTACACCAGCAACACTACTGCGGCCTAAACTTCGGCTGTGATCGTCAAAGCCAATCCACACAGAGGTCACTATGTCTGGCCCATAGCCAGAAAACCAAGCATCCTTTGAATCATTCGTCGTCCCTGTTTTTCCACCAATATCATTACGCTTTAGATCACCTATCGCTCGCCAACCTGTTCCCATCCAGCCTGATTCTCCAAAAATATTGCTATTCAGCACATCACGCATCAAAAAAGATAACTGCCCACTGATCACTTGAGGCGCATATTTTTGCTTCTTCTCTTTTTTATTTCCTTTAGTGGCCAATAATTCTATCGGTGCTGCTCCCCGTGCAGGTAGGTGACTGATCTGATTAATTTCTAAAACCGTTCTATTTTCGTTAAAAATTACTGCCGAGGATTTAATCTTTTCCTCAATAACAGGCGGATTAAAACGCTCACCGGCTATTTTAGGTTGTGCTACAAACAACAGATTACCCGTATTATCGCTGATTTTACTGATAAAATAGGGATCAACCAAATAACCGCCATTAACTAAGACCGAGTAACCGCGCACCAGCTGTAACGGCGTGAATGAAGGCGATCCCAAAGCCAATGACTCTGTCCGAACGATATTTTGGGCTGGAAAACCAAAACGTTGCAAATAATCAGCTGCATAATCAACCCCTATAGAACGTATTATTCTAACCATAACGACGTTTTTCGATTGCCCTAAGCCCTGACGCAAACGGATAGCACCGCTATAAGTCGGGGGAGAATTTTTAGGGCGCCACTCAACACCCGCTCCAGCATCCCAACGAGAAATCGGCAAATCATTAAAAATACTGGATAATGTAAACCCTTTATCCAATATAGCCGCATACAAAAAAGGTTTAATATTCGATCCTACCTGACGTAATGACTGGGTCACACGATTAAATTTGCTATGATTAAAATCAAAACCACCGACTAATGCGCTAATCGCACCGTCATTAGGATTGATAGAAACTAACGCAGAATTGACAGCGGGCACCTGTGCTAACCACCAACTATTATTGACTTTTCTTACCCAAATCTGCTGCCCAAGATGAACCACATCATTCACCTGTTTAGGTATTTTTCCTTGAAGAGTGTCAGATTTAAAAGGACGAGCCCAACGAACCCCCTCTATTGATAAAATGACATAGTTACCATCAGAGAGTAAGACGGTAGCATTTTTTTCATTCACTTGAGTCACTACAGCCGGTAACAATGAGCCATAAACAGGCAAGGTGCCTAACCAATCCATGATTTGTTCATAACCCCACGCTACTTCCCCTGCTTTCCATAGCACACCAGATGCGCCACGATAACCGTGTCTCATATCATAAGCTAGCACATTGACTCTTAGTGCTTTAGTTGCCGCCAATTGTAATTTTTTAGTAATGGTCGTGTAGACTTGATAACCATCAGTGTAAGCATTCTCACCAAAGCGTTTTATCATTTCTTGACGTACCATTTCACTCAGATAAGGGGCTGAAAATTCAACTTGTGGGGCATGGTAGTTAGCGACTATGGGCTCATCACCTGCCTGTTTATATTGTTTTTGAGTAATGTAATTGACCTCTAACATTCTCGCTAGCACTACATTTCGACGGCTCATCGCTCGATGATAGGAATACAATGGATTAAAAATAGAAGGTGCCTTAGGTAAGCCGGCGATCATTGCCATTTCAGCCAAAGTGAGTTGACTCACTTTTTTACCAAAATAAACTTCTGCTGCGGCGCCAACACCATAAGCACGATAACCGAAATAAATTTTATTCAAATACAACTCGAGAATTTCATCTTTAGTCAAAAATCGCTCAATACGAAGCGCCAAAAATATTTCTTTAATTTTTCGAATGATACTCCGCTCTCGATTTAAGAAAAAATTCCTGGCTAATTGTTGAGTAATAGTACTAGCGCCCTGAGAAGCATACCCAGAAGATAATACAACGAAAATAGCACGCAAAATACCAATGGGATCAATACCGTGATGTTTATAAAAACGACTATCTTCGGTAGCAATAACAGCTTGGATCAACTGCGGTGGTATCTGACCTAAAGACAATGGAATACGTCGCTTTTCACCGTATTGTGCAATCAATTCACCCTCAGCACTGTACACCAGCATCGGTGTTTGTAATCGAATATCTTTCAGCACAGCAACGTCAGGTAGCTGCTGATCAATATATTTGTATAAGCAAAATATTGAAACTGCTCCCAATAAAATGCAACAAATCACAAAAATCAAAAAATATTTTACGAGCTTCACCCAAGATTTCCCATTCAATGTCATCCAGGCAGTTTATAAACACATCTACTGTAGTATAAATACAAACCTATCCATCATATACCCTTCGCCTTTCAAGTTACGGCGGCGTTGGCGGCGGGTGCTCGCCGAATCACGTAGTCTATCTACGCTCATCGGTCGGTCGCCCTGGCCGCCTTGCCGTAACTCGAAATTCATTGGGTATACATTTTTCATGCTAGCTCTTAGTAATGGAGCAGGGGTTACTACACGGATGTACTCACAACTATGGCAGGTAGGTCTAGATATTCAAATGAGTTTTATAAGGGCATTAGCTGTTACACGACGCCGTTACGGCTGGCAACTCCGTTATTGGTGGCAACAAGCTTTACCGAGCGGCATTTTACAAGCCGGCAACTTACAGCAACCAGAGGCTCTTAGCGAAAGACTCTGCCTATTACGTAAGCAATTACCTCAAAATATATCTTTACGTATCGCTCTACCCGCGCAACGCATATTACAACAAACTATTCCAGCACCCGATAAACGATTAAGAGAGCCGACACGCAATGAATTTATCCAATTAAATGCAGCTAAACAGTTTCCACTCCAGAGTCAAACCTTAGCACTGGACTATAGAGATGAGATTGAAAATAACACAGAACTATTGGTTACTGCAGCTCGTAAACAAGAGATACAATGTTGGCAGCACTGTCTACAAAACGCCGGTTTATCACCAGATGTCATAGATATTGCTCCTTGTGCGTTACGATATATGGCCGCCGCCGCAGGGTTATCAACAGAGCACATCTTAGTGCACCGTTTGGAAAGTGAATGGTTATGGGCATCACCACTTAACACGTCATTTCGTTATGGATTAATTCCACTAACCCAGGATATATTTGAGCAATTACGCCATGCTTATCCCGCAAAACGAGATCAACCCTTAAAAATTTATCACAGTAGTATTATTGACGAGCAACCCCCTGCAAACACGATAAGCTGGTCACTTTTTTCTGCATTTAAACAATTTCAACCACCGCTACCCGCATCGCCTATGGCTTTTACCTTAGCCGGCGGACTAGCAATACGAATAGCGGATTATTGATGTTTCAGGTTAATTTTTTACCTTGGCGAACTCGGCAATTAATAAGCCGTTATCACTTCTGGCTTAACTTCTTTTTTTTACAATCCGTCATAATAATAGTAGGAATAATGTTAATTTTTTTATTATGGAAGAATGAACATCTACAACACCAAATAACGCTAATACAACTGCTGCAACAACAAAAAGTATTGCAAACGATTTATCTGGCTACACAGAAAAAAGCAAAATTATTACGAAACATAAAAACACGTAATAAAAATTATCAACATATACAACAACAGACAAAAAACTACTTAATGTTGTTGCAGCGCCTATCACGCCTAATTCCTGAAAATTGTTGGCTGCTTCGATTAGAGCAACAAGGTAATCTATTTGTTTTTGATGGCATAAGTAATAATCACACTGCAATTATTACCTTTTTACAGAAACTTGCCGCTGAAGATAGTTTATTTAATATTCAATTACATAATATTAATCAAAACGAAGAAGGAAAACTGTATTTTGTAATACATGCGAAAGGGTTGTACCAAGGATACAGCTTGCAAAAGAGAAATATAAATGAATAAAAAACTTCTAAAATGGCTATCAAAACCAGCATGGCAAATATTGCTTTGGCAGTGGAGCCTATTTGGGGTGCTTGCCGGTGCTGTATATCTATTCGAACTACAACCCCTATGGCAGCAAAAAATAGTAGATCAACAAGAATTGCTCACACAAAAAAATAAAATAGAACAAACTCAACTCGCATTAGCATCATTGCCTGCCCTCTCTCTTATGCAAAGCCAAATTGATCAGCTGTTATCAGAAGAAAACACGCAGCATACCGTACAAAAAACATTAATAGAAAATGTTCAAGCACTTATCGAACCATTCGATGGAAAAATTACACGTTGGCAAAGGCAATCACCGACAACTGAAGATAATTTTCTCCATCAATGTTGGGATGTCACTCTTGATATCAATTTTCAGGGATTAATCCATTTTTTCCATCATATTTTAAAAATCACTCCCCCTATTTTGATGGACAACATTCACATGACCCGTGAAAAAAATAAATTAATTATAAAATTAATGCTAACTGAATTATTATCCGATACAAAAGCTAATGAATAAAAGATCGATACGATGCCTCCCTTTGATTTTTCTAATCTCATCAACGAGTGGAGCACAAGATAACACTTTCTACCCACAGCCCTTGAAGTTGCCGCTAGGCGGCCAGGGAAACCGACCGATGAGCGTAGACAACTACGTGATTCGGCAAACACTTGCAGCCAACAACGCGGCGGCTTCAAAGGCGAAGGGTATCTATATCAAGGATCCTTTTCAACCCGAGCCTTTAACCCCCTGTAATCAACATATTGAGTATCTAAAAAAATGGCAATTACATGGGATTGTAGGCCAACAAGGCAATCATCATGGTTGGGTACTTAGCCCCGAAGGCCGGTGGTATAAATTAGTGGTTGGCAAACAGCTACTCAAGGATTGGCGTGTAAGCAACATCGATACGCGAGGGATAGATATACATTATGACCGCTCGAAAACAACATGCTTAATGACGCTAGAGCTTGTTCCAAATCTTCTTGAGCGACGCTAAGAGCCCTTGCTATACCCAATGAATTTCGAGTTACGGCAAGGCGGCCAGGGCGACCGACCGATGAGCGTAGATAGACTACGTGATTCGGCGAGCGCCCGCAGCCAACGCCGCCGTAACTTGAAAGGCGAAGGGTATAAAAGGAATTAATCGATGATGATAAGGGACTACATCAATATGTTACGATACTGTCACCAACGCCTTGATATCATGGCGTGCAAAGTACAAATCACTCAATATAAAAAAATAAATAAAAACTATCAGCCACATTTCATAGCTACCTTTCTACCGAAAGAAAATTGTACAAAAAATCTAATCTATTTTTTTTTCGGATTACTTTTATTAGTCACCAATAACGTAATCTGCCTCGCGGAGCAAAAAAATAATCTCATTAATATGGAATTTCAAGACACCCCAGTATCTGTGGTACTACAGGCTCTGGCGGATTATAAGCAACTGAATCTGATCACAACCACAGAAGTCAAAGGTAATCTAAACCTTAGATTAATCGAGGTTCCTTGGACACAGGCATTAACCATTATTGTACGAATGGCTAAATTAAAGGTTGAACATGAAGGGAATGTGATGATGGTATTTTCTGAGCGAGAAATCACAGACAAAGAGCAACAAAGTGCAAAAATACGCGATGAACAAAAACCAAAATTAGAAAATCTAATATTGACACTACAGCATGCTAATGCAGAAGAACTCGCAGAAAATCTAAGCACCAGCCATGGTTCGTTAATTTCTGATAAAGGCAGTATAATAGCCGATAAACGAACCAATAGTTTGTTAATTCGTGATATCCCAGAGTCGCTGAAAACATTAAAAACCTGGTTAAAAGAAATGGATTTTCCCTTACAGCAAGTGCATCTGGCCGCTCACATCGTAACGATAAGCAGCCAAGATTTACATGAGTTAGGCGTACGCTGGGGATTTAAAAACGAAGAGGGAATGAGCCCTCTTCGATTAAATAATTTTAACGTTAATATACCGTTACAAAATCCCGCACTGGTAGCCGGTTTTCAAGTTGCGCGGATTAATAGCCGTTTACTGGATCTTGAACTCAGCGCGCTTGAACAGGAAAAACAAGTAGATATCATCGCTAGCCCACGTTTAATCACTTCTCACCAACAAACAGCGAGTATTAAACAAGGTACTGATATCCCCTATCCTGTAGCAAGCGGCACAAAAGGGGCGACTACTGTCGAATTTAAAGAAGCAGTATTAGGGATGGAAGTGACGCCCAAAATATTACGTAACGGCCTCATTACGCTTAAACTAAAAATCAGTCAAAATATGCCTGGGATGGCAATGAAACGGGGTGAAGAAGAAACCTTCGCTATCGATAAACAAGAGATCAAAACACAAATTACAGTAAAACAGGGTGAAACCATTATTCTTGGTGGTATCTTTCAACAAAAAAATAATCAAAGAGCCTATAAAGTACCAGGATTAGCTAATATTCCTCTATTGGGGCGATTTTTTAAACAAGATACTAACCAAAAAGATCGGCGAGAACTCGTTATTTTTATCACACCAAAACTCATCTATACCCAATAGATCTCTTTGGAAACCGTAGTTCGTTATGCGGAGTCAAGGCGCCCGGCGCACAGCAACCTTCGTTAACATGAAGTACATGAGGATTGCGCGCACCGGGCAACGCAGGATTCGCGTCACGCAATAGGTTTCCGAAGAAGTCTAATGAATTTCGAGTTACGGCTAGGTGGCCAGGGCGACCGACCGATGAGCGTAGATATACTACGTGATTCGGCGAACACTCGCAGCCAACAACACGGCAGCTTCAAGGGCGAAGGGTATACCATGAAGGCGAGCACCCGCAGCCAACGCCACCGTCACTTGAAAGGCGAAGGGGATATTCTTAAAAAATAGGGTTTTGGCATCTATTTGCAACTTTTTACGGTTTTAAGGCTGCTAAATTTGACGCTGCCACTGATTTAGCTTACAAGTGTTACCAAATTGAGATGTAGAGCTGAATCAGTTTAATTTGATTCAAGGCGGAGGAGCGCAGACAGTACAAATAGTACGGCAAGCGACGACAACACTTAAATCAAACTAAACTGATTTGGCTATATACCCGTCTCCTTTGAAGCTGCCGCTAGGCAGCCAGAGCGTGAGACTGATGAGCGTAGATAGACTACCTGATGAAGGCGAACTCCCGCAGCCAACAACGCCGCCGTCACTTCAAAGGCAAAGGGTATATAAATCACAATTGATATGACAATCTTCAAATTTAAAGGCTGAAGATAAAAAATGAGGTAAACTCTAAGAGCCTATTCGAAATCTTCTTTAACGAAGAAAAGATAAGCGAACGCGCAGTTGCCTTTTATATTTGAATGAAGAGTGTAAATGAGCATTTTAAGTTTGTTTTGACAAAAGACTGCTTGCAAAGCCGTAGCGAGGGGTATACCCAATGAATTTCGAGTTACGGCAAGGCGGCAAGGGCGACCGACCGATGAGCGTAGACATACTACGTGATTCGGCGAGCACCCGCAGACAACAAAGCCGTAACTTGAAAGGCGAAGGGTATATCAGCGAGTACAAGAGATTTCCAATAGGCTCTGAATGGAAAACTTAGCTAGGATTTCCTTACCAAAGACACTAGACTGACTTTTAATAAAAATCCTTAACCTTAAGGGCAGTAAGCAACATTAGGATATGAAAAATAAGGACAACAAATAGCGTATACAAAATTCACAAAACGTAATCAATTTAGAAACAGATCTAGTCTTAGATCCCGCCGCTAATGCAATTGGCGGGGCGGGTTGTCATCAACGAACAATATTAATAATACCAAAAACATGGCAGAGAAACGCAATATCTTTCTGGTTGGACCTATGGGTGCTGGCAAAAGCACTATCGGTCGTCAGTTGGCCCAGCAACTCAATATGGAATTTTTCGACTCCGACCAACAAATTGAGCAACGCACTGGGGCTGACGTGGCCTGGGTGTTCGACGTAGAAGGCGAAGATGGCTTCCGTGATCGTGAGGAAAAAATCATTAATGAACTGACAGAAAAACAAGGCATTGTTTTAGCGACCGGTGGTGGATCTGTAAAATCGAGAGAAACCTGTAACCGCTTGTCCGCACGGGGAGTGGTCGTGTATTTGGAAACTACTATCGAAAAACAGTTAGCTCGCACACAACGTGACAAAAAACGTCCTCTATTACAGCAAGCTGATGAGTCTGCCCGCCATATACTTGAAACACTAGCAGCAGAACGTGAACCGCTGTACCAAAAAATTGCCGATGTGACCATTCGTACTGACGATCAAAGTGCAAAATTAGTGGCCAGCCAGATCATTAATTTGTTAGAAAAAATCTGATTTTAGCATTGATCCAACCACCCTATTCCCCGCTTTCTCCGAGCCTGTTCCAAATCTTCTTGAGCGACGCTCAGACAAACCAAAAGATTTAGAACAGGCTCGAAGAACGGAACGTACAACATCTAATACTGCGCTCCAAAATAACCAGCGCTGCAATTTGCGAATACAAAGCGGATAAAAATCAAGCTATTTTTGGCAAAGTATATACCCTTCGTCTTTTAAGTTGCCTTCGGCTGCCAGGGGGTGAGACCGATGAGCGTAGATATACTACGTGATTCGGCGAGCACCCGCAGCCAACAACGCGGCGGCTTCAAAAGCGAAGGGTATAGTACGGCAAGCGACGACAACACTTAAATCAAATTAAACTGATTTGGCCATATCAACGATACCCGAAAGGATTTAACATAGATGATCAATGTACCTGGATTAAATTAGCAGCAAGGTTATTTTGACATCCTCCCCGCCTCCTACCACGTTCAGACCGAAACCTGATTCGCTTCAGTGTTTTCCTGTTTCATCGAGTGGCCTAGCTGTGCCTACTCTCCACAGGCTTACCCCGCCCTACAGACCGAGGTTTTACGGCATATAGGATAAAAATAAATATGGCTAAAATTATTGTTAAAACGGAAAGATATAGCTATCCGATTACCATAGATACTGGATTGATTCATAATCTAGCTTCTTTTTTACCATTAAAGGCCAATGACCAAGTCATGCTGGTGACAAACCAAACACTAGCACCTCTCTACCTTAAATCACTCCTAATAACATTGGAAGGCAACGGAATTAAAGTTGATCACGTCGTTTTACCTGATGGTGAACAATATAAATCGCTAACTGGACTTGAACAGATATTTGCCGCACTGTCAGAAAAATTTCATGGACGTGATACCACGCTTATTGCCCTAGGAGGGGGGGTAATAGGCGACTTAACCGGTTTTGCGGCAGCCTGTTATCAGCGGGGTGTCCGCTTCATTCAAGTGCCTACCACGCTGTTGGCGCAGGTCGATGCGGCTATCGGCGGCAAAACAGCGATCAATCATGCTATGAGTAAAAATATGATAGGGGCATTCCATCAACCTATCTCTGTTGTCATTGACCTTGATTTTTTGCAAACCCTACCAAAATCTGAGTTTATCTCTGGCTTAGCAGAAGTGATCAAATACGCTATTGCGCTCGATTCTGATTTTTTTGTTTGGCTAGAAAATAATATTGAGGATTTATTGGCACGAGACACGACAGCATTACGCTACTGCATCCGCCGTTGCTGTGAACTAAAAGCAGGTATTGTTGCTATCGATGAACGTGAAGAAAATGGGCAGCGTGCATTGCTCAATCTAGGTCATACTTACGGCCATGCTATTGAAGTTGCGATGGGGTATGGCACATGGTTACATGGTCAAGCCGTCGCAGCGGGGATGGTAATGGCGGCAGAAACAGCTAAACTTCTTGGACAATTTGCTACCGCAGATATTGAACGTATTAAAGTATTATTACTGCGTGCAGGTCTTCCAACCCACGGCCCTGATACAATGACTGCGGAGTGCTATTTGCCTTATATGCAACGGGATAAAAAAGTGTTAGCAGGCGAGCTTCGGCTAATACTACCTACTGGCATTGGTCAATCAGAAATCCGTAGTGGAATACCCAGCCATATCGTGATCAAGGCAATTAAACATAGTCAAATCAGCTAATTTTCTGTTTTAAAAAGCTTTATCTTAAATTGGAGGGAATTTAATGGACGATTTGAAACCGATAGACGGTCTAAAACCAGACAGTAATGATCATCGCCCAACACCTTTGCGCACTAAATCTTTAAACGGATCACGATTTGCTGTTTCACATCAGCGTATTATGATTGGCATGGGTATTTTAGTATTGCTGCTGATTATCATCGCTATTCTTTCTGCTTTTGAAGCACCCCCACCGCATAAAATTAAACAAAGACATGAAGATATAGTAACAAAAGAGGTTAATCTGTCTGACAACCTTTCAGTGACACCTCACACCCCTGTGCTGCTAAATGTTGAAGAAAGTGAAAATAACAGGCCGCTACAAGAGGAAAAAATACCGCAGACGTTTGCAGCATCTAATGAAGCGCTGCCGCAAACGCCCCTCCCCTCACCGCCTAAAGACACTCACTCGCCAGCGACCACAGTTACACCGCAAACACTGCCTAAATCAAGCAATAATAGCGATACTAATGATGCTAAAGTGATCATTAACAATAAAAATACTAAAACAGCAACAAAGGCTAGCAGTACTAAACTTGAATCGATCCAAGCCAATGACGCTTTAAGGCTAGCGCCAGGACATCACTTTACCTTACAATTAAGCAGCGCATCACAGCCAGAAACATTAAATACTTATGCTAAACAGCAAAAATTAACTCACTATCAAATATATGAAACTAAACGTAATACTCAGCCTTGGTATATCTTAGTCAGCGGTAACTATGCGACCTTAACTGAAGCTAAAAGTGCGCTTGCTCAATTACCTGACGCTATTAAAATAAAAAATCCCTGGATCAAACCTATACATCAATTACAGCAAGATTTAAAAAATTGAGGCGAGTTTGCTAACGCGGGCAACGCCCGCTATACCCTTCGCCTTTGAAGCCGCCGCGCTGTTGGCGGCTGGTGCTCGCCGAATCTCGTAATCGGTCTCACACCCTGGCACCCGAAGGCAACTTCAAAGGCGAAGGGTATGATCACTCAGAAAAAAATCGGTGATAACTTCGTAAAATGAAAAAAAAGCGTGCTTTTTTAAAATGGGCAGGTGGAAAATATCAGCTAGTTGATGATGTACGACAACATTTACCGGCAGGAGAATGTTTAATTGAACCCTTTGTCGGTGCCGGCTCAGTATTTTTAAATACAGAGTACAAATCTTACGTTTTGGCCGATATCAACAGTGATCTGATTAATCTTTACAATACGGTGAAATTACGTACAAATGATTTTGTGCGTGATGCCCGTGCACTTTTTCATGATGAATATAATTGCGCTGAACAGTTTTATACGCTTCGTCAAGAATTTAATACCAGTAAAGATGTTTATCGCCGAACACTTCTGTTTCTTTACCTGAATCGCCATGGTTACAATGGTCTGTGTCGCTATAACCTAAAAGGTGAGTTCAATGTGCCCTTCGGTCGTTACAAAAAACCTTATTTTCCTGAAGCGGAGTTGTACTGGTTTGCAGAAAAAGCACAATGTGCCACCTTTGTTTGTGAACACTATCAGCAAACACTGCTAAAAGCACAGCGTGGTGCGGTTATATATTGCGATCCCCCTTATGCTCCATTATCAGTAACAGCCAATTTCACCTCTTACCACAGCAAGAGTTTTACTACCGCAGATCAAAAAAATCTGGCACACCTTGCTTACCAGCTTTTCAACCAAAACAAGATCCCAGTGCTTATTTCTAACCATGATACCGAACTCACACGCGCTTGGTATTATCAAGCGACACTACACCAGGTTAAAGCCAGCCGGACTATTAGCAGCAATATTCTTGGGCGCCATAAAGTCAATGAACTTTTAGCACTCTACAGTTAAATAGCTTTTCCTCTATATAATAGCCGAATCAGTTTAATTTGATTCAAGGCGGAGGAACGCAGACAGTACAGATAGTACGGCAAGCGACGACAACACTTAAATCAAATTAAACTGATTTGGCTATACCCTTCGTCTTTGAAGTTGCCGCTAGGCGAAGGGTATATGATCACCGCAAAATTTTGGAGCAACATAATGACGCCATTTTTAATTGCCCCCTCCATTTTAGCCGCAAATTTTGCACGTTTAGGTGAAGAGACGGCCACAGTGCTGGCCGCCGGAGCCGATGTTATTCATTTTGATGTGATGGACAACCATTACGTTCCCAATTTAACGTTTGGTTCAATGGTTTGTCAGTCTCTGCGAAATTATGGCATTACAGCACCCATTGATGTGCATTTAATGGTTAAACCGGTTGATGATCTGATCGCCGCTTTTATTAAAGCAGGAGCGAGCTCTATTTCTTTTCATCCAGAAGCTAGCGAACATATCGATCGCTCCCTGCAACTGATTAAAGACGGGGGTTGTAAAGCGGGCTTAGCCTTTAATCCCGCGACGCCATTGCATTATCTAGATTATGTGATGGATAAACTGGATGTGATCTTACTGATGTCAGTTAATCCGGGGTTTGGTGGCCAGTCTTTTATCCCGGCAACGCTTAATAAATTGCGCCAGGCTCGCGAGCTAATAGATAAAAGGGGTTATGCTGAAATTCGGTTAGCCGTAGACGGCGGTATTAACACAGAAAACATCCATACAGTAGCAACAGCAGGGGCAGATATGTTTATTGCAGGCTCTGCTATTTTTGCTCAGTCAGATTATAAAGCCGTGATTCAAACGATGCGCTGTGAATTAGCCAAGGTCGCTAATAATTAAAAAATTTAGGGAACAAAAATGAGTGAAATGAAAGAAAAAAAAATTGTATTTAGTGGTGCTCAACCCTCAGGCTCACTGACCATTGGCAACTATATCGGCGCCTTGCGTCAATGGAAAACGATGCAAAATGATTATGATTGTTTTTATTGTATTGTTGATTTGCATGCGATTACGGTGCGCCAAGATGCCAATAAGTTGAGAGAAAACACCTTAGATACCCTGGCGCTGTATTTGGCTTGTGGGATTGATCCGCAAAAAAGCACGATTTTTGTGCAATCACATGTCCCAGAGCATACACAATTAAACTGGATACTAAACTGCTATACCTATTTTGGTGAACTGAGTCGAATGACGCAATTTAAAGACAAATCAGCCCGTCATAATGAAAACATTAACGCCGGATTATTCAGTTATCCGGCGTTAATGGCAGCAGATATTTTACTCTATCAAACCGATCAGGTTCCGGTCGGTAAAGATCAAAAGCAGCATCTAGAATTAAGCCGGGATATCGCTCAACGCTTTAATACTTTGTATGGCAATATTTTTACTGTTCCGCAGCCCTGGTTCCCTAAGGATGGTGGAGCATGTGTCATGTCACTACAGGATCCAGCCAAAAAAATGTCTAAGTCAGACGAGGATCCTAAGAGTAGGATTGGGCTATTAGAAGATGCAAAATCAGTGACAAAAAAAATTATGGGAGCAATAACCGATTCCGATAATCCTGCCCAAATCCACTACGATAGAGTAAAAAAACCAGGCGTTGCTAACTTGCTGACTATTTTATCGACAATAAGCGATAAATCCATTGATCAATTGGTCGCAGAATTTACCAAAAAAAATTATGGTGAGCTGAAAAAGAGCTTGGCAGAAGAGCTTTGTTCCAAGTTAGGCGATTTACAACAGCGTTATAAAAGCTACCGTAGTGATGAGGCTGAGCTGCAAAAAATAATGCGCACAGGCGCTGCCAAAGCACAAATTCGGGCACAAGAAACCCTCAAAAAAGTGTACAGCGCGATTGGTTTTGTTAATCCAACCTAAGCAATATGAGACATTTTGAGCGCGTTTTTGACAAAAGATCTCTTTCGAAACCCTAGTTCGTTATACGAAACCAAGACGCCCGGCGCGCAGCAATCTTCATTTCCATAAGTACATGAGGATTGCGCGCACCGTACAACGCCAAATTCATTGGGTATATGCTATGCCGGCACCGCTAACCATAGCGAACTTAATTGCGAGTTAAAACGCGCTACAGGCAATGCGCCGCTGCTTTCAGGGGAAGAAAACCCTGTCATTGCCTGCGCCAGGGCATCAATATTGCTCCCCACCAGCTGATAACCGCTGACGCTCAAGGTTTCTATTTTTGATGCCGTATCGGTGTAATAATTTTTGATAATCACGCTACCTGCTTCAGGGGTACCCTGAATCAACACCTTTAAATCCTCACCGCTTTTTTGTAACCATAATTGCTCCTTATTAATGCTGCTAAATTCCAAGCGGTCTTGACCCCCTCTATCACACAGGATGTCATGGCCATCACCTAAGGCATATTGATACCGATCATCACCCCTGCCCCCTTGTAAGTTGTCGTCATCTTTACCGCCGCTGATCTGATAGCCGACATCACTGGTATCGAGAAACACATCTCTGCCTGCCCCCAGCGCTAATTTATTGCCGATTAGCATGGTTTCATGCCGCACGACAATGTGATCGTTCCCTTCAGTGGTAACAACTTGTCGTCCCAGAGAGACGTTTCTATTAGCGTCGATACAAAGTTCCACCATATCGCCATTGTTGGCCTGTATCCATAGGTGGCGATATTGCTCAGATTGCTTAAATTTGCTGATACGCACCGTCGGATTTGAGTCGCGGGCGGTGCGATGCGTTAAGATGATATCGTCACCGTCATCGGACAGGGCGATCTGGTTGATTAACCAGGGCACGATGACATTATCGATCGCGATTTTACCGCCCTTGACGCTGCTCACATCCTGATTATTAATGCAAATGTTACGCGCTCCCCGGCCGATGTAGTAGCTGTCCGAGCCGCCATTACCGCGCAGTGTATCCTGTCCCGTGCGGTGCCATAACCGATTATTCTCTTCATCGCCAGGCAATAATGAGGTTGATAACAGGTTATCTTGTTCATCACCGATGATTTCGTTGCTCCATTTTGTTCCAACGAGCGCCAATGAAAGAAAAGAGGGTAACGTTGTCGTTTGGCCGATAACTTGCCCTTTGGCTTTGACGATAATCTGCCCTTGGCCGTTGCCGCGGCATGAATGCACCTCGATATCGGCAGAGGGCACTCCCTTTAATGCGCTACGCCGCGTTTGATCCATTTCACTGACATATTGCGCTCGCAAGCGCAATGGCGGCCAGTTCCCCGCCGCGTCCTGATGTAATGTCTCTGGCCAACCGCTGATCAGCACGCCATCACGGGTGTAGATCCGGTAATGATGTTGCAGATTTTTTTGTTTGCCGTCAGCGCTGAGTCGATACATGTTCTCTAAAGACAGCACACTGTGTTTTTGCTGATCATCACACAGGCTGATCTCAACCGAATTAGCCTGTAAGGAAAGCTGCGCTAGGTTCGCGACATCATAATCGAGCAATACATTGCTATGCTCTCCTTCTTCTGTTTCTGTTATCACCACCTCAGTGTTGCCAACAGCGCCTGAGCACGGTTGATGTTGCAAAATGCGGTAGGTGTCAATGCCGATACCGCCGCTCGCCGTGCCAGCCGACAATATCAGGGTATCGTTACCTCCGTTACCCTCTAGGATATCGTGCCCTCCCTGACCATTTAAAATATTGTCCGCCTCGTTACCTATTAATTCATCATCGGTTTCGCTGTGGCCATAAGCGTGCTCGATACCGCTTAAGTGGGCGATCAGCGCTTTACTGTTTTTGTAACGCGCTTCACCTTTGAGTAGATCAAGGCGGTAGCCTTCATTCGGCAAGGCCACCGCCGCTATCACTCTATCCTCACGATCCTTTGCCGCTGACGAGGCGGGACCACCGGTTAACCGGCTCGGAATGGCAGGTGCCGCTTTGCCCATCAGCAAAAAGCTATCGCCTTTGCGTTCGCCAGTAAACAGCTTGCGATCTTCACCCACTTCAAAAAAATTGAGGCAATCACGATCACCCTCGGCGCTATCGTTACCGCCACCTAAACTAAACCAGGCAATGCTTTCTGTAATGGGGAAGGAAGTAATGGGATGAGCATTGACCGTACCCAGGGCATTGAGCGACAGTAAGCGCGGGGTGCTGGCGGGATCTCGGTCGATGCCTAAAATTTGATGGTCGCGCCGATGCGCCAATTTATTTTGGCGATAAGGGAAAATTTCACCGTTTTCTTCGCGCCACTTATCACGGGTTTCAGCACCAAAGGTGCCATCACTTTGGCCATAGGCTATCGTATAATCGCCTTGATCGCCGATGACCAGCAAATCAGCACGCCCATCTCCGTTGATATCTGTTAGCTGAATTTGAGCGGTATTCAGGCTCTGCCCTAGATTTTTGATCCCCTCATGCTGTTGTGCACTAAGCGCGCGTAGAGGGATCTGCTCTCCCCCCAACAAAGTGTAAACCGCACCAGTAGCCGTGACCGAGACAATATCGCCATAGCCATCGCCATTGATATCCCCAGCCAGCCGATGGTTATACTTGGCTAAAGCAGGGAGTGTGCTTCTATACCCTTCGCCTTTGAAGCCGCCGCGTTGTTGGCTGCGAGTGTTCGCCGAATCACGTAGTTGTCTACGCTCATCGGTCTCACCCTCTGGCCGCCTAGCGGCAACTTCAAATACGAAGGGTATATCCTGCGGCGCATATAACGCGCTAATGGACAACGCAGGAATGGTTTCGAAACGGCCAGCGGCTGTACCATAGCTGATATTAATTTCACCGGGGTGATCATTAAACCCCTGAAAATCAGACGCGGATTGACTGCGGGTAAAAGAAACTAAATCTGCTCGGCCATCGCGATTGATGTCTACTAACACTGGGACAGCATCATCTAAACGTGACAGAGGCAAATCCGTTTGTTCGCTATCGATAAAAGTACCATCGGCTTGCGCCAACAAGATGCGAATACGATGATGATCATCGCCGATCACCACCATATCGTCTAAGCCATCACCGTCGATATCACCCACTAGCGTGCGCCTGGTCGACCAAATAATCGGTTTGATACTGCTAACCCACTGTCGGGGCGCATAACCCCCCTGACCATCGGCGCGCAATAAATAAAAGCCCTGTGCCGAAAAATAGCCAATATCCGGTTGCCCATCGCCATTAAAATCGCCCATCACCGCTTTGTGATCATTTTGCCGCGGATTTAATTTTGCCGTGAGCGCCTCGCTGTCCGCCGGATCTACAAAGCTACCGACTTGGTGTAATGCGCCGATAAAAGATTTTTTTAACACTTGGGATGAAAGATGACCATATCGCACACTATCGTTAGACGACTTTCTTTTCGCTTCGTAATAAATGTATTCACTGGGTTCAGCGTGCACATCACGATAACGTTCCATGGTCATCGAATGATAACCCGTCATCACGGGTACAGATGCTGTCTGAAACCTTGTGATCACCCCATCTGCCTCAGCGGGCAGAACTTCATCTTGGATGAGCCGACGGACTCCGCCGAGGGTTCCGGTGATTTTTTTATAATGATGCTCTAACAGATGAGGCTCACCCAGGCTGAGATACAGGGCTCCAATCTGGCCATTCCCCTGTAAACGCCTTGTCGCTTCCTGTTCCCGCTGTGCGGCCAGCGCCTTATTCGCAGCCACTTCACTGCTATGATACGCCATCTGATTGGCTATCGAGGGTTTCTGTGACTGCCCTGTGAAAGCTAATAAACCGCTGTGGAATTTTTCCCAACCGGTTAAATGAACCACTTTTTCAATTTCTTCTACTTCGCGCACCGCAGAGTAGATCCCCCCAGCGAGGAGTAAAGCAGCCCCCAAAGCCAGCCCTACCGGTCCGGCGATACTGGCCGTCGTGCCGCCAATGGCAAAAGCAGCGGGGACGCCAATGCTGATCAAGGCGCCGGCAATGGACAATGAGCCATTCACGATCAAATCCTGTCGTAATTTAGCATCAGTAATGACCGCAAGTTGACTGAAAGCACGATAAGCTTGATAAATATCAAAGCCGCTTGAAAGCACACCCAACAATGGAGCACCAAAACGGGCTAAATGCAGCTTAAAACCAGAGCGAATGCCCAATTGGCTTAGACGACGCCCCCACAACCCCAATCCCTCTTGGGTTAAATCAATGGCGACATTACTCACTAAGGAGAATACCGCCAATTCTTTTTCAAAAATAAGTTCTTTTCTCTGTTCTGCGCTTAAATATTGGTTTTTAAGTAACGTATTATATTTGGCGATATCCCTGAGCGAGCGCAGATAACCGTAACCTTGCATGGTGTTACCCGCGCGGCGCGTAAAACTTTGTAACCGCGTTCGAGCAGGCATTATCAACACATTTTTAACTGCTGGCTCCAAGGCGGCGTCAATGTGTAACTGCAAAGGAATTTTGCTTTGGCTCAGATCATCGAGTGTCGAGGGAAGAGGAGCCCCATCGGCAGGACGCAACGTGACATAGTGGTTTATGATTTCTAGCTGCTGTTGTGCACTGATTGTGTCGCGCCTTTTACCGCCTGCGGCCAATATATTTTCTATGCCTTTGGAGATGATTTGTTGTTTTAGAAAACAGACCGCCTGTTGATCTTGCACTGTCGTGTAATCGGCTTGATGCAGATAACGTGCTAATTTTTTGGCATCAAAACGCAGTTGCTGCGCGATTTCTAATGGTGTCAATTGGGCGAGATGGTTTTGGCAAAAAACTTTATCGGCAATGCGTGCGCCCATTTTTTGCAAAATAACGGGCGAGATAGTCACATCGCTGAGGATAATATTTTGTGCCGCTGCCAACCGCTGTGATTCACTTTTAAAATCACCGCATAAACTTTGCAGCGAGGCTAAGCTTGTGAAACGCGCTTTGGCCGTTTTCATCGCCACTTTATACAATACTGGCACCGGAAGGTTATCTGCCTGGCGCGGCAAATGCGCTATATAGCGTTGTAAGATAGTATTTAACGGCGGTTCATTTTGGCTAGCATCGCTATTTTCGATGCGCATCACACCGGTATTGGCATCATACAAATGAAAAATACGCTGCCCTTGGGGATCATGACTGACAGATAATGTCAGCACCTGCTGGTTCATTGTCAGCAGATAATCACCGATCGGCACTTCAGCGTAAATGGTCGGTAAGGGCTGGCGAATAAAAATATCGGGATGCGCTTCAGGGGTGGATAACAGGGCATCAAAGCGTTGACGAAATTGTTGTAGCTGATAACGATCATTATCAGAAAGTGGCTCATCGGCGTGCTGCTGGTTTATTTCAGCGTAGGTATTGAGGCCATTGAGGTAATTTTGACCGATTTCTGTACCCTGAGCCCGATGATGTAACCAGCTGATGGCGGCAGCGGTCGCCGATTGGTAAGCAAATGCGCTAGCATCATCGATAAACAGCGCCTGAGGCGCTAAATCGATCTTCACGCCTTTCATACCCAGGGTCGCTGCCTGCCAGTCGGTGATCCGATTAACCTGATGGCTATCCCAGGCTTGACTTATCTCTAATGCTTTTTGCCCACTCATCCCTGCTAGCTGGCGGTGAACGCCGCGCAGCTGCAATAGCTGTGCCGCTTGGTAATGCCATAACCTATAACGCGATTCATGAGTGAGCAGCTGTTGTAACCGTTCTTGACTGAACTGCGCATTATCATCATGGAAAAAATCAGCTAGCTCATGTTGTTGCTGTGTTGTCAGTGTTGCTAACGATTTCCGCTTAAACTTGAGATCCTCCACTAACGCCATCACCTGGCGCAGACGACCACTTAGATCACCTGCTCTTTCGTTTGGCGTCGGAAGATAGCGATTTTGTTTGGCATCCAGTGTCAGGCTGATCCGCGCCGAACGGGCGGGTTGTTCACCTTCTCGGGCAGTGAGTTGATGGCGATGCCCGCTGTTTTTCCCCTTTTCTGTGCCACTAATTTTGATGGCGCTGGAATAACCAACCAAAGTGATGGGTTTGCTGTTCTGTTTAAGCAATTCAGGAGCAAAATCAAATAAAAAACCGCTTTTTTGATCATCATTCACCAAGGCACAGCCGGCGAGGATCAGTTTACTGATCGGCTGGTGGATATGGTGCTGTATGCCAAGTTGACGATGCACTTGGCGGGTCACCGCCGCGAGCGCTTGCGCATCGTAGCCCGCTAAGGTGTTGTTGTTGTGAGTATCACTCTCGCCGCCACGACCATGGCCGACAAAGAACAGCTCCAGCGCGCCACTCAGGTGAGGTAAATCGCCGTACAGCAAACGCAATTTTCCTTGTACATCCCGTTGAAAAACGACGGTTTGACTAGGATGTTTATCTGCCAGATCACTGGCCGCTTGGCAGATCACTGCCTCGTTTTCAAGCTGAATGATCACCCGTATTTTAGCGGTTTTATCATCGCTTAGCTGAGCATTTTCTATATTCACCTTCGGCTTCACCCAACGGTCAACATCATCACGTTGTACCGGCTGAAGACTGCTGAGCCTGTGATCAATAAGAGGGTAGTCGGGGTGTTGATAGTCGCGAATATTGAGCGAGGAGCCTTGCCGGGTGATTTCGCCAATATTTAATACCCTTAACCCCTGCCATTGTGCTTTATAAAACAACCTATCGTAGATGCTGGGATCTTCACCGGCCAGCGTTCTCTCTTCCAAATGGTAAAGCTCGGGTTCAAAATGCTGTAGCAGGTCGGCAAGGTTAACCGCAGATTCGCCATTCGAACTGACTAGCCATAAGCGATTCGAGGCTATCCCGCTATTGGCAGGAACGGAAATATGTACCTCGCTTAATAGCGTCCCATTGCCCACGGTAGAATTTTTTCGATTCAGTACCGCATTATCCGCGATAGGGACAACGTCTAAACCTCTGGTATCAATCAGATAAACAAAACCTTTTTTTTGTTTTCTGTGTATGGGCTCATATTGATCAATACCGGAATCGTAATCGGAATCTGAATTAAACGCAGAGTAAGTAGGATCATCTTGGCGCGAGTGGAATTGACCCGCCCTACCAGCATTGTCATGAACATACTCTTTCACGTCTTGATAAGCCGTACTGGCACAGAATGTGAGATCCGTAGCCTGGGGTTCAGTATGACCGCCCGCAGATGCCAGCATTTTTCCATCCGTGGCTAATGCATAGGGGGTACGAAGAGTTCCACGAAATGCCCCGCTGATAACAGTGCTAAAAAACGCCTGGTTTGAGTTGGTTTGATAGCCGCTCGCTCTGCTATATTCCGCGATAAATTCATCGCTAAAATCAAACGCAGGTTGCCGGTCTTTTTCATTTATCACTGTTCCCGTTTGCTGTGTCTGCAGCTTAAGCAAAATAGAATCGATAACACGATGAAGGTGCTGGAATCGATTAGGGTTATTAGGATCCATGGAGGTCACTTTATGCTGCTGCGCCCAGGTAGGCACCACTTTTTTATCTGTCAAGATGAAAACAAATTGCTGACGCAATTCACCGGACATATTAAAACTTCGCCATACTGTTTCAGTGTCATTTTCTGCCGGATACAACGTCTGCAATATTTGTAGCGCCTGTTGTTTGCCTTGTTCTAAAGAGGAAAATTTTTCTATGACTCGTTTTGTCCAATAGTCCCTATTGTGAAGAAAATAGAGGCTATTGACTGGCGGCGGTTGAGAAGTGCTGGGGGCAGGCTGATGAAGCGGCTCAGGAGGAGCCACTGCCTCAATTCGAGCGCGTTTTGCCAAGGGCTCTTGCTCTTCGGGCGGCGACTCCATTACCCTTTCAGACCTTGTGGGAGTAGGGGAAGCGTCACTGTCTTTTGCATTCGGCTTGACGGAAGCGAGGTTGATACCTTCCTGCTCAATCCTTTGTAGCATAAGCTGATACTGACTAAGACGCACGTCGCTAGCATAATCAAATTGGTTAAGAAAATCTTCCGCCTGTGAATGCGAATAAGTAGGTTCGATACGTTGAACCCAGCCGATTAAATTTGACCATTGTGCTGAAGTCATCCCCCATTGTCCGGCTACGAAACGATTTTCAGCTCGTTTACGCTGTAGCTGATGATAACTGCCTAGAGTGAGTCTACGACCTCGTGAGTCAACATCAACGGTCGTTCGATAGGCGATGACTTTTATTGGGACTTCTATTGATTTTCCTGCTTGCTTGCGATTCAGAAATTGTTCAAGTTGCGTTCTGTAATCGTTAAATTCTGGATCACTGCTGGCTAACGCACAGCCCATCAAAACAATTTCTTTGGGAGCACTATTAATACCATAAAGATTATTTAACTTGCGGCTAACCCCTTCTAGCACAAAACTTAAATGAAATGGCAGGTATTCCGCTAACGAAGTATGATTATGATCATCGCGCCCCCCTCGCCCATGCCCTACTACATGCCAGCGTACATTACCGTTCAACACCACAGGATTGCCATGGACTAATCGCAAATTGCTTTGCAGATCACGCTGAAACAAGACAGATTTTTCAGGGTGTTTCGCCGCTAATTTGGCAGCGGCTTCCATACTATCGGGATCATCCTCTAGTTGCAGAATAAGAATGCCGTCAAATCGGGTTCCTTCTTTATTGGGTTTATCGGTATTGACTGCCTTTTGTGCCCATTGCTCTACATTCCCACGTTTTGCTGACACAGGGGCGCTTAGCCCCCCTCTGCTAATCCGTCTAGCAACATCATCGGCTTGGATTGACAGTTGATTATCGCTTATTTGTAGGACGGGCAGCCCCAAGCGATGCGCTATACCAGGTAAGAAACGATCATAGCCTTGACTGGATAACAAAAGAGAACTATCGCCGATAGCCACAAATTTTTCACCGGCAGGTAAAGACGTTAATATTTTCTCCGCGTGGGCATTAACCATACCTTGCAGGAAGGTTTCAACATAAAGCTGATAAATTTGACCCAGGGCAACCACCTTTAGCCCTTTCTGGCTGGCGGCCATAAACAAATCATAAAAATTAGTGCTGTTTAATACCGAGCGCAAATAACCAGGGAGAGGTTTATTGGGATATTGCTGAAAACGATCAATATAGGATTGCGTTAGGCTGTCTAAAGGCAAGCCAAGCGTAGAAACACCGAGTGCTTTCAGGGTATCTATTTGCTGAATAATAAAAGCATTCATGGTGCTATCAATAGGTTGATAACCATAATTTTGGTTATAGCCATTGATCAGCAAGCCCTGGCGCCCCGCGAGTAATAATGCCAGTTGCCCGCCGGTATCCTCCACTGCCAATTGCTGATTTAATTGACTCAGCGCTTCCCCTGAATATTGTCGATCCCAAGCGGCGATATTAGTACTATAAATATTCTTATATACCCTTTCTATCCGTGCTAACCATACTTTTTGCTGTCGACGTAAGTAATCTTTATTACCATAGGTCGCCAACATGGTGCGCTTATGATTCAGGTGCTCTTCAACGCTAAAAGGACGACGATTATTAGGATTACGTTGATCACCTTCATGACGCAGTTGCAATTTTGCTAAGAAAGCATCAAGAAATTTCCTGACACGAGCCCCCTTTTTATCAATGTATAATGCGTTTAGTTCTTCTTCACTATAGCCCACATGAATTAATTGACTGACGTGATCGATCTTGATCTTTTTTAATGCCCCCATTTCTTGTTCGTTGGCTAAAATCGTATCCAAGCCATGAAATTCACCACTAAACGGGAAATGGTAAACCGCTTTAAAGCCCAGCGCCTCTGCATTGGGCACCAAACCGTTGAAGCCTTCTAGTTTAATGTGCCAAAAATTTTTGCGGCCGGAGTGAGGAAAGAGATATCTATTGTGCCGAAAGGGTGCCGGCACATCACAATAAATATCATCCATCATTCTGCCAAAGATAAAATTGATGAAAGTCAGTCGGGTAGCCGGTGGATGCTTTAATACGGATTGATAAATATCAGCCGCGAGGAAGGGCTGAAGTTTCATCATATCAAGGATATTTTTTCGCAGCGGATCGGATGGCAGATGAGTAAAAAGAACCTGATTAATTTGATTTTGTAACGTCGATATCACGGATAAACCGTTGCTAGCAATATCATCACGGAGATAATTCAGATGAAAATCAATATTTTTTAATAAAATAAACGCGGTTTCGATCTGCTCAGCCCCTGTTGTTGTATGTAATTTATCCAGGTCAGCATAGATCTGCTTATATAATGGCAAGCCAAGGGTGTCGATGCCAACGACTGAGATATGACTGTGTAACCTCACTGTCGACATGACATCTCGCCGAAACAAATAGGCTATCGTCTGAGCAGGGAGCAAGGTGGTTAAATGGGCTTTATTTTGCTCGAGGATCCGGATGATTTCTGATGACCACGGTTGTTTATCGGCGAGTGCTAAAGCCTCTTCATAAATGTTGATGGGTGTATCGCTGTGATGATGGTAATGCGCTACGCTGGGCGCCACTAATGCCTCCACCATGGAAACATTGACTTGCTTGATAGCCAGCATCAAAGCGTTAGCCCTATCATCTTTAGCCTGATATTCCAATAATTTGCTTACCAAGAGAGGATCGCCTGATAAAACTGCCGCTTCTAGAATAGACGTATTGGTCAACAAGTTTTTTTCATTCGGATCAGCACCTGCCTCCAGTAATAGGGTCAACATTTGCAAATTTTTATTTTCAATCGCCTGGGATAATACGTTATAACGAGCAGCATCTTGATAATCGGATAACGGATGCTTTGCCAATAAAATAGAGACTAACCAAGTTTGATCTGTTCTTATTGCCGCAAATAAAGGATTTTCAATATAACCATATTGACGTTGTTTTAAATCAAGTTCATCTTGGGTTAATAATAATTCGATGGTTTGCCGATCCTTAGCGTTAATCGCTAATAAAAATAATCGGCTAGGCGTATTAATCGTCTGGCCAGTGATAGCATTATTCATTCCATGTATTTTAATAATGACTATGTTTATTAATAACGCTTTTAATACCCTATTTTGAAAATTATTTAATCTATTCTGCGGGATTTGATTATCCTGAAAAGATGAGCCATTAATATAATAATTAATATAAGCCGCTGCATTAGGGTTATTTCTTTTTTCAAATAAATCACAGAGCGTTGTCACCGTCATAAAATGCCACAATGACGGCGAGAGCCTGGCAAGTTGATGATCAGTCAGTTTTGTCAAAATAGGGACGAATGGATTAGGCGCTAATCGCTGAAACCACTCGAAGTTGTTTCTAATATAATGAAGACTATCATTAATCCCCCAATGAGAAAAAACCTGGCTGGCCTGTTGAGAGCTCATCTGATGAAATAACATATCAGAAACCTGCATCAGCTGCTCATGCGGTAATCTGAGCAGCAAGGGTAATAAAGGGTTGTTTTTAAACCCTAGGAACCACTCGAAATTTCTCGTAGCATAGGCAATACCTTCTTTAACCCCCATTTGGCTAAAAAACAGGCTGGCTTGTTGATCAGTGATATGGTGAAGTAAATCTATCGAGACCAGTGGCAATTTATCAGCCGATAATCTTAACAGAACAGGTATCAACGGGTTACTGTCTAATTGTTGAAACCAATCGAGATTTTTAATTGCATAACGAATGCTTTCTTCATCACCCAATTTTTCCACAAATTGACTCAGTTCCGAAGCCGTCATTTTATGTAATAACATCGCCGGAAGATTAGCTAATAAGGTGCCATCGAGCTGAAAAATAGCCGATATTAATGGATTGTTATCTAAAGTTTGAAACCAATGACGGTGAGCCACTGCATAATTAATCGCACCTACCCCATTCAATCCCAACTTAGAGAAAAACAGATTGATTTGCTGCGTATTGGCACCTTGAAAACGCTGCGGATCTATTTTTCGCAACAATGCTTGATCCACCTCATCCCTCGCTTGTTCAATCAATAACATCAGCTGACCAAAACTTATCTGATGGATAAAATTGCCGATATTTTTAATGGTTGGCAACATCACTTCACCGTCGGTTTCCTGCCAAAAGAGATCACCTATCCGTTGAAATGTATTGCCTTGTTCATTATTCAGGTGTTGGATTGACCAGTTGAGCCAAGCAGCCTGTACGCTGACTTTGGAAAATTTTTTGGCCATTTCAATCTGCAGTAAGATGGGCTCCTGTCGTAATTGATATTTACCGTCATCCTGAATAAAAAGCGCATTCAGATCGAGATTTTTATAGCCTGGTTTAAACCCCTCTTTTGGATCTTTTATATCCATGCTCAGTCGAGCCGCTTTAGCTTCTATTTGGTCATAATTAACCCTATCCGCCGTCAATTGGCGGCGAAAAAAATCCAGATGATCTTGAGCCAACTGATAGGTAATACGATAGGGTGTCAGCGCTTCGGTCAATTTTTTCCGATAGCGGGCAACTAATCGGGGAGTCACTAAATCCAAATTTCTAAAACGATCTTGACTGCCTGGCAGAGCCAGTTTTTGATGAAAGTGATCCCAAAACGCATTGAATGTGTGGATGTTGTTATTTATTGCGTGTTGAACCATAAATTCGAGCAAGGTATTGACCGCTATTTTTTCCTTTATTTTCTGCATATTGCTCAATAAATCCGGCGAGGGAGCGAACAAATTTGAGCTAGCTCTTAAAATATCGGTAGTGGCACCATCGGCACAATATATGATCCTGTCAGCCAGTTCATAAATTTGCGCTAATTTATTGTTGAGTGGATTTTTTGGCGTATTAGGTTGCACTAACAAACGCGCGATTTCTTCCAGCACACTTTTCACCTGGTAGTAACGGTGACTATCCTGATCATCGCTGTTCTCTATTTTTTTCTTGAATACTTTAAAATTTTCGCTCACTAAAGTGGTATTTTCTTGATCATCAACATTGGCCGTATAAAACTCAACAATTTTATCAACAGCCTGATGATATTCGGCAATGAACTGCGCATAATCTTCCGACGTTTTAAAGCTTGCCACTGCCTCAGGCGTTTCGCCGGTATAATAAACCGAATCGACAACATTAATATCATCAGCTGCTACCTGTGCGGCGGCGCCTTCAACGGGCGCCGCAGCGTCAGGGGCATGTTTCTTTTCTCTATTTCTCTCTCTTTGCTGCTGTGCCATGCGAACAAGATTCATGCCATTGTCCTGAATATCGCGCAACAGTTGCTCATAATCCTGGATACGAGAATCTTCGGGAAAAGTAAACAGATCGAGAAAAGCTTCGGCTTCAGCGTAGGAATAATTTGGCTGAATATCTTTTACTTTGGTGATCAAGGTTTGCCATTTTTTAGGTGGAATACCCGCACGGTTAATATGAGCGGCTAAAACTGGCGTAGGGTCGCTCTCTGGAAGATCGGCGGGAGGGAGAGGCTGAGATGAGCCGGCAACGGTCATTTTCACTTTTTTGGGGGGAGGCACTTCTTGCTCGGAGGTTGATTTGTCTATCATTGTCCAACTGAGAGGAGAATGATAACCATGATTAAGTGGTCCCGGATCAACCAAAGCAAGCTCAACATGGGTTTCTTCAATACCCTCTAGCATCGATTGATAATCGCTCACTTTGGTGGCGTTAGCATAATTAAACTGATTGAGAAAAGCTTCTGCTTCAGCCAATGAATAGCGAGGCTCAATATGTCGAACCCGCTCAATCAAATGTGCCCATTGTTCTGAAGTAATACCTTCTGGATTTTTTGCCATTTTTATCATCCCTGATTTGGAGTCTATATACCCTTCGTCATACCCTTTGTCTTTCAAGCCGCCGCGTTGTTGGCGGCGGGTATAAAATCGTTATTTAGTTTTCACCCTACTGGTGAAAGACGTTAAGCAAGCACTGATGCCGTAAATAATGCTAGCCATGAACTATTCATCTTTGCGTGTAAAATTTTATAACGCAAATAATATTGCTTCAAGTTGAAATATGTGCCTATAGGCCAGGCAACGAACATCTATTTTTTCCATCATCGATTATTAAATCCATTTAATAAATAACAGAAATAAGGAAATAAATCACTTTTAATTTTATTTTTTTATCTTATTAATACAATATCCTAGATAAATGTGATTTATATAAAAAACGTAAAATAAAAATAAATAATCATTTCATTTTATAGGCTTAATTTAAATAGGGATATATCATGACAGAGAGAAATTTACACGAAAACAGCGGTATTGAAAGTAATAATCAACGTCATGATTATAATGAAATCAAAAAAGCTCAGGCGCACTATCAAGAACAATTAAACAGTATTCAAAATAGCCTGGAAGAATGGGAATTACTCAAAGAAATTAACCAAAAAATACATCGTTATATTGAAAAATACCCGCTAGTAGGCAGTGATGAGGTAGAACACTTACGCAGTGAGGAGATAAAACAATTACTATATCAAAATCAACAACGTAACCGAGAACTGGCGCTAATGCCAGAATTACGACAAGAGATACCCAAAAAAATACATTTTGTTTGGTTAGGTAAATTAGGCACTATTCAGCAAGAATATATAAGAACCTGGAATGAAATAAATAAGGGAGAAAATTATACCACCACCATTTGGTATGATAAGAATGCGTTATTGGTACATGAATTAAATAAACGTATAAAAACTTTTGCTAAAAAAATTAATCAGTTAAATTTCACACCTGATGCTTATGCTAACGCAGTGATAGTAATACAGAATCAAGCTTATCAAAAGATAACCGAGGCGTTAGAACGAGGGTTGACTTTTGATCAAGCCTGCATTGATTTTATTCGGGATGATCTCAGGGGGGATGAGCAGGAGTTAAGGAATATTAAAAAGCAAAATCAAGCCTCTTTTGATGATTTTATTCGTAGTGAAGAAGAAGCAGGGCGTCATTATAGGCTTCAAAGTGTGGAACAACTGTTTCATACTGATCCGCGCAATCCAAACCCTGTACAGGATAAAGAAATACAAATACAGCAAAAAAACTACCAATTAGAATTAGCACTGCGCCAAAATATGGCGGCGGCGTCAGATATGCTGCGGCTTAAGGTTTTGGAACAACAAGGAGGGAGATACTTTGATGCCGATCTTTTACCGGCCTTTAAAGCAGACCTATGGGAAAATCTTGAGATACCCGCTGCACTATCAAAATCTGATTTAAATAATACAAACTTTAACTTAGCCAAGACACAATTGGTACTAGAGCATTTATCAGAATTTTTCCCGCATAGAAAAATGTTGTTTGACAGCAATAAATATCAAGATTATGCCAAATCTTTTGCAGAAAAAGACCCAGATTATGCAAAGCTGATCAACAATATGCGTATTTTCATTCGGAATAAGGGCAATACGCTGAGTAATTTTTTCCAGCCTTTACGGCCGATAAAATTACATCCGGACGGTATTCTGGTCGCTAAACATAGAGATGGCAGCATCAATAATAACGCTATATTCTCTCATCCGAATAGCGGATCAATAAAATTATTGCAACAACAGATAGGCAATAATTATCGTTTTTTACGAGACCATGATCTGGTTTTCATTGATAGTGCTGATGTCATTAATGATCATATAAAAAATTATATGGATAAATTACCCGAGGCGTTGTGGAAAGATCCGAAATCCACTGCACGTGCGCGTGGTGAAATTGGTAATATATCATTTCGTAAGGACGGCATTGTCTCTGATAGTCAAGCCACGGTATTTCTCTCTGGACCGGGGATGTTTGAAAGGAGGATAAGGAGCTATTCGGAGCAGATGTTTGGGCAACAGGGTAATCCGTTAAGTAGTAGCGCAGAAGCAAGCTTTTTTATTAATGGGGTATCTTCAGATTTTAATAATTTTACCGAAGAAGACATGGTCAGTAGCTGGATACAACAGACTGAAGAATCTAGCCAAACATTGCTAATAAAGAGAAGTGATCAACTAAAAGAATGGTCAGCGCTAGGTATTGAAAATAAGCCTCATCAAGGAAATGCTAATCAAGAAAAACTTTACAACGACATTCGTCATCATTTTGATACACTTTTTTTAGAAAATACAGATAAGAAACTGCTAAAAAATATTTTTTCTCTGCAATTAAAAATTCAATCTTATATTAATAAATATCCAAAATTTCCTTCTGTGACCGTATTAAAAGAATTAAAAGGAAAAATTCATAATATCCTTTTCCCTGATACTGATTTTAAACGTAATCAACTAGGATCAATTCTACTTATTTCAACAATAGACCTAGAACAAGCTGCCCGTATTTATATATCAATTCATGATCACAATAAACATGGTAAAGCCGAACCGAATATTAATGCGCTTATTTTTTCAGACCCTTACTTGCAACCATTCAAAGGATTTACCGGTGAAGAAAACGATATTTTACAGGGTAAACAGGGGGTTTTTAATGCCAAGTTTCATATTCCACTGGGTAATAGATTTACTGTATTTAAAGCCAATTTATTGGCTGCCCAAGCGCAAAATGTATTGAATAACGTTTATCTGGACGAAAAAACAAAAATTGCACATATTGGCTATAGCTATAATGAATTAACCGCATTAAAAAGAAATGAACATGTTGGCATCATTCTTTATACGATAATATTAGCCATCCAGGAAAAAAAAGACAGCAACTTTATCGGGCAAACCGATCTATTAATGTTAAAACATTTTTCGAATAGACGCTATTTACAAGATATTCGTAAGGAGCGTTTAGCAGATATTAACAAAATTGGAAAAAGTGATCCCAATACAGAAATAGCCGAGTGGGATAAACACTATTCTGGCCAAACAGGAGAACAGCTACAACAACGGCTTCTTGATAAAGATTTGAATATTAATAGCTGGCTTGATGTATTACTTGAAAACCGTAAGGGTCTATTGATTAGTGAAAATAATTATGGGCTGGATTTTGTCACTCGGCATCTGCTCGATCTTAAAAGTAAAGGGATCACCACCATTGGTTTAGGTGTACTGAACGCCAAATTTGCCCAACCTTTAATTGATGATTATCTGCGCACCGGGAACTTATCCGGCGAGTTAGCGGTGATGGTTGAGACAAATGGCCTGGGTAAACTTTTTGAAAGTGCATTCGCGAAAAAGATGAAAATTGTCGCTCTGGGCGTCGATAGCAGACGAAAAGGGATTGAAGAGGATGATTATGAAAATATTTATCGTATAGATAAAACCAATCAAGGGGTGGTAGAAGCCTTCAATCAACCGGGTGAAAAATTCGTTGCTATTTTAAGCTCGGAATTTCTTCAGTCACAACCGGGGATCGAGGGGCCGTTATCAGGCATAACCCACCGCTTGGGATTACCGGCTCTGACCGTCAATGAGAGCGGATTTACATGGTTAGCGGACAATATTTCTCAGCGTAAAGCTTACCAACCCTTGTCACTCAATTCGATTGAGCGGAGTGCATCCTTTCCCCATTTCTCAGTGACCGTCGACCCTGGGTATCAAAATATTCTGTTTACGCTTGATGAGTTACATGCCCGCGTTTCAAATAGTGGAAAAATTAATACAGCTTGCCAATTACACCAAGAGATCCAGCAGTATATTCAGCGGAACCCCGATTCTGAACTTAACTCACGGCTAATCACCCTGAAAAGACAGATTGATGCTCTATTCCCTTCTTTTGACCTACCACTTAGTCCAGGCAGAGGCCAAAAGCGTAAAATGCTACCAGCAATATTTGACACTCATGGGTCTAGGGAAGGTAAGGCAACACCTAATCAGTTAAGCATTAACGCCCCATCGGGGCAGCTCTCGGCATTAGGAGAAAATACACCAGCCACCGTAAAAAATACCGATGTCGAACATTGGCAAAAACCCGGCGTGACGATCAAGGATGACGGCGGGGACACGGCTTATGATGGCCAGATCGTTATTCAAATAGAAGACGATCCCATTGCTGCCAAGGCAGCGGCAGATTTAGCCGGTAAACATCCTAATACTCTGTTAGTGCAGCTAGATCTCGAAGGCAATTATCATTTACTCCACGGTGATGCAGCACAGCTTGGTGGTAAAACTAACCTGCGTGTACAGCTGGTGGGGCATGGTCGAGATGGTGGAGTGACGGCAAGTCATATCACGATGGGAGGGCAAAATAATCAACAATTGGCACATCATTTAAATAGTTTTTTCGATGATTTCAAACGGCATTCGGCCATTGACATCAAACCCGCTCGTATTGTTTTAGCCGGTTGCTCGTTAGTTGATCTAAACCAACAAAACAATTTTGCCGAAGGGTTTATCCGGGTATTAAACCAAGAAGGCGTTTCAGTCACTGCATACAGTGCAGATCTGGTGGTAGCGGATGATGGTCATAGGCTGATCGTTGATAGTGAAGGCAATACCAGGAGCGCTCGCCAAGGAAAAATCATTTATCACCGTGATCAGCAAGGAAATGTTCGTGCTGAAATCAGCGCGAACCTGCCGACTAAATTACACTGGGTAGCACAACAATTAGACCAACTTGCCAGCGGTAGTACAGTAAAATCGCTAGGCTGTGCCGCTCGTACTATGCTTCAGGACGCTTTCCATTTATCTGATGGTCAATTAGATCGCCAAAAGTTACTGCTCAGTGCGCATAGCCCAGAAAACCGTCAGGCATGGGATAAGGCCACCAGACAATTGTTACAAGATCCGGCAACTTATAACGAGCAGGCAAATTTAAGCGTACAGGCCGCTTTAGCGCAACAACAGCACTCAATCCAGCAGCAACAACAGCGTAGCCGTGAATTTTTTCAAGCGGGCGAAAAGACGCAAAAAGCGCATCCCACGGTGGAGATTAACGCGCACTTGATACCTCCCTGGTATTCGCTCAGAGAGGGCATTGACACCCGGCGCGATAGCGATGCCTGGTCGTTGGCTTTTTTAGACGCTAAACAGGCCGGTAAAACACAATATGATATTTTTTCTGCTGGGTTAGCGGCCGATGCCGTGCGGCGAGTGCGCATTATCGAGGAGAGTGCCTCGGGGGCTGAACTGGCTGACAGCTATCACCTGCATAGCCAGTTCAAGCAATTAAAAAATAGCGCCGCACTCTCTGTTGACAATCCCACGATTTTTACCCGTCATAACGGGCAGGATTTATTCGGTGCCACACCTGCTGCCGGGGCGTATTTGTTAAAAGGCAAATACCACTCGGTGGCATTGCATATTCATCAGGATGAATCAGCCGGTTACCGTTATTCATTGTATGATCCTCAGGTGGGGAGTTTCGATTTAACCGCGCTCAGTACGGGGGAAAATCGCCCCGCGTTACACAGTCTACTGGACAGCTATTTACAAGGGAAAGACAATGCCGGCCAAACACGTGCTCAGCAGTATGGCATTGAAAAGACAAGCACCGGATACGCTTTTGATGCCTATCGGGTGAATATTGAACAAGCCAGAGCGCTCACTCCCCTCGGTGAATTACAAACCTTACTTAACAATCAAGTGGCCACACGCAATCTATTGTCCTCTGTCGGTCTGATGCATCGGGTTAACCAAGTGACCGGCTACGCTGGGTCGGGGATGTCTGTGCTGGGTTATTATTTGGGATATAAGGCTGTCGCCGGCTATGAAGAAGCTTTAAGGCAGCAAGGATTAACGCCCGAAAAAAGGCAGCAGCTTGAATTTGAGCGCAATTTGGCTCTGTTTTCTGTTAACACCAATCTGGCCGTTGATATCGGGCAATATGGGCTGAGTAGAATGGCCTCCGCGATGAGCGGCAGTGCGGCGAAACTCGGTGGCAGCATGGTGACCAAAGCGCGCTTTATCAAAGTGGGTGGCGCGGGATTGAGTCTCGTCGGTGTGGGGATGGACATCTACGGTGCCTATCGATCATTCTCACAACTGACCACTGAGACCGATCCTGAGATCCGACAAGATCTGATCGTCTCGGGCAGCCTCTCGGTAGTCGGGGCTGCCGTTGGCTTGGCGGTGACCGCTGCTTTTATGGTCGGAGGCGCAGCGGCGGCGGCAGCAGGGCCCCTTGGTCTCGTTGTGGGTGGCGTATTGATGCTAGTGGGTCTAGGCTATGCGACAGCACGTCAAGTGGAAGAGATAGAGAAACATATTTATTTAACGGTGGGAGAAAAATGGGATACCGGCTGGCAGGTATTTTGGGGGAACCATCCCGCGAAGGCGATACAAGATAAAATGGCGGAAACACAGCGCTCAACCTACCGTGAAGTCTGTGATCAACTCTTAACAGACAATGCCCAACAAATGGTGCGTAAGCGCGGTATCACGCCGATTTACCACTATGTTTACAGTCGTAAAGATTTTGATTTGAAAGCGCGTCGCTATTGGGAATTCAAGCTACCGCTTTTCAGTAGAATAAGAAAGGAAGACGCCAGTAAAATACGTGAAGAAGACCTAGACAGAGAAAGACAAGCATTAATAGACCGCTTTGGCGCATCAACAACCGGACCCCTTGAGGCGAGAATAACTGACGAATACTATTACACGCCGGTTTTTAAGGAAGTGGATGATTATGTTGACGGTGCCTCTGGTCTTATAGAAAACGCGGTGCGTTTCGACAATCGAGGGAATGGCAAAGCCGATGGCATCGTTCTGTTTAATCTCGGTGACGGCAAGGATACGGCGTTTGGATATCGAGGAAAAAGAAATACTTTTCTCGGCGGTAAGGGCAAAAAATACTACGAGGGAAACCAGTTAAATGACACCTTCTATTTAGGTCGCCGAGGCACTGCCGCCGCCGGTGATTTCCTCGGCAGTACTTTCTACGGTGAAAATGGCGAAGATACGCTGATTATTGTCGCTACCCCTGAAGGGATTAGTGGTTATTCGATTAATCTGACAGAAGGCTATGTTCACTACCGCAAAAACGGAGCCTGGTCAAGTGATAAGGTGGCAACCCTTGCCGATATTGAGCACGTTATAGGACACGCGACACTGAACGATCACATCGTCGGTGATAAAAACAACAACCAGCTCAATGGTCAAGGTGGGGTGAGTACCCTCTATGGCATGGGGGGAAATGATGTTCTCACCCTGGAACAGGGGTGGGCTGACGGCGGGACAGAAGAAGACAGCTACGTTATTTTGCAAAATGCCTGCGCAGAAAACGCCGAAATAGTGATTATAGACACCGGCAGTACTATTGCAGAAAACAACCATGTCATCTTAAAACAGGATGCGTCGCAAATCCGATCGATCACTTTGGTCAAAAAACACCGTGCGTGGGTAAATGGACGGTGGGTAAACAGAGACAATTATACGCTGCGTATCTTGCTCACTAACGACAATGGCACCACCACGCAACTTGATTTAGAAGACGCTTATCAGCGCTCGGCGGATGGCACACAATTGCAGTCACATCATCGCTATAACTTAACCACCCATGACGGTGTGCAGATTGATACCAGCAGCTGGCCAAAAACGCTAACAGTCGCCGATAAAAAGACAGCGAAAGGGATAAAAAGCTGGTCATTGCCGGTGCTGGCGGCGCAATATGTGGCGTTTTTGGATAATCGAAAACTCGCTAAGCTTTCAGGGGAAATCAATTCCTATTCTTTGCCGGCATTAAAAGCCACTATCGCTAAGATTAATACGGTTATTGGGGACGCTACCGGCGATGACCGTATCCGGGGTGATGGCGATAACAACCAACTCAATGGTCAAAGCGGGCACAGTAGACTCTATGGCATGGGAGGCAATGATATTCTCATCCTAGAACACGGTTTTGCTGACGGCGGGACAGAAGAAGACAGCTATATTATTTTGCAAAATACCCGCGCAAAAAACGCCAAAATAGCGATTATAGACACCGGCAGCACCTTTGCGGAGAACAACCACCTGGTATTGAAACAGGATGCAGTGCAAATCCAATCCATCACATTGATGATAAAAGATAAGGCAAATGAAAGCTGGAAACACAGAGACAATTATACACTGCGTATCTTGCTGACCAATGACAACGGCACCACCACTCAACTTGATTTAGAAGATGCCTATAGGATCTCAGAAGATGGCAAACAGCTGAAATTGCACAACCGTTATAGCGTAACCACCCGTGACGGCCTACAAATCGATACCAGCAGTTGGCCAAAAACTCTTCTGGTCGCCGATAAAACGACCAATGAAAACGGGTTGCATAGCTGGTCACTGCCGGTGCTAGCGGCGCAATATGTACCGATTTATGACAGTAAAAGAAGCGCCTTTTTGGCCAGCGCCGCAGCAGAGCAAAGTACCATTGAACTGATACAGAAAAATGCGCAGGGACAAAGTGAGATAACGATCGGTGGTCAAAAAACGGTACTGCCGAAATGGATGAGATTGCAATTGGGCGATACCGGCTATAACGATACCATCGAGGGCGATGACAGCAACAACACCTTATCCAGCGTTCAGGGTAATGACAGCTTGAAAGGAAAAGCCGGCAGCGATGTGTATCATCTCTACCATCAGCCCAACATCAGCAAAACCATCACCATTGATAATGAAGATACCAGCACCAAGCCCGATACCGATCTGATTATCCTGCACTCGGTTTCGATGGATCAATTGAATACCGTTACCCTAGAAGAGGGAGGTGATTTGGTGTTAAGGGCGGCGACCCCCGATATCGCAGTGGGTATCCTTGAACTCCGTCTGCGTCACTTTATGCAGCATCAGCGTTATCAACATGCGCTTATCCTCGATAAAGCCGGCGATTACTATTTTGTGGAAAAAGGAGAAGACGACAGGGCGCATATCTATCCTGCGTATTTTGATAGGCAGAGCGGTGGATTTAAACGAGGCACACAACAAGATAACCTGCAAAAGCAAGCCACCGCGGGCGATGACACAGTAATAATATCCAATGCGGCGTTATTGCCAGAAAATACTTTCCGCGCACTAGCCGGTAACGATACGGTCATTGATCGGAGTGACCTTGCTATCACTGTCTACGGCGGTGCAGGTGATGATAGCCTGGTTGTGGATAGGACGAAAAAAGGAAACAAAATCTTCTATGGCGAAGCCGGCAATGATTTTCTTGCCAGTGGCGCGGGTGATGATTTCCTTGATGGCGGCGTCGGCAACGATATGCTGAGAGGTAACCAAGGCCACGACCGTTTGGAAGGCGGGGAGGGGGATGATACCTATCTGTACTTCCAGGGGGATGGCAATGATGTGATCAAAGAAATCGGTGGCAATGACACCTTGGCTTTGCTTGGCAACATTACTGAAGACAATGTGCAATTACAAAGACAAGGCAACCATCTCTACCTCATTATTGCTGAACGAGAAGGTAGAGGGGCTGGTGTAATCCAGGTTAAAAATCACTTTGCTTCCATCGATTCCTCCCTCGAAAAAATACAGGTAGCAGGACATGAATACGATATTTCTGGGTTATTGAAAAATAGCCCGGCGTTTATCGGTGATTCAACAGCGATAATCTTAACGGAATTAATCCCTGCGTTATCGGGCGGCTCAGTAACAAAACAACCTGATAATGCAAACCAGGGCAAATTATTAGCAGAGGCAATGGTTTCTTTCCCTGATGCAGCTCTGCAATCATTTAACTCTCATGCATCCCTTATACCGCAGGGAGGTCAACACTTGTTGGTTCCAAGCCAGTAGTGGATCCTTCGAAACCTATTGCGTGACGTGAATCCTGCGTTGCACGGTGCGCGCAATACGGTTTCGAAAGGGATCTATTATTTTTACGTGTTTTTTACCGCATTTATTTGCGTGATTTCACTTTCAATGGAGCCATCTTGCAAACGAGTGATGATTTTTTCTCCTCTGTGCGCTTGCTTGATGCTGTTTAACACCGTTCCGGCTGAAGTGTGAGTGACATTATAACCTCGTGCCAAAATGGCTAATGGGCTCACCGCTTCCAGTCGTGAACAAACAACGCTAAAACGCTGGCGATACTGATTGCATTGACGCTCTAAAGCCTGTTTAAGACCATAGGCTTGCTGTTGTATCCGTTGATGATAACCATAAAAGTATTCAAGTAACCTTAGCTTGGTCAAACGTTGTTGCAGAAAGTGGAGTTGCTGTAACTGCTCGGCCATTTGCATGCTTATCGCCTGCTCCAATCTGTTTTGTAACCTAACTAACTCAGTTTGCTGATTTGCTAGCTGTAACTGTGGATGCTGTTGTTGTAAACGATGTTTAAACTGACTAAATTGGCGTTGGCATTGCGCTAAATAATAATCCAACGCCATCGCCATACGTTGTTGCTGTACTGCAATTTGGCGCATCAATTCAAGTTGATCACGACTGAGCAACTCTGCCGCCGCCGAGGGGGTGGGCGCTCGTAAATCAGCAACAAAATCAGCCAGCGTGACATCGGTTTCATGACCCACGGCACTGACGATGGGAAGGCGACTATTAAATATCGCGCGTACCAACCGCTCGTCGTTAAAACTCCATAAATCCTCTAGTGCACCGCCTCCTCGACAGACGATCAGAACATCACATTCAGCGCGCTGATTAGCTATTTCAATCGCCTTCATAATTTGCCAAGGCGCGTCAACCCCCTGCACGCTAGTAGGATAAATCACCACAGGCAAAGACGGATCACGGCGTTGTAGCACCTGGAGAACATCATGCAAAACTGCGCCATGGATAGAGGTGATAACGCCAATCTGTTTAGCCGAATGAGGCAGCGGTTTTTTATGATCCTGTTTAAACAATCCCTCCGCTGTTAGCTGCTGTCTAAGCTGCTCAAATTGCTGCTGTAATAAACCATCACCAGCGGGTTGCATATTTTCAGCAATCAGCTGGTAATCACCTCTGGCTTCATACAATGTGATCGATGCGCGGATCAGTACCTGCTGACCATTACGAGGCTTAAAGGTGACAAAACGATTACTATTGCGGAACATGACACAACGTACCTGGGCGCGCTCATCTTTTAGCGTGAAATACCAATGGCCGGAAGAGGGCTGTGAAAAATTGGAAATTTCAGCGCTGAGCCGGATTTGCCCCATTTCCATTTCTAGCAGTTGTCGCACATGCTGATTAAGCAGACTCACAGTAAAAATTGAGGGGACAGAAATTGATGGCATGCAGGCTCCTAAAAAAAGAGGTCTATTTTTAATGCGTGATTTTTATCAGCAATGTAATCTTGCTAAAAGAAGTCATATTGTTATTAATTACTCATTTATTTGTGGATGCCCCCGTGATTCTAGATTTACAAATTGTATGTACTCACAATAAAAAACTACCGACCGAAGCCAATTTTCACAGCTGGTTGGAGGCGATACAGGTAAAATTTCAATCGTTATCTGAAGCTGAAATGACCATTCGGCTGGTGGATGAGGCTGAAAGTCGTCAACTAAATTTTATCTATCGTGATAAAGATAAACCAACCAATGTGCTATCTTTTCCCTCTACCCTGCCTGAAGAAATTAACTTGCCATGGTTAGGCGATCTGGTTATTTGTCGACAGGTGGTTGAACGAGAAGCGGTAGAGCAAAATAAAACCCTATTGGCTCACTGGGCACACATGGTTGTGCATGGCACCTTGCATCTGCTAGGGTATGACCATATAACTGATGAAGAGGCGCAAGAGATGGAATCGCTCGAAACTGACATTCTACAAACTTTAGGCTATCCTGATCCCTATTTTCTGTAGAGACTATTCAGCCTCCAACAATGCGGGCTGATCTAAAAGCCTATTCGAAATCATAACCAACATAGGTAATTTTAATTAAAACGCCATGAGCGACGACCATCCATCTATCAATGATAATTCCCCTCCCGCCAAAAACGGATTTTTTTCTGCTATTAGTCAAAAATTTTTAAATATCGTCTTGCGTTATTTTTTCCAGTGCAAGATTAAAAATCGTACTGATTTAGTCGCATTTATCCGTGATTCTGAACAAAAAGATCTGATCGATCACGATACAAAAGACATGCTGGAAGGGGTGATGAATATTGCTGAACAGCGTGTACGAGATATTATGATCCCGCGCTCTCAAATGGTCATACTTAAATACAATCAAACCTTGGATGAATGCTTAGATGTGATCACTGAATCGGCTCACTCCCGCTTTCCTGTTATCAGCGAAGATAAAGATCATATTGAAGGCATGTTGTTAGCAAAGGATTTATTACCTTTTATACTCACGGATTCTACTGCTTTTAGTCTCGATAAAGTGTTGCGACCCGCGGTGGTGGTGCCCGAAAGTAAACGGGTTGATCGGATGCTAAAAGAATTCCGTCTACAGCGCTATCATATGGCTATCGTCATCGATGAGTTTGGCGGAGTATCCGGGTTAGTGACCATCGAAGATATCCTGGAGCTTATCGTAGGCGAAATAGAAGATGAATATGATGATGACGAAGAAGATTGGGCCGTTCGCCCACTTAGCAATGATACCTATGCCGTACGTGCATTAACCAAAATTGAATACTTTAATCAAATATTCAACACCGATTTTAGCGATGACGAAGTCGATACCATCGGCGGTTTCGTCATGCAAGCCTTTGGTCACTTGCCTACACGTGGTGAAGTTATTGAAATTAAAGGTTACTCATTTAAAACGGCGATGACAGATAGCCGTCGCATTATTCAAGTTCATGTTAAAGTTCCTCCAAATGGGCTATTTCCAACATTGGAAAACTAAATGTTACTTAATCGTCAATGGATTCGTATTTTACTCGCCTTCTCGTTTGGTGCTTGCGGTACATCGGCCTTTTCTCCGTTTGATTTTTGGCCGGCGGCGATTCTTTCTCTTGCTGGGTTACTGCTCTCAATCTTAAATCGCTCGCGTAAACAGGCGGCCATTATCGGCTTTGCTTGGGGGATGGGCTTATTTGGCACTGGCATTAATTGGGTTTATGTCAGCATTGCTGAATTTGGTGGGATGCCAACAGTAACCAATATTTTTCTTGTCTTATTATTATCTGCCTACTTATCTTGCTACCCACTGCTCTTTGCGGTGGCACTCACTTGCCTGTATCCAAAAACAACCTGGTATAAATTCGCTATAGGTGCGCCGGTGCTATGGCAATTGAGCGAATTTTTACGTGGATGGGTGTTAACTGGATTTCCTTGGTTACAATTTGGTTATAGTCAAATCAGTGGCCCACTGCGAGATATTGCGCCTATTTTAGGCGTTGATGGCATCACTTTTACCTTAGTTGCTATCAGTGGCCTGTTGGTGTACGCCTGCCACCAGCGACGCATTATGTTGGGGATGATGGCGCTATTACTTTTATTGTTACCCTGGTCGTTACGTCAACTGAATGGAGGGACAGCAAACTGGTTTACCCTTAATCCTGATAGAACCGTCAATATTGCCATGGTGCAAGGTAATATCGCGCAATCAATGAAATGGGATCCAAGCACCTTAGCCGATACACGCCAAATCTATCTGGATGCCACCCTACCCTACCTAGGCAGGGCGCCGATTATTATCTGGCCGGAAACCGCGATCCCTGATATTGAAGTGAATCAATATCCTTTTTTATCGATGATAGACGAAACAATGCGCACTCATCATAGCAGCTTGATCACAGGTATTGTCGATGCCCGCCAGACGGAAACCGGAACGCATTTTTTTAATAACGTTATTGTGTTGGGAGACAAAGAACACTATCTATACCCTACGACTCAGCGCTATCAAAAACATCATTTGGTGCCTTTTGGCGAGTTTGTACCGCTAGAGCACTTACTGCGCCCGTTAGCCCCTTTTTTTGATCTGCCGATGTCTTCTTTTAGCCGTGGCAACGAGATACAACCCCAGCTCAAAGTGGCAGGTTTCAATGTAACAGCCGCTATTTGCTATGAAATCGTGTTGGGTCAGCAAATCCGTAACAATTTTCGCCCCGATACTGATTTTCTGTTGACGGTCTCTAACGACGCTTGGTTTGGACATTCTATTGGGCCATGGCAACATTTCCAAATGGCACGTATGCGTGCGCTGGAAATGGGGCGACCATTGCTACGTAGCACTAATAATGGTATTACCGCCGTAGTAGCAGCGAATGGCGACGTGCTGGCGGCTATCCCCCCCTTTACACGTCAAGTACTTAATGTTGCAGTCACACCCACTTCTGGTGTGACACCTTACGCCCGTTTTGGCAGCTGGCCATTATGGTTGATTAGCTTGATACTCGCGGTTATCCCCTTCGTCTTTAAAGCTGCTGCTAGGCAGCCAGGGAGTGAGACCGATGAGTGTAGATAAACTACCTGATGAGGTGAACACCCGCAGCCAACAACGCGGCGGCTTCAAAGGCGAAGGGTATATTCATTAACTCACCGACAGGAAATACTACGCTGTGACCTTAAACGACATTGTTACTTACACGACAGATTTTGCCCGAGCACATGAAATTTGGGCGATTCCGCTGGTCTTTTTCCTCGCATTGGGTGAATCATTGGCTTTTATTTCTTTATTGTTACCCGCTACCATTATTTTATTGGCATTCGGTGTCCTTATTGGCGAAAGTGGGATTACTTTTTGGCCGATATGGATTGCCGCCGCAATTGGCGCATTTTTCGGTGATTGGCTTTCATATTGGATAGGATTTCACTATAAAGACCGCGTGAATACATTATGGCCATTATCTCGTCATCCACACCTACTCACGCGGGGGCGTACATTTTTCGAACGTTGGGGGATTTTTGGTGTATTTATCGGCCGTTTTTTCGGGCCGTTACGCGCGGTTGTTCCTTTAATTGCCGGTGTTTGTCATATGCCACAAGGTTATTTCCAATTAGCCAACCTCATTTCTGCCTTTTTTTGGGCTTTTGGCATATTAGCGCCAGGAGCGTTTGGTATGCAGTGGCTCCATGAATGGATGGATTAGATTTCTTGCGTGGTATGAATTCTGCGTTACGCAGTAGGTTTTGCAACAAATCTAAATAGGAGAAACCGTGGAGATAAATGTAAGGTACATCCTGATCGGAGCGGGTTGTTTACTCAGTGTCTTATTGGGATGGTTGGTTGCTGCTAGCATTGAGAAACTAAAACAGCTGGCCTATTGGCGTGATCAGTGTCATAAACTTGATACCGCATTACAACTTCAGCGTGAAGAAAATAGTGCGCAAAAAACGGAGCTGCGCGAAATGAAGGTTCGCTTAGAAGAGACACGAGCCGCCGCGGAAGAAAAACAACGTTTATTGTTAAACAGTGAACAACGTTTGACCAGTCAATTTGAAAACCTAGCAAATCGTATCTTTGAGCAAACAGGTCGCCAAGTGAATGAACAGAACCAACAAAGTTTGGATCACCTGTTGTTACCCTTGCGCGAACAATTAGAAAATTTTCGACGGCAAATTCAAGAGAGTTATGGCCAGGAAGCACGTGAACGTCACACGCTAACACATGAAATTCGTTGCCTTCAACAATTAAACAGTAAAATGGCCAGTGAAACCATTAATCTCACCAACGCCCTGAAAGGCGATAATAAAATACAAGGCAACTGGGGTGAAGTGGTTCTGAGTAAGGTGTTGCAAGCTTCTGGTTTACGAGAAGGTCATGAATACCACACCCAGGTCAGTGTGAAAGTTGATCACAATAGTCGTATGCAACCTGATGTTATTGTGCGTTTACCGCAGGATAAAGATGTGATTATTGACGCTAAAATGTCATTAGTGGCTTATGAGCGCTATTTTAACAGCGAAGAAGAAGCCAAACGAGAAAGTGCACTGAATGAACATATTCTTTCATTACGTAACCACATTAAAATGTTAGGTAAAAAAGACTACCAACAGCTCCCTGGTTTACGCTCGCTGGATTATGTTTTGATGTTTATTCCCATTGAGCCTGCATTTTTGGTGGCACTGGATCGACAACCTGAATTGATCAACGAAGCACTACAGCACAATATTATGTTAGTTAGTCCCACCACATTGCTGGTGGCTTTACGTACCATTAACAACTTATGGCGTTATGAACATCAAAGCGAAAATGCACAGAAAATCGCCGAACGTGCCAGTAAACTTTATGACAAATTACGTTTATTTGTCGATGATATGGAATGCTTGGGACAAAGTTTAAATAAAGTACAGATCAGCTATAGCCAAGCGATGAATAAACTGATTGAAGGCCGAGGTAATCTGATCAAACAAGCAGAAAGTTTTCGCACCTTAGGGGTTGAAATTAAAAAGCCCATTAGTCCCGTGTTAGTAGAAAAAAGTAAGACAAAAGAGGAACGTCATTCGGTATCGCACGAAGATGAATTGCCTTGTGTAGTAACAGAGTAATCGAAGTTTATTGATCAAAAGCAGGCAGGCAAAAACAATGACAGGGCAAGAAAAAGAGACTACGCATTTTGGTTTCCGTACCGTAGCCAAAGAAGCGAAAGAAGACATGGTCGCCGCCGTTTTTCATTCTGTCGCCGCTAAGTACGATTTGATGAATGATGTGATGTCATTTGGCATTCATCGTATCTGGAAACGCTTTACCATTAATTGTAGCGGCGTTAGACGTGGCCAAAAAATACTGGATCTGGCGGGAGGAACCGGCGATTTAACCGCTAAATTTTCGCGATTAATTGGCGATCAGGGTCAAGTGGTGTTGGCCGATATTAATCAATCGATGTTGCAGGTAGGACGCGAAAAACTACGTAACAATGGCATCATAGCCAATGTGTATTATGTTCAGGCCAACGCCGAAGCCTTGCCTTTTCCCGATAATTATTTTGACTGTATTACTATCGCTTTTGGCTTAAGAAATGTCACCGAAAAACAGCAGGCATTAAACTCGATGTTTCGCGTGCTCAAACCGGGAGGACGTTTATTGATCCTCGAATTCTCAAAGCCAGAGTGTGAACCGATAAGTAAAATCTATGATGCTTATTCGTTCCATATTTTGCCCAAAATGGGAAAAATAGTGGCTCAAGATGCCGAAAGTTATCGTTATTTAGCTGAATCGATTCGTATGCATCCCGATCAGGAAACGCTGAAAGGGATGATAACTGACGCTGGATTTGAAAATGTGACCTACTTTAATTTAACCGGCGGCATTGTGGCGTTACACCGTGGCTTTAAGTTTTGAAGTGGAGAATATGATGTCTTTGAAACGAGAATTTTTAGCCTCTACTGCCGTTGCCACGATGCTAGAGCTATTGCTAAATAAGCTGCTATTTCGTGATCCAAGCATGAAAGCAATACGTGCTAGTCTGGCCAATAACGTGCTAGGTATTGAAATAAAAGAACTAAAAATCCCTCTGTTATTATTATTTTCTCCGTATCACGTTGATGTTTTAACTCACTGGGAAGACCCTATCGATTGCACGATTAAAACAGGTCTCAGTGCGCTCACTAAGCTCAGCGATCCACAACAATTATCCTCATTAATACGCGATGGTCAGCTCATCGTCGAAGGCAACATTCAAATTGCACAGCAACTGGTGACGCTATTGGATTTTGCGCAATGGGATCCCACTGAATACCTGGTGCCTTATATCGGCGATATTGCGGCGGAAACAGTGGCGCAAATGCTAGCTAAAAGTCATCGTTTCCTCACCACTCAGTGGAAACAACAGCAGCGTTATTGGGCTGAGGCAATAACCGAGGAATGGAAAATAGCCCCCCCTCCATTAGAAGTGGCTTGGTTTAGTAAAGAGGTTGATGCTGTCTCGCAAAAAATAGACCGACTCAGTGCGAGATTAGAGCAGCTGGAGGAACGATGACACTACTGGGAGAATTTCGACGTCTCTGTTTAATTATTCGCGTATTTTTTAATTACGGCTTGGGTGAATTAGTCCCCAATGTTGCTGTATTGCGCATTGTCTGCCGGTTATTTTTTTGGTTACCAAATCGTCATAAAGACAAACCATTAGGCGAACGTTTACGGCTAGCATTACAACAATTGGGGCCCGTTTGGATCAAATTTGGTCAAATGATGTCAACCCGTCGCGATCTGTTCTCAACTGAGATTGCTGATCAATTGACATTATTACAAGATCGCGTCGCGCCTTTTGAGGGTAGCCTGGCGCGTCAATGTATTGAATCGGCAATGGGGGCACCTTTAGCAACTTGGTTTGATGATTTTGATCAGCAAGCACTAGCCTCAGCATCAATAGCTCAAGTGCATCAGGCTCGTTTGAAATCAAATGGTCAGGAAGTGGTGTTAAAAGTTATCCGCCCGAACATTCGCCCGATTATCAAAGCAGATATTCGTTTAATGTATCGTTTAGCGAAATGGATCCCCAAATTACTGCCCGATAGCCGCAGATTACGTCCCTATGAAGTGGTGAAAGAATACGAAAAAACCTTATTTGATGAGTTGAATTTGTTACGAGAAGCAGCCAATGCGATCCAGCTACGTCGTAATTTTAAAAATAGTTCGATGCTCTACATTCCGAAAGTGTATTCGGATCTCTGTCGAGAAAATGTGTTAGTCATGGAGCGTATTTACGGTATTCCAGTATCAGATATTAGCGCGTTAGAGCAGAATGGCACCAATATGAAACTGCTGGCCGAACGCGGAGTTCAGGTATTTTTCACTCAAGTATTTCGCGATAATTTTTTCCATGCTGATATGCATCCGGGCAATATTTTTGTCAGTTATCAACATCCACAAGATCCCCTGTATATCGGCATTGATTTTGGCATCGTAGGCGCGTTAAATAAGGCTGACAAACGCTATCTCGCCGAAAATTTTGTGGCTTTTTTTAACCGTGATTATCAAAGAGTGGCCGAATTACATCTTCATTCAGGCTGGGTACCGGATGATACTAATGTAGAAGATTTTGAATTTGCCATCCGCACCCTGTGTGAGCCTATCTTTGCAAAACCGTTAGCTGAAATATCATTTAGTCATTTGTTACTGAATTTATTTAATACCGCCCGTCGTTTTAATATGGAGATACAACCTCAGCTGGTGCTACTACAAAAAACATTATTGTATATAGAGGGGCTAGGACGCCAACTTTATCCTAAACTGGATTTATGGGCGACCGCGAAACCTTTTTTAGAAAACTGGTTGCGTGATCAATCAGGACCCTATGCGCTGCTACAGACGTTAAAACAAAAAATCCCGTTGTGGGCAGAAAAATTCCCCGAACTGCCTGAACTGGTTTACGACAGCTTGCAACAGCATAAAAAATTACGGTACAGCCTAGATCACTTGTCACTGCAACTTAAAAAGCAACAACGGCAGGGAAAAGCACGTTATTTATTGAATGTCGGTGTGACACTACTGGTGAGTGGGACGCTTTTACAACTTATAGGCCAGCATGAAGCATTGTCGATAGGGTTGATTGTTGTTGGGGTGTGGGTGTGGATCGTCGCTTGGAAGCGTGTTTGAAACCCTAGTGCGTGATTCGGGCAAATGTCCGCAGCCAACAATGCGGCAGCTTCAAAGACGAAGGGTATATTGATCATGAGAAAATCTGCGAGGTAAACAACATGGGTGGCATAAGTATTTGGCAATTAATTATCATTGCGGTGATCGTAGCGCTGATATTTGGTACGAATAAACTGCGAAGTTTAGGATCCGATCTGGGTGCATCACTCAAAGGTTTTAAAAAGGCAATCGGTGATGATGCAACCCCCTCTTCCACTGATACCTCGCCCACCAAGGTGGATCAAAAGAGTGATGACGCTGATTTTTTGAAAAAAATAGTGACTGACGAGCCGTTAGACACCAAAACGGAAAAAACCAAAAATAACAAAGAACAGGTATAGACCGTGTTTGATATTGGCTTTGGCGAACTGCTGTTGGTGATAGTGATCGGCTTAATTGTTCTTGGGCCAGAACGTTTACCGGTGGCGGTAAAGACAGTGACAGGTTGGATACGGGCATTACGCTCCGTGGCCACCACCGTGCAACATGAAGTATCACGAGAATTAAAGCTTCAGGAGCTACAAGAAAGTTTAAAAAAAGCTGAACAAGCCGGGCTACAACATATGACGCCAGAACTAAAAGCCTCTATCGATGAACTAAAAAATGCGACTGAAGCACTGCTACATTCTCATCATACAGAAGTCACGGCAAATGATGAGCATACTATAAATCATTCATTACCTATTGATGATGAAGCTATTCATGATGAAATGATATCTGCTAAACCACCAGCGGCAGCGAAAGAGGTATCAACAGCAACCGCTGCTCATCCCACCAAGGGAGATCGCTGAGTGATGTCTATTGATCCTGCCAAGCCTTTTATCAGCCATTTAATAGAACTCCGCAAGCGGCTATTGTATTGCCTTATTACCCTATTGATCGTTTTTTTAGCCTTAGTTTATTTCGCCAATGATATTTATCAGTTAGTTTCTGCGCCGTTAATAAAACAATTACCCGCTGGCGCCAGCATGATTGCGACTGATGTGGCATCGCCTTTTCTCACTCCCATCAAGCTGACTATCATGGTATCGCTGCTTTTATCTGCCCCTCTGATTCTGTATCAAATTTGGGCATTTATCGCACCGGCGCTATATCAACATGAACGCCGTTTAATGCTGCCATTGTTGGCTTCAAGCAGTCTGTTGTTTTATATGGGGATGGCCTTTGCCTATTTTATTGTATTTCCACTGGCATTTGGTTTTTTCACCCAAACCGCACCAGCAGGGGTATTGATAGCAACAGACATTAATCATTATCTTGATTTCGTTATGGCATTATTTATTGCTTTTGGCGTTTCTTTTGAAATTCCCGTTGCTATTATTTTACTCTGTTGGTGTGGCATCACCACGCCGGATGATTTAAAGAAAAAACGCCCCTACGTGTTAGTCGGGGTCTTTATTATTGGTATGTTGCTCACCCCCCCTGATATTTTTTCACAAACATTATTGGCAATCCCTATGTATCTTTTGTTTGAAGTGGGTATATTGAGCGCTCATTTTTATGCAAAAAAACCACCTACAAAACAGGTAAATCAGTAGATTCTACAAAAAATCTACTATACCCCTTTCGAAACCGTAGCGAGTGATCACGCAGTAGGTTTCATTTGAGTGAGGACAATATGAGTTATCTCTTTCCTGGCACCTTTCCTGCTCGCCGTCTACGCCGTCTACGCCGTTATGATTTTAGTCGTCGCCTGACGGCAGAAAATCAACTGACGGTAAATGATTTAATTTACCCGCTCTTTGTTATCGAAGGAGAGCATCGTCAAGAAGCCATTGCTTCTATGCCAGGCATCTCACGTATGAGCATCGATCTACTATTAAAAGAAGCTGACGTCGTTGCCAAATTGGGTATTCCGGTTATCGCTTTATTTCCAGTGATTGATTCTTCGATAAAATCGATCAATGCCGAAGAAGCTTATAACCCAAATGGATTAGTACAACGCGCGGTTAGAGCGCTAAAAAAAGCCGTACCTGAATTAGGTGTGTTGACCGATGTGGCGCTTGATCCTTACACCCTACATGGACACGATGGTATCGTTGATAACAGTTATGTCATTAACGATACCACCAACGGTATTTTGGTGCGTCAAGCACTCTCCCATGCCGAGGCCGGGGCGGATATTATTGCGCCGAGCGATATGATGGATGGGCGGATTGGCGCGATTCGTGATGCATTAGAAAATAAAAAACAGGTTAATACGCAAATTATGGCGTACTCCGCAAAATATGCTTCTTGTTATTATGGCCCTTTTCGTGATGCCATCGGCTCGCGTGTGAACCTAAAAAGTATTGATAAAAAAAATTATCAGATGGATCCTGCTAACAGTGATGAAGCACTGCAAGAAATTGCACAAGATCTACAAGAAGGTGCTGATATGGTGATGATAAAACCAGGAATGCCCTATCTTGATATCGTACGTCGGGTTAAAGACACTTTTCACGTGCCCACTTTTGCCTATCAGGTTTCTGGCGAATATGCCATGCATATGGCGGCGATTAACAACCGTTGGTTGCCGGAAAAATCCGCAATCATGGAATCGCTCTTGTGTTTTAAACGAGCAGGTGCCGATGGGGTGTTAACTTATTTTGCAAAAAAAGTCGCGCAATGGTTATCTGAAGATCAGTTTGTGGTTAATCAGTAGACTACTTGCATCACCTATTGCGTAACGTCGAATTCACAACACTTTTTCAAAATGACGATTGTCTAGACTTTTACTAACCTGGCTATTGAGTATATTCAGCAAAATCATTGAACGTCTTTCACCATCGGGCTCCGTATAAATGGCTTGCAATCCAGAAAATATGCCTTCGGTAACACGTACTGTATCGCCGGATACTGCTACAGTAGAATCAGATATCGTTTTAATCGTGTGCGACTTTATGTCATCAATCACCATTTGGGGAATAATCACCGGATACAGGCCAAAACGGACAAAATGGCTGACACCTCGAGTGGCTTTTATCGTAGTGGTATGAATATTTTCAGGATTAAATTCAGTAAACAGATAATTAGGAAAGAGCGGTTCATGAAAGGTTACCCGCCTCCCTCGCCACATTCTTTTGATTGTCACTATGGGGGTTAAGCAAACCACACCTTGCCGTTCTAAATGCTCTTGAGCGCGTAAAAGTTGAGCGCGTTTGCAATACAATAAATACCACGCCTTCACGACAGCCTCCTTCCTATAGCCAAACCAGTTTAAGCAGCAACAACTTAAAAAATTATCCAAGACATCGTTTTAACTGATCGCGTAAATTTGGTGGTGTGCCCTTGATAGTTAACGTATCAGTAGCAGCATCCCAAAAAATACGCTTTTCTAGTAACAAAGCATCAAAATTGATAGTCAGGCCGCCCCCACTACCCGAAAATTTCGTTAATTGACGCAATGTCGGCCGATCTGCCGGGAAACTGTCGGCAATATCGTAGCCTTGTTCAGTAGAAAATTGTTGCAAATTTTTTTCATTGAAAACAGGCAGCGCTTCTGATAACTGCTTTAATTCAATGCATTCGTCCGCTTGTTGTTGTTCATTACAGTAGCTGTAAACTTGTTGTCGATAGGCTTGTTTTTGCTCTTTATCTAAATTAGCCTCTGCACAATAATCATCCACCGCTTGTAATAAATCGCGATTTTGTTTTTTAGTATCACCCCCTTCCGAGGCTACTAAAAAATCCATAAAAAAATCAGAGACTTTTCGGCCTACTCGCCCTTTCAAGAAAGTTAAATAACGTTTTGATTCATTATTGGTTTCCCATTCGGTCACATCAACACGAGCAACAATATCAACGTGGTTAATATCCAAATGATGCGTGATACTAAGATCAAGCTGTTCATCAACGCGCATACTGTTACAACTATTGAGAAAGGCGATCAATAAATACTCCGTTGCGAGATGGCGATACTGGCAAAATAACAACACGCCACTTTCAGCAAACGGGTATTTAATCAATTCATCACGCAGACGTGCTGTCGCGCGACGGGTAAAACTCAAAAAATCGTCATTCCCCTTACGGCAGCGTTTAAATGCGTTGGCAAATTCACTGTCTTCATTAAACTGGCCATAAGCTTTATTTTTTGCACTATAGACACGATGTAATTCAACCATCATCTCTTGCACAACTCTATTATTCGATGGTAACAACGAGTCGCGTAAAACCATATCAAGCACGCTATCATCGGATTTGACTAACTGATGTAGGGCAATTTGGTTGATATCCAAATTCATGATAAATACTCCGTTTGGCCAGGGTCATATTCAAACACTGATGCATCCTTGCTGCAACTTAAAAAAACAGGGGATAAAATAGTAGAAAAGAAAATCATAGGATAAGATGTCAGTTTTTAAGCGCCTTGACCCTTGAAGATAATGTTCATTAATCAACTAACGTAATTTTACTATGGTGATAAATCGTCAGAGCTACCGTGAAAAAGTGTCCCACATGATCAGTTGGGGGCACTGGTTTACCCTGTTTAATATACTGCTCGGCCTAACCATAGGTAGCCGCTATCTGTTTGTCTCTAATTGGCCGGCCTCACTGCTCGGTAGAATTTATGCTCTCGCCAGCTGGCTGGGACATTTCAGTTTTATCATCTTTGTGGTTTATCTGCTGATAATATTTCCCTTGACGTTTGTAATAATGTCACCACGCTGTTTGCGTTTTATTGCTACTGTTCTTGCCACTGCAGGGCTGATGTTGTTATCACTCGACACTGAAGTGTTTACCCGTTTCCATTTACACCTTAATCCCGTGACATGGAAATTAATGTTAAGTCTAGAGCTAGGAAAATTTACTGCTCATTGGCTGCTGGTTTCTATCTATGTATTGATCATTTTCTTTCTTGAGCTGTTTTTGGCGCGTTGGTGTTGGAAAAAATTACGCAGCCTGGATCGAAAACATTTTGTTAAGCCCCTGGTGGCACTCTTTATCTGTGCGTTTTTTGCCTCACACCTGATTTATAGTTGGGCTGATGCTAATTTTTACCGCCCCATCACCATGCAACGGGCAAATCTTCCTTTATCTTACCCTATGACCGCGCGTAATTTTTTAGAAAAACAGGGCCTGCTCAATCAACAAGAATATCAGCGTCGTTTGGCTGAACAAGGTAACCCCTCCGCGCTGGTAGTTGAATACCCTCTCAATCAAATTAGCTTCGGCGATCATCTGGGAGATCACTACAATTTATTACTGATCGTCGTGGATAACATTCACACCAATAGCATGGCAACAGAGATGCCTGCTTTAGCGCAGTTTGCTCAGGCTAATATTCAGTTTAATCAGCATTACAGCTCAGGTAATCGCGAAAACACGGGGTTATTGGGTTTATTTTACGGCATCTCAGCAAGTTATTTAGATGGTATTCTTGCTGCTCGAAAACCCTCTGCTTTTATCACCGCATTAGACACACAGGGTTACCAATTTGGATTATTTTCTTCCGATGGTTTTAAATCCTCTTTATATCGTCAAGCACTACTGACGGATTTTTCATTACCCCTCCCCGTGCCACAGCGCGATAGTGAAACAACGATGCAATGGCAACATTGGTTGACACATTACAGCCCTAAAGGGAAATGGTTTTCTTACCTTCATTTGAACGATGCTGCTACCGTATCTAATCCATCTGATGAAAAAAATACCGATCAACAAATTACAACTATTATTGAAACATTAAAACAGCAAGGACAACTTGATAAAACCGTCGTCATTATCACCGCCTCTCATGGCGTTGAGCTGAATGAGAGTACTGATGTGACTTGGCGCGAGGGGAGTCAATTTAATCGTGAACAATTTCAAGTACCGCTGATTATCCATTGGCCAGGGATGCCCGCTCGACAGATCAATAAACTCACTTATCATGAAGATATTATGACTACGCTGATGCAACAGCTGTTGTCGGTCAAAACCGCTGCTCAAGATTATTCTCAGGGCGAGGATCTGTTCGTTGCTCAACGCACAAAAAATTGGCTGGTAACCGGCGATAGTGATCTGCTGGTCGTTATTACTCCCACTCAAACGATATTATATCAAGAAGGGAAACACTGTATTTACGATCAACAGGGGCATGAGATAAAAGACAATAAACCATCACTATCACTTTTACTGCAAGTGTTGACGGATACAAAACGTTTTATTGCTAATTAACTATTTAACTAAGAGCCTATGCGAATGAACAAACATTATGATTACTTAGCTATTGGTGGCGGCAGTGGTGGTATCGCTTCTATAAATCGAGCCGCCAGCTATGGCAAAAAATGCGCATTGATTGAAGCCAAACAGTTGGGAGGAACCTGCGTCAATGTTGGCTGCGTGCCAAAAAAAATCATGTGGCATGCCGCTCAAATTGCTGATGCTGTTCGCTTATATGCGCCTGATTACGGTTTTACCATGACAAATAATGCGTTTAATTGGCAAACATTGATCGAAAACCGAAGTGCTTATATTGATCGTATTCATCAATCTTATGACAAAGTTTTAAGCAAAAATCATGTGGATGTGATTAAAGGTTCGGCGCATTTTGTTGATACACATACGATTGCCGTGAATGGTGAACAAATTACCGCCGACCATATTTTGATCGCTACGGGTGGCTATCCCCATCGTCCTGATATTGTTGGTGCTGAATATGGCATCGATTCTGATGGTTTTTTTGCATTGGATCAAATGCCCAAACGGGTAGCCGTAGTCGGTGCTGGCTATATTGCGGTAGAAATCGCCGGCGTATTAAATGCATTAGGTGTTGAAACCCATCTGTTGGTACGTCAAAACGCCCCTTTGCGGCATTTTGATCCACTCATTGTTGAAACCTTAATACAAGTAATGAAAAGCGAAGGACCTCAACTGCACACAGAATCGACAGCCAAAGCGGTGATTAAAAATGCCGATGGGAGTTTAACGCTACAGTTAACAAATGGCCAAGACGTCACTGTTGATCAACTGATTTGGGCCATCGGCCGCAAGCCCATGACAGATAATCTCAACTTATCGGCCTGTGGCGTAAAAACAAACGACAAAGGCTATATCGAGGTTGATCAATACCAAAATACTAACGTTAAAGGCATTTACGCCGTGGGGGATAATACCGGCGCAGTGGAATTAACCCCCGTTGCCGTTGCGGCAGGTCGCCGTCTTTCTGAACGTTTATTCAACAATAAACCCAACGAACATCTCGATTACACCCATATTCCCACCGTCGTCTTTAGCCACCCACCGATTGGTACCCTAGGTTTGACTGAACCCGAAGCGAAAGAAAAATTTGGTGAGGAGATGGTTAAGGTTTATCAATCTTCTTTTACTGCGATGTACAGTGCGGTGACTCAGCATCGTCAACCCTGTTGCATGAAACTGGTTTGCATAGGAAATGATGAAAAAATCGTCGGGCTGCACGGTATTGGCTACGGGATGGATGAAATCTTACAAGGGTTTGCCGTGGCGATAAAAATGGGAGCAACTAAAAAGGATTTCGATAATACTGTGGCTATTCACCCCACCGCTGCTGAAGAATTCGTCACCATGCGATGATCGGCACAGCTAGAACATAATCCATCCACCTCAACCACACTATGACGCAATACAAATCCGTCCTGTTTAGCTAGCTCGAGCAGTATCTGCTTAATGTCAGTGGTGGGGTGTTCGATAACTGAACCACAGCAATCACAAATAAATAATACCGAGGTGTGAGCAGGCTCTAAAAAATGGTGGCAAAGCACGTAACTGTTAGTGGATTCGACACGGTGGATCAAGCCCTGTGCTAGCAAAAAATCTAACGCACGATAAACGGTAGGGGGTTTAGCTTGCGGCTTTGCGATCCGTAGTTTATCCAACAAGTCATAGGCGCTGATCGCCCTTTGTTGTTGTACTATTAAACGCAACACTTCTAATCGCTGTGGGGTTAGGTTGGCTTTTCGTTGTTTACACAAATTCATGGCCTGTGTGAGTAACGATTTTTGTTGGGTTGTGCTGTTCATTAAAACACCTTTTAATCCTCACACTCTTTAATTCTTAGATCCTGCTGTAACCATATAGGTTCCTGAGAATAAAGCCCCTTTATTATTTAGATTTTCTTTATTATCACTGAACAAATTAACCTCTAACTGCACTCTAGCCTTACATCCCCGTGCTAAACGATCAAGATCACCACAAAAAGAGCTTAAATCCGCAACCGCTTTTGGTCTGCCGGTAATCGGCTTGCTATAACGCACATGAGAATCGGCAAGAATAATAGCTCCCCCTAGATTACGTTCCCGCAACAATAACCAAATCAATCCCCAGCCGGTCAGTGTGGCGAGTGAAAATAAGCTTCCGGCAAACAAGATCTGATGTGGATTTTGGTTTCCTGCTTCAGGCATGGTGGTAACAAAACTCTGTCCGGTATATTGGCTGATACGTATCCCCATTTTTTCACTCAGAGGAATATTGTCATACCAAGCTTGCTGAAGTTGAGTACACCAATCAGGGCGATGCAGAATATCGTCCATCGTCGCCACCGGTTTAATCATCAAAAAATGACGTATTGGGGTTGTTTGAGACGCCGTCATCTCTCCTTGACTGACAAAACCTAATTTAGCAAAAAATCCCACAGTGTCTTCACGAGCACTGCAAACAACACGTTTTACGCCCTCTTGGCGGGCAACCGATTCTAACGTCATCGCCACTAAGGTACCGAACCCTTTAGCGCGCAGGGTGGGATCTACTGCCAGAAAACGGATAGAGGCTTCATTATCAGCATTAATATAAAGCCGCCCTATAGCAACGGGTTTACCTCGCCTATCGACCACCATCTGATGATGGGCAAAGGCATCATAAGCATCTTTTTCCGATCCCTTAGGTTGATGTAATGGTTTACGCAACATTTCCCAACGAAATTGGTAATAATCTTTTATTTCTTGTTCTGTTGTGGGTACACGTAGGTGGTACATAAAACCCATCTCCCAGTCTCGAAATCTCTTGTATAACCTTCGCCTTTGAAGCCGCCGCGTGTTGGCTGCGGGCGTTCGCCGAATCACGTAGTACGTCTACGCTCATCGGTCTCACGCCTTGGCCGCCTAGCAGCAACTTCAAGGGATGTGGGTATAACGTGAACGACGGTTTTGCAAAAAGTCTAATAAAAAATTATATCTCTTTGCGACCTCGAGTAGCACGCTTACGATCATTTTCTGTGAGATGGCGTTTACGAATGCGGATAGAGAGTGGCGTTATTTCTACCAATTCGTCATCATCGATAAACTCTAATGCTTGTTCCAACGACATTTTGATGGGGGGAACCAGCGTAGTCGCTTCATCCGTACCTGATGCACGCATATTGGTTAATTTTTTACCGGTCAAACAGTTAACAGTCAAATCATTAGAACGAGAATGAATACCGATTATTTGGCCTTCATAGACTTCTGCTCCGTGACCTAAACACAGTTTTCCTCGATCTTGTAAACTAAATAAGGCAAAAGCAACCGCTTTACCCTGACCGTTAGAAATTAGCACACCATTCTGACGCTGACCGATTTCCCCCGGCTTTACATCATCATAATGGCTGAAGGTTGAGTAAAGTAACCCGGTACCTGATGTCAGGGTCATAAATTCAGTCCGAAAACCAATCAGGCCTCGGCTTGGGATCTCATAATCTAAACGGACACGCCCTTTGCCGTCAGGAGCCATATCCTTAACATCGCCTTTACGCCCACCCAAGGCTTGCATAACCGCACCTTGATGTTGTTCTTCAATATCCAAGGTGACGTTTTCAACAGGCTCTTGAACGCGGCCGTCCACTTCACGATAGATCACTTTAGGGCGCGATACCGCCAGTTCAAACCCTTCACGGCGCATATTTTCAATCAATACTGACAAATGAAGTTCACCACGACCGGAGACACGGAAGGCATCAGCATCCTCCGTCTCTTCTACCCGCAACGCGACATTATGTACCAATTCTTTTTTCAGGCGCTCTAATATCTGACGTGAGGTAACATATTTACCTTCTTTACCACAAAATGGCGAAGTATTAACACAGAAGTACATGTTAACAGTAGGTTCATCAACAGAAAGGGCGGGGAGCGCTTCAACCGCATTAACATCACAAATGGTATCTGAGATATGCAATTCGTCAAGACCCGTAATAGCAATGATATCACCGGCTTCCGCCAAGGTGGTTTCAATACGTTCCAAGCCCAGATGGCTGAATACTTTACCCACTTTGCCATTACGGGTTTTACCTTCACTATCAATAATACTCACTTGTTGATTAGGTTTAACCGTACCGCGTTTGATGCGCCCGATACCGATAACACCAACATAGCTATTGTAATCCAACTGGGAGATCTGCATCTGTAATGTGCCATTAGCTTCAACCTGTGGGGCTGCGACCTTATCAACAATAGTTTGATACAATGGCGTCATATCAGTCGCCATTTTTTCATGTTCAATACCTGCGATCCCTAGCAATGCCGATGCATAAATAACCGGAAACTCGAGTTGTTTATCAGTAGCACCTAACTTGTCAAACAAATCAAATACCTGATCAAGCACCCAATCCGGTCGCGCCCCAGGGCGATCCACTTTATTGATCACCACGATGGGATTCAAACCATGCGAAAACGCCTTTTGCGTCACAAAACGTGTCTGTGGCATTGGGCCATCCAGCGCATCGACCACCAGCAGCACCGAGTCAACCATCGACAATACACGCTCAACTTCGCCGCCAAAATCGGCATGCCCCGGGGTATCGACAATGTTAATACGGTAATCTTTCCACTTAATGGCCGTATTTTTTGCCAGAATAGTGATCCCGCGTTCTTTTTCCAGATCGTTGGAATCCATGACACGCTCTGTTGCTTCAACGCGCGCATCAAAGGTACCAGACTGTTGTAGCAATTTATCAACCAGGGTGGTTTTTCCATGGTCAACGTGTGCGATAATGGCGATGTTACGTAAATTTTCAGTCACAGCTTTTGCCTCAAGCATTTACAAATAGCGCATTGTACACGCATTAAGCTAGGGACTAAACAAGTGGTTAAACCTTTTAATCAGTTAATTACGCGTTATACCCAATGAATTTCGAGTTACGGCAAGGCGGCAAGGGCGACCGACCGATGAGCGTAGACATACTGCGTGATTCGGCGAGCACCCGCAGACAACAAAGCCGTAACTTGAAAGACGAAGGGTATAGTATATTTTAAGACTGAATATTACAGGCTGGTCGAGGAGAAATACGATGATAACCCCAGGAGATGATAAGTATGTCCGTTGAAGACGTTATGACGATGCTGAAAAATCATGAAGTGAAGTTTGTCGATTTACGTTTCACTGATACCAAAGGAAAAGAACAGCACGTCACTCTTCCTTCTAGTCAGATCAATGCTGATTTCTTTAAAGAAGGCAAAATGTTTGATGGCTCTTCTATTGCTGGCTGGAAGCCAATCAACCAATCTGACATGCTGCTAATGCCAGACACCGACACAGCAGTACTGGATCCCTTTTTCGAAGACACCACTTTACTGATTCGTTGTGATGTCCTCGAACCCGATACTCGACAAGGTTATGCGCGTGATCCACGTTCTATTGCTAAACAGGCCGAAGCTTATTTAAAAGCATCCGGCGTCGCTGACCAGGTATTCTTCGGACCCGAGCCTGAATTTTTTCTTTTTGATGATGTTCGCTTTGGCAGCAGCATTTCAGGTTGTCACGTTTCCATAGACGATATTGAGGGGGCATGGAATTCGAGTACGAAATATGAAGGCGGCAACAAAGGTCATCGCCCTGCGGTAAAAGGGGGTTATTTTCCCGTTCCTCCCATTGATTCTTCACAAGATTTACGTTCTACCATGTGCTTAACGATGGAAGACATGGGGCTAATCATTGAAGCGCATCACCACGAAGTCGCGACGGCAGGTCAGAATGAGGTAGCCACTCGCTTTAATACCCTGACGAAAAAAGCCGATGAAATCCAAATTTATAAATATGTCGTGCACAATGTTGCTCATAATTTTGGTAAAACGGCCACTTTCATGCCAAAGCCTATGTTTGGTGATAATGGGTCAGGCATGCACTGCCATATGTCTTTGTTAAAAAATGGCGAAAATTTATTCTCCGGCGATAAATACGGCGGTCTGTCCGAAATAGCGCTATTTTATATTGGCGGTATTATCAAACATGCTAAAGCCATCAACGCATTTACGAATCCAACGACCAATTCTTATAAACGTCTGGTACCTGGTTACGAAGCGCCGGTCATGTTGGCTTATTCGACGGCTAATCGCTCTGCTTCTATTCGTATTCCGCTCGTCTCTAATCCAAAGGCTCGTCGCATTGAAGTTCGTTTTCCCGATCCAGCCGCCAATCCGTATTTGGCTTTTACCGCTCAGCTGATGGCAGGGTTGGATGGCATTATCAATAAAATTGATCCCGGTGTGGCGATGGACAAAGATTTATATCATTTGCCGTTTGAAGAAACACAGAAAATTCCAAAGGTAGCCAGTTCTCTAGAAGAAGCGCTCATGGCATTAGATGGAGATCGTCAGTTCTTGAAGCGCGGTAATATTTTAGACGATGAGACTATCGATGCTTATATTGCTTTGCATCAAGTAGAAGTGGAACGTATTCGCATGACGCCTCATCCGCTTGAATTTGAGATGTACTACAGCGTTTAATTTAATCACTCGTTTTACTGTAGAAAAAGCCTATCTCACCGATAGGCTATTTCTATGCCTATTAAAGAGGAAATCGAGTTAAAATTTAATACCATAATCTCTGTGATATTCATTCATCGCGTTCAATTGTTTAACCCACTTAGGCTCTTCTTCTTCCAAATTTGTTAAATAAGTGATTACGTCACTAAGCGTCACAATAGAAAAGACTTTACACTGATAGCATTGCTCAACTTCTTGAACCGCAGAAATTGCCTGATCGCCGCGTTCTTGTCGGTCTAATGCAATCATCACACCGGCTAATGAGGCGCCTTGCGCATTAATGATGCCCATCGATTCACGAATGGCTGTCCCCGCAGTGATGACATCATCGACCAATATAACGCGCCCTTGTAACGGGCTGCCGACTAACATGCCTTTTTCACCATGATTTTTAGCCTCCTTACGATTAAAACAGTAAGGAATGTCTTTATCATGATGATTAGCCAAAGCGACAGCGGTGGTGGTAACAATAGGAATGCCTTTGTAAGCAGGACCGAATAAGAGGTCAAATTCAATACCAGCCGCCATTAATGCGGCGGCATAGAAACGGCCTAATTTTGCGAGATCTCTACCTGTATTAAACCGCCCGGCATTAAAAAAATAGGGGCTCACTCGCCCAGACTTTAATGTGAACTCGCCAAAGGTTAAAACCTGTTTATCGATGGCAAATTTAATAAAATCACGTTGATAATCTTTCATCGGTTTTTTCCTCAATTGAGCATCGCTCAAGGAGATTTGAATAGGCTCTATACCCTTCGCCTTTCAAGCTACGGCGGCGTTGGCAGCGATCTCTCATCCTCTGTCATGTACTACTTGTACACTCCTGGGATTCGATTGATTGCCGCCTTGCCGTAACTCGAAATTCATTGGGTATATTAAAGACAGGAATTTATCGCTAAAGCGGCTTTTTGGGCTTGAAAAATAGTCCCTATACCGCCACGTGCCAATGCCAATAATGTTAACAATTGTTCATGACTGAATGGTTTGCCTTCTGCGGTTCCCTGTACTTCAATCATCTGATAATCTTCCATCATCACGACATTCATATCAGTTTCAGCATTAGCGTCCTCGGTATATTCCAGATCACACAAATATTCCAGATCACCTAAGGCTTCATTTTTGACGATACCGACCGAAATCGCCGCAACCAATCCTTTCATCGGATTTTTTTTCAACTTCTTTTTGAGCACCGCTTTTTCCAACGCATCAGCCAATGCCACACTGGCACCGCTGATCGCGGCAGTACGGGTGCCCCCATCAGCTTGCAACACATCACAATCAATAGTGATAGTGTGCTCACCGAGTTTTTGCAGATCAACAGCCGCCCTGAGCGAACGCGCGATCAAACGCTGAATTTCTAATGTACGCCCCCCTTGTTTCCCCTTCGCCGCCTCCCGGGCATTACGGCTATGAGTAGAACGAGGGAGCATGCCATATTCAGCGGTGATCCAGCCTTGCCCTTTACCTTTGAGAAAACGCGGGATCCCTTCTTCTATCGTCGCGGTACACAAGACCTTAGTGTCACCAAATTCAACCAACACTGAACCTTCAGCGTACTTTGTATAATGACGGGTTAGGGTTAAAGGGCGGACTTGCTCAGCTGCTCGGCCTGCTAAACGCATGGATTTTCTCCAGTTTCAATCGATATGGAGAGGCATTATAGAGCCTAAGTGATGATATACCTATCCTCACCGAAGCAGTAAGACTATAATCTTTCTCTTTTAGGATAGGTCAACATAATCATGATCCGCAGCATGACAGCGTACGCTAGGCGCGATATTAAAGGCGAATGGGGCAGCGCTTTCTGGGAACTTCGTTCCGTTAATCACCGCTATTTAGATACCTCTCTTCGTTTGCCAGAACCCTTTCGTGGCCTAGAGCCACGTATCCGAACGCACCTTCGAAGCCGTTTGACGCGCGGAAAAGTAGAATGTAATTTGCATTTTCAATCGGATGGCAATGCGCAAAAACCGCTTATCCTCAACGAAAAATTAGCCGAACAGCTAGTAGAGGCCGCTAGATGGGTCAAAAGGAAAAGTGATGAAGGTGAAATCAATCCGCTTGATATCTTACGTTGGCCTGGCGTGATGGTAGCAGAAGAGCAAGATCTAGACGTTATTAGTGATGAGTTGATGCCAGCTTTAGAGCTCGTATTAGATGATTTTATCCAGTCTCGTAAAATAGAAGGCGAGGCATTGAAAAAAATGATTGAACATCGTCTTGAAGGCATGAATAAAGAAATCGCTAACATACGGATTCATATGCCTGCTATTTTACAATGGCAACGTGAACGATTATTAAGCAAATTAGACGAAGCAAAAATCCAACTGGAAAATACGCGCCTGGAACAAGAACTTTTACTCATTGCTCAACGCATTGATGTTGCCGAAGAGCTGGAGCGTTTAGACTCCCACATAAAAGAAACACGCCATATTTTAAACAAAAAGGAAGCTGTGGGCCGGCAGCTTGATTTTATGATGCAAGAATTTAATCGTGAGTCAAACACCTTGGCCTCGAAATCAATCAACACTGATGTCACTAACGCTGCCATTCAACTTAAAGTGTTAATTGAGCAGATGCGTGAACAGATCCAAAATATTGAGTAAACCCATGATAAAAAACGCCAGTAAATCTGTAGCTTTTGTTTTTACTCAAGCTCCACATGGCTCTGCAGCGGGCAGAGAGGGATTAGACGCTTTGCTTGCCACCTTGGCCTTTACTAAAAATGAAAATATTGGCGTTTTTTTTATTGCAGACGGTGTATTACAGCTTTTATCTCAGCAACAGCCAGAAAAAATTTTGGCGCGAAATTATATTGCCACCTTTAATCTTCTGACTTTGTATGAGGTAAAAAAATGTTATCTATGTGAAAGGTCACTCCAACAGCGTGGATTAAGCAAAACTAATAACTGGCTCCTTACCGTAGAAATACTTCCTTTAGCCGATGTACGCGATAACTTAAAGCAATACGATACGGTACTGACATTTTGAGGTCTATACCCAATGAATTTCGAGTTACGGCAAGGCGGCAAGGGCGACCGACCGATGAGCGTAGACATACTACGTGATTCGGCGAGCACCCGCAGACAACGCCGCCGTAACTTGAAAGGCGAAGGGTATAACCAAGGTATCTGGGATATCAACATGTTATACACTGTTAGCCGCTCTCCTTACCAAAGCGATTTATCTTATTTATTAGCATTAGTGACCCCAAAAGATGACATCTTATTTTTACAAGATGGCGTAACGGCAGTAATAAAAGACAGTGAGATATTTAACAACCTATTGAGTCAATCGAAAAATCTATTTGCGTTAAAAGATGACTTATCGGCACGGGGTTTGAACGAAAAAATATCAGAAATTGTTACCGTAATCGACTATGCTGGTTTTGTTGACTTAACTGTAAAGCATCATCAACACTTTGCCTGGTGATCCCGACGCTATACCCTTCGTCCTTGAAGTTACCGCTAGGCGGCCAGGCTGTGAGGCCGATGAGCGTAGATAGACTACCTGATGAGGCGAATACCCACAGCCAACAACGCGGCGGCCTCAAAGGCGAAGGGTATATAACGCTTTAACATGGCTCTTTAATACTTCTGTCAACGGTTCTATTGTTGTATATTTCTTGACTCCTTGTATAGTCAGCCATAGAATTCCGCGTCCCTATATTTTACTAGCGGTACGAAAGACTGCCTGCAAAACCGTAGGGCGGGGCGTAAAGTTAAGGCACCCGGCGCGCAGCAACCGCTTAGAGCCTGTCCCAAATCTTCTTGAATGAAGATGCTAAGCACCGCATAACGTAGAATTGATGCCACGCAGTAAGTTATACAAATAGTTTAATATTGGACAGATTTATCACCGTTTACATAGCAAAGAGCTAGGAGTTTTTTATAATGACAACGATTAACCAGCTGGTTCGTAAGCCTCGCCGCAAGAGGGCTGCAAAAAGCAACGTTCCTGCGTTGGCTTCTTGCCCGCAAAAACGTGGTGTCTGTACCAGGGTATACACTACTACACCGAAAAAACCCAACTCGGCACTACGTAAAGTATGCCGGGTACGTTTAACTAACGGTTTTGAAGTCACCTCTTATATTGGTGGTGAAGGACATAACTTGCAAGAGCACTCGGTGATTTTGATCCGCGGAGGTCGTGTTAAAGATTTACCCGGTGTACGTTACCACACTGTCCGTGGAGCGCTCGACTGCTCTGGCGTTAAAGATCGTAAACAAGCTCGCTCCAAATATGGTGTGAAGAAGCCAAAGGCTTAATGATTACTTCGTTAAGTAAGGCCAAACTATTTAATGTCAAAATAAACTCATCGAGTTTTGGACACCCCTGAATTAACAACGGAGTTATTTCCATGCCACGTCGTCGTGTTATTGGTCAACGTAAAATTTTGCCCGATCCTAAATTTGGATCTGAGCTACTGGCCAAATTTGTTAATATTTTAATGGTAGACGGTAAAAAATCTACTGCCGAAGCTATTGTCTACAGTGCCTTGGAAGAATTAGCCAAGCGCTCTGCTAAAGCGCCTTTGGACGCTTTCGAAATCTCACTTAACAACGTACGTCCGACGGTAGAAGTTAAATCCCGGCGGGTAGGTGGTTCCACTTATCAGGTGCCCGTTGAAGTTCGTCCGGTTCGCCGTAATGCACTGGCAATGCGTTGGCTCGTTGATGCTGCTCGTAAACGCAGTGATAAATCAATGGCTGTACGCTTGGCGCATGAATTGTTTGACGCGCTAGAAAACAAAGGCTCTGCTGTTAAAAAACGTGAAGATGTTCATCGTATGGCGGAAGCTAACAAAGCGTTCGCTCACTACCGCTGGTAATGATTAAGAGCAGTGTCATTTATGATATTTCCCCATGCAGCAGGCAGAAAACAGCCCTCGCATGGGATAAATTGAACGCTCTAGGAGATAAACAAAATGGCTCGTCAAACACCCATTGAGCGCTATCGTAACATCGGTATCAGTGCTCATATCGACGCCGGTAAAACCACCACCACTGAACGTGTTTTATTCTACACCGGTGTTAACCATAAAATTGGTGAGGTTCACGAAGGCGCAGCAACTATGGACTGGATGGAACAGGAGCAGGAACGAGGTATCACTATTACTTCTGCTGCGACAACCTGTTTTTGGTCTGGTATGGCTAAACAGTTTCAACCCCATCGTATCAATATCATTGACACCCCAGGACACGTTGATTTTACTATCGAAGTAGAACGTTCTATGCGTGTTCTTGATGGTGCAGTAATGGTTTACTGCGCGGTGGGTGGTGTTCAACCACAATCTGAAACCGTATGGCGTCAAGCGAACAAATATAAAGTGCCCCGCATCGCGTTTGTAAACAAGATGGATCGTATGGGGGCAGATTTCCAAAAAGTCGTTAAACAACTCGAATCACGCCTAGCGGCACGCCCTGTAGAAATTCAGTTGCCAATCGGCAAGGAAGAAAACTTCACCGGTGTGATCGATCTTGTCAAAATGAAGGCAATTAAATGGAATGAAACAGATCAAGGGGTGACGTTCGAATACGAAGATATCCCGACGAATATGAGTGAACAGGCCAATGATCGTCGCCTCCATGTGATCGAAGAAGCGGCTGAAGCATCAGAAGAGTTAATGAACAAATATCTCAATGGTGAAGAGCTAACTGAAAAAGAAATCAAGCAGGGTTTACGTCAGCGGGTCTTAAACAATGAAATCATCCTAGTAACCTGTGGTTCTGCCTTTAAAAATAAAGGCGTGCAGGCCATGTTGGATGCCGTAGTTGAATATCTTCCAGCACCAACGGATGTGGCCGCCATTAATGGTATCTTGAATGATGGGAAGGATACCCCTGCCGAACGTCATGCCAACGATGACGAGCCCTTTTCTGCGCTGGCCTTCAAGATTGCCAATGATCCTTTTGTTGGCAGCCTGACTTTCTTCCGTGTTTATTCTGGGAAGGTTAAGTCTGGTGAGGAGATATTTAATCCAGTAAAAGGAAAAAAGGAACGCCTTGGTCGCATTGTACAAATGCATGCTAACAAGCGGGAAGAAATTAAAGAAGTTTATGCGGGTGATATTGCTGCGGCTGTTGGCTTGAAAGATGTCACCACCGGCGAAACACTTTGCGATAAAAATAAGCAGATAATCTTAGAACGGATGGAATTTCCGGAACCCGTCATCTCTGTTGCTGTAGAGCCTAAAACCAAAGCTGATCAAGAAAAAATGAGTATTGCTTTGAGTCGCCTGGCAAAAGAAGACCCTTCATTTCGTGTTTCCACTGACGAAGAATCCGGTCAAACCATCATGGCAGGTATGGGTGAACTGCACCTCGATATCTTATGTGATCGGATGCGCCGTGAATTTAATGTAGAAGCTAATGTAGGTAAACCTCAGGTTGCTTACCGTGAAACGATTCGATCCACTGTCGAACAAGAAGGCAAACACGTTAAACAGTCTGGTGGCCGTGGTCAATTTGGTCATGTATGGTTACGTATTGAACCTTTGGAGCCTGGTGGGGCGGGTTATGAATTTGTTGATGCAATCAAAGGTGGTGTTATTCCGAAAGAATACATCCCCGCGGTAGATAAAGGTATCCAAGAACAACTGAAAAATGGTGTTTTGGCGGGATATCCGATTGTTGATATAAAAGTTACCTTATTTGACGGATCCTTTCATGACGTTGACTCCTCTGAACTGGCGTTTAAAATTGCGGGTTCTGTAGCCTTCAAAGAAGCCTTCATGAAAGCCAAGCCCGCATTGTTAGAACCCATCATGCAAGTTGAAGTTGAAACACCAGAAGAGTATATGGGTGATGTTATCGGTGATTTGAACCGTCGTCGTGGTATGATCGAAGGTATGGAAGATACCGCGACCGGTAAAACGATTCGTGCTCAGGTTCCGTTGTCTGAAATGTTCGGTTATGCTACAGATCTGCGTTCTCAGAGTCAGGGGCGTGCCTCTTATTCTATGGAATTTCTGAAGTACCAAGAAGCGCCGCCTAACGTCGCTCAGGTCGTTATCGAAGCTCGTAAAAAATAAATTTACGGAGCTAAAATTTAGATTAGTGCTTCTTTGAATTTACAAAAAGCATCAGACTGAGGAATATAATTGTGTCTAAAGAAAAATTTGAACGTACAAAACCGCATATTAATGTAGGTACCATTGGTCACGTTGATCATGGTAAAACAACCTTAACCGCTGCCATTACTACCGTATTGGCCAAAAAGTATGGCGGTAGTGCAAAGGCATTTGATCAGATAGATAACGCGCCGGAAGAAAAAGCACGCGGAATTACTATCAATACCTCTCATGTTGAATATGACACGGAAAAACGCCATTATGCACATGTTGACTGCCCAGGGCATGCCGATTACGTGAAAAACATGATCACCGGTGCCGCTCAAATGGATGGGGCAATTTTGGTTGTTGCCGCAACTGATGGTCCCATGCCGCAAACACGTGAACACATCTTGTTAGGCCGTCAAGTCGGCGTTCCTTACATGATCGTATTTATGAATAAATGCGACATGGTTGACGATCAAGAATTGTTAGAATTGGTTGAAATGGAAGTTCGTGATTTGCTGACTGAGTATGGTTTTCCTGGTGATGATACCCCGGTGATTAAAGGCTCAGCGCTAAGAGCACTAGAAGGTAAAGAAGCAGAGTGGGAAGAGAAAATCATCGAACTTGCTGAAGCCTTAGATAACTACATCCCTGAACCAGAGCGTGCTATTGATCAGCCATTTTTGTTACCTATTGAAGATGTCTTCTCTATTTCTGGCCGTGGCACTGTAGTAACCGGTCGTGTAGAAAAGGGGATTATCAAAGTCGGTGAAGAAGTGGAAATTGTCGGTATTAAATCTACAACTAAGACTACCTGTACCGGTGTTGAAATGTTCCGCAAACTACTAGATGAAGGCCGTGCTGGTGAAAACGTAGGTATTTTGCTCCGTGGAACCAAACGTGAAGAGATCGAACGCGGTCAGGTTTTATGTAAGCCAAAAAGTATTACCCCTCACACTAAATTTGAAGCAGAGGTTTATATTTTAACCAAAGACGAAGGTGGTCGTCATACAGCTTTCTTTAGTAATTACCGCCCTCAGTTTTACTTCCGCACCACGGATGTAACCGGTAGCATCAAGTTGCCAGAAGGGATTGAAATGGTCATGCCAGGTGACAAAATAAAACTAACGGTTACCTTAATTTCCCCCATCGCGATGGACGAAAGCTTAAAGTTTTCCATTCGTGAAGGTGGCAAGACTGTGGGCGCAGGTGTAGTGACTAAAATTATCGAGTAAGGCATAAACAAAAAGGGCAAGCATAACGCCCTTTTTGCCATTTTTAACGCCTATTCTAATTTATTTTAGCAAGTTTCTTAGTAGATCCTTAACACTGTCTTGCTTCCTACCTTGATTTACGTATAATCCCGCTGGCCTGCCGAATATCTGTAGGTCAGGTTATAAGGCTAGCCTGTCAGCGGGTACGCTATTTTAGGTGCCGAAACAACACTCCCAATAGGGGAGTTATATGTTGAACGACTGTACTTACTCCCATTGGTTGAAATGGATTAAGCAGCAGTCTGTTGCTTTTATAAATAATTGGAGCTCTGGTCTAATGCAGAAGCAAAGAATCCGTATTCGTCTAAAAGCGTTTGATCATCTCTTGATTGATCGATCCACCGATGAAATTGTCCGAACGGCAAAGGGTACTGGTGCGCAAGTTCGGGGTCCTATTCCGCTGCCGACCCGCAAAGAGCGTTTTACCATCCTGATTTCTCCACACGTCAATAAAGACGCCCGTGATCAGTATGAAATTCTTACTCATAAGCGTCTGATTGACATCGTTGAGCCAACCGAGAAAACCGTTGATGCTCTGATGCGTCTGGATCTGGCTGCCGGTGTCGATGTGCAGATCAGCCTGGGTTAATCAGGTCATTGAACGATTAGGGGTTGAAACAATGACTAGTAAAAATGAAATGGGTTTAATCGGTAAAAAATTGGGTATGACACGTATCTTCACAGAAGAAGGTGTTTCAATCCCAGTCACTGTTATCGAAATTGAAGCAAACAGAGTGACTGAGGTTAAGACCTTGGATACAGATGGTTATTCTGCTATTCAAGTCACTACTGGTACTAAAAAAATCAGGTGTAAGGATATCCGGAAAAACAAAAAGGAAGAAGTTGAAGTTAAAGTTTTTAACAGACACGCAATTAATAAAGCCTCAGCAGGCCATTTTTTGGGAACTAAGACTACCCGTGAACAAAAACCAGACCGGGATAATCCTGAAAAAATAAATATAGAAAAGAAAATATTACAAAATAAAACACCGGTAATGGCTGGCCGTGGGTTGTGGGAATTTCGGATAGCAGAAGCCCAAAAATTTTCGCGTGGCGAAGAAATAACCGTTGAAATTTTCGCCGATGTTAAAAAAGTTGACGTTACTGGAACATCGAAAGGTAAAGGTTTTGCAGGGGTAGTAAAGCGCTGGAACTTCCGTACTCAAGATGCCACCCACGGTAACTCTTTGTCTCACCGTGCACCGGGTTCTATCGGTCAGAATCAGACGCCGGGAAAAGTATTTAAAGGCAAAAAAATGGCAGGTCACCTGGGTGATGAACGTGTAACCGTTCAAAGTTTAGATGTAGTGCGTGTTGATGCTGAGCGCAACTTACTGCTGGTCAAAGGTGCTGTACCGGGAGCAACCGGTGGTAACCTGATCGTTAAACCTGCTGTCAAGGCGTAGCGTCGAGGAGATAGAATGGAATTGGCAATAAAAGACACGCAAGGTGTGCTGACGGTTTCTGAAACTACCTTCGGGCGTGTGTTCAATGAGGCGCTAGTACATCAGGTGGTTGTTGCTTACGCAGCAGGCGCTCGTCAAGGTACTCGTGCTCAAAAAACGCGTGCTGAGGTGACAGGCTCCGGTAAAAAACCTTGGCGTCAAAAAGGTACTGGCCGTGCACGGGCTGGTTCTGTAAAGAGTCCAATCTGGCGTTCCGGTGGTGTAACTTTTGCCGCTAAGCCTCAGGATCACAGTCAAAAAGTTAATAAAAAGATGTACCGTGGTGCATTAAAAAGTATTCTGTCTGAGTTGGTACGCCAGGATCGTCTAATCGTCGTCAAAGATTTTTCTGTAGAAGCACCTAAGACTAAGCTATTACTGCAGAAACTGAAAGAAATGGCTCTGGAAGATGTGTTGATCGTAACTAAAGAAGTCGCTGATAATCTGTTCTTAGCCGCTCGTAATTTGTATAAAGTTGACGTTCTTGATGTTGCAGGTATCGATCCCGTCAGCCTGATCGCTTTTGACAAAGTGGTTATGACTACTGATGCAGTACAGCAAATTGAGGAGATGTTGACATGATCCGTGAAGAACGTCTGCTAAAAGTACTGTGTAAACCACAGGTATCGGAAAAAGCGACTCTAGTGATGGAGAAGCACAACACTTGCGTGTTTAAAGTCATGAAAGATGCGACTAAAGCAGAAATTAAAGACGCGGTGAGTAAATTATTCGAAGTCAAAGTCAAAAACGTAAACACCTTGCTAGTAAAAGGTAAGGCGACGCGTCATGGTAAGCATGTTGGTCGTCGTAGTGACTGGAAAAAAGCTTACATTACCTTGGAAGAAGGCCATACGCTGGATCTCAGCGGCAGCACAGAGTAAGTCGAAGGAGAGCAAACAATGGTACTACTTGTTAAATGTAAACCTACATCTCCGGGTCGTCGTCACGTTGTTAAAGTGGTGAACTCTGAGCTACACAAGGGTAAGCCATATGCCCCGCTGCTTAAAAAATTAAGCAAAAGCGGTGGCCGTAACAATAACGGTCGTATTACTACCCGTCATATCGGTGGTGGACATAAACAACATTATCGTCTAGTGGATTTTAAACGTAGTAAAGACGATATCCCAGCTGTGGTTGAACGCCTGGAGTACGATCCAAACCGTTCTGCCAATATTGCGTTAATTTTATATCGAGATGGTGAACGCCGTTATATATTAGCGCCAAAAGGGCTAAAGTCAGGTGATTCCATCCAATCAGGTGTTGACGCTCCTATAAAAAATGGAAACTGTCTACCGATGATCCACATACCAGTGGGTACAACAGTACACAACATAGAGATGAAACCAGGTAAAGGTGGCCAATTGGCACGTTCTGCTGGTGCTTACGTTCAAATTGTTGCTCGTGAAGATGCCTATGTTACCCTGCGTCTACGTTCTGGTGAAATGCGTAAAATTTTGGCTGATTGTCGCGCTACTATAGGTGAAATAGGAAATGCCGAACATATGTTACGTGTTTTGGGAAAAGCAGGTGCGAGTCGTTGGCGCGGTATCCGTCCCACTGTCCGTGGTACGGCGATGAACCCAGTCGATCACCCTCACGGTGGTGGTGAAGGTCGTAATTTTGGTAAACACCCAGTAACACCTTGGGGAGTTCAAACCAAAGGTAAAAAAACGCGGAATAACAAACGTACTGATAAATTCATCGTACGTCACCGTAGTAAAAAATAACTATATATTAGAGGATAAGCCATGCCACGTTCTCTCAAGAAAGGTCCTTTTATAGACCATCACTTGCTGAAGAAGGTAGAGAAGGCGTTGGAAAGCGGAGATAAAAAGCCAATTAAAACTTGGTCCCGTCGTTCAATGATCATTCCACAAATGGAAAATTTGACTATCGCTATCCATAATGGTCGCCAGCATGTTCCCGTGTTTGTTTCCGAAGAAATGATCGGTCACAAATTAGGAGAATTTGCATCGACCCGTACTTATCGTGGCCATGTGGCCGATAAAAAGGTTAAAAAACGTTAAGGTAGGAGGAAGAGATGGAAACTATCGCTCAACATCGCCACGCTCATTCTTCTGCTCAGAAGGTGCGTCTTGTGGCAGATCTGGTTCGTGGTAAACCAGTAGCGCAAGCTCTGAATATTCTGACTTATACCAATAAAAAGGCAAGTGCTTTGGTTAAGAAAGTGCTGCAGTCTGCTATTGCTAATGCAGAACACAACGATGGCTCTGACATAGATGATTTGAAAGTTGCAAAAATTTTCGTAGACGCGGGTCCTAGCATGAAAAGGACTATGCCTCGTGCAAAAGGCCGCGCTGATCGTATCCTAAAGCGTACCAGCCACATTACTGTGATCGTGTCTGATAAAATAGCTGAGACTCTGGAGACTAGCAATGGGTCAAAAAGTAAATCCTAACGGCTTTAGGCTAGGTATTGTTAAAGATTGGGACTCTACCTGGTATGCTGTTAATGACAAAGAATTTGCTGACAATTTAGCCGGCGATAAGAAAATTCGTCAGGTTTTGATGGAGAAGTTAGACAAGGCATCTGTTTCTCGTATCGTTATCGAGCGCCCAGCAAAGAGCATCCGTGTAACTATTTATACCGCTCGACCTGGCATCGTTATCGGGAAAAGAGGTGAAGACGTAGAAGAGTTACGGAAGAAAGTAGCTGATATTGCTGCTGTACCTTCACAGATTAATATTCAAGAAATTCGTAAGCCTGAACTCGACGCAAAATTAGTCGCTGATAGTGTCGCTTCACAATTAGAGCGTCGTGTCATGTTCCGTCGTGCAATGAAACGTGCCGTACAAAACGCTATGCGATCTGGCGCTAAAGGTATCAGAATTAACGTCAGTGGCCGCCTTGGTGGTGCTGAAATTGCACGTACTGAATGGTATCGTGAAGGTCGTGTCCCCTTGCATACTTTGCGTGCGGATATTGATTACAGCCTCTCTGAAGCACATACCACGTACGGCGTTATTGGTGTTAAGGTATGGATCTTTAAAGGCGAGATTCTAGGTTTAATGCACGAAGTAAAAAAAACGGCAGATTTGAATACTTCTCGACCTAAAGAAGAGCGGCAACAAGAAAAACGGCAGCAGCGTAAAAGCAATAAAAAGGAGACTCGCTGATGTTACAGCCAAAGCGTACAAAGTTTCGTAAAATGCAGAAAGGCCGCAATCGTGGTGTAACCATAGGTGCAAAAGTTAACTTTGGTGATTTTGGCTTGAAAGCTTATGAGCGCGGTCGTTTGACTGCTCGTCAAATTGAAGCAGCCCGTCGGGCGCTGGCACGTGGAATTAAGCGTCAAGGTCAAATTTGGACTTGTGTATTTCCAGACAAGCCTATCACCCAAAAACCACTAGAAGTACGAATGGGTAAAGGTAAAGGCAACGTAGAATATTGGGTTGCCCTAATTCAACCAGGAAAAATGTTGTTTGAAATGAATGGTGTTTCCGAAGAAACCGCCCGGGCAGCATTTGATTTAGCGAAAGCCAAGCTACCGGTAAAAACCACCTTTGTAACTAAAACGGTGATGTAATGAGAGCACAAGAGCTGCGTGAAAAAAACGTTGAAGAGCTGAAAGCTAAACTGCTCGACCTGCTACGTGAGCAATTTAACATGCGCATGCATGCGGCTACAGGTCAGCACCAACGATCTGATTTGTTTAAAAAAGTCCGTCGAGAGGTTGCACGCGTTAAGACTTTACTGACAGAAAAGCAGGTGTGTAAATGAGTAAAAAAATCCGTACTATGCAAGGGCACGTAGTCAGTAACAAAATGGAGAAATCCATTGTTGTTACCATAGAGCGAATAGTGAAACATCCAATTTATGGTAAATTCATAAAACGTACGACGAAGCTGCATGCACATGACGAAGAAAATCAATGTAGTATCGGTGATATAGTAACGATCCGTGAATGCCGTCCACTGTCAAAGACTAAATCTTGGACTCTTGTTGCGATCATAAAAAAAGCGATCTCATAAGTGAATAATGAATCGAGTAAGCTGCTCAACAACAGGATGTTTGTTTTTCTACCTATAAGTTAACAGCAGTGTTACAATGCGATGCCCTTGTTCAAGCGGCCTATTTTGGATTTTAGATACCAATTTGGGTTTTAGATAACAGTTATTAATATTAGCGGAGCACTAACATGATCCAAGGACAGACTATGCTGAACGTAGCCGACAACTCCGGTGCACGTCGCGTAATGTGTATCAAGGTTCTAGGTGGTTCGCACCGTCGTTACGCAGGCATCGGCGACATCATCAAAATCACCATCAAAGAAGCAATTCCTCGTGGCAAGGTGAAAAAAGGCGATGTACTGAAAGCGGTAGTGGTGCGCACTAGAAGGGGTGTACGTCGCCCAGATGGTTCTATGATTCGCTTCGATAGTAATGCTTGTGTTATTTTAAATAATAACAATGAGCAACCAATCGGTACCCGTGTTTTTGGGCCTGTGACTCGTGAACTGCGCAATGAAAAGTTCATGAAAATTATTTCTCTGGCACCAGAAGTACTCTAAGGAGCGAACTATGGCAGCGAAAATCCGTCATAATGACGAAATTATCGTGTTAACCGGAAAAGATAAAGGTAAACGCGGGAAAATAAAGAGTGTTTTGCCTAAGGGTAAAGTTATTGTTGAAGGCATTAACCTGGTTAAAAAACACCAAAAACCAGTTGCCTCTTTGAATAAGCCTGGTGGCATTGTTACGAAAGAAGCGGCTATTGAAGTTTCTAACGTTGCATTATTTAATGCAACAACCGGCAAGGCTGACCGCGTAGGTTTTAGGTTTGAAGATAATAAAAAAGTACGTTATTTCAAATCTAATAAAGAAACTATAAAATAAACTTGGAGTAGTACGATGGCGAAACTGCATGATTACTACAAAGATGAAGTAGTAAAACAACTGATGGAGCAATGTGGTTACAGTTCTGTCATGCAAGTCCCTCGGATCGAGAAGATCGTCCTGAACATGGGAGTTGGTGAGACAATAGCTGATAAAAAATTATTGGATAACGCCGCCGCTGATTTGACTGCAATCTCTGGCCAAAAACCGCTTATCACCAAAGCACGTAAATCTGTTGCAGGCTTTAAAATCCGTCAGGGCTATCCGATAGGCTGTAAAGTGACTTTACGTGGCAAACGTATGTGGCAATTTTTTGAACGTTTAATTGCTATTGCTGTCCCTCGTATTCGTGATTTTCGTGGTTTATCTCCTGAATCATTTGATGGACGTGGCAACTATAGCATGGGTGTTCGAGAGCAAATCATCTTCCCAGAAATTGACTATGATAAAGTTGATCGCATACGGGGTTTGGATATTACTATTGCTACCACTGCAAAATCTGATGATGAAGGTCGCTTATTGTTAGCGGCGTTTAACTTTCCATTTCGCAAGTAGGGTTACTTATGGCTAAGCAATCATGTAAAGCACGCGAAGTTGTGCGTGTAAAAATGGCTAACAAATATCGAGAAAAACGCGAAGCATTAAAAAAAATTATCTCTGCGGGTATGACTATATCTACTGATGAAAAATCATCTGGTAATGCAGTTTGGGATGCTGTTCTTAAACTGCAGCAGCTACCGCGTGATTCCAGCCCGTGTCGCCAACGTAATCGCTGTCGTCAAACTGGTCGCCCGCACGCCGTCTTGCGAAAGTTTGGTTTGAGCCGTATGAAAGTCCGTGAAGCCGCTATGCGCGGTGAAATACCGGGTCTTAGAAAGGCTAGCTGGTAAAGGTTACCAATTAATCACGGGAGTAAAAACAGATGAGCATGCAAGATCCGGTTGCGGATATGCTGACCCGCATTCGTAATGGACAATCCTCGAAAAAAATCGCGGTCACCATGCCTTCTTCCAATTTGAAAGTGGCAATTTCCAATTTGCTAAAAGAAGAAGGTTATATTGAAGATGTTAAAATTGAAGGCAACACTAAACCCGTTTTGGAATTAAAACTTAAATATTTCGAAGGGAAGGCAGTGGTCGAAACAATTCAACGTATTAGCCGCCCAGGTTTACGTATCTATAAGAAAAAGGATGAGTTGCCAAAAGTGATGGGTGGCTTGGGTATCGCTGTTGTTTCTACCTCTAAGGGTGTTATGACTGATCGTGCAGCTCGCAAAGCTGGTCTTGGTGGCGAGATTATCTGCTACGTAGCTTAATTTCGGAGGAAAGCATGTCTCGTGTTGCAAAAGCACCCGTCGTCATTCCTGCCGGTGTAGAGGTAAAACTCAACGATCAGGTAATTTCGATTAAGGGTAAGAATGGCGAGCTGACTTATACTGTTCATCCCGCCGTTAAAGTAGAAGTAACAGAAAAAAATACATTGATTTTTGAGTTACACCAAGGTGCTGACAATTGGGCTCAAGCGGGTACCACTCGTTCATTGATTAATGCAATGATTATCGGTGTTACTGAAGGTTTTACGAAAAAACTGGTACTGGTAGGTGTAGGTTACCGTGCATCAGTTAAAAATAATTGGGTAGAATTGGCTTTAGGTTTTTCTCATCCTATTAAACATCAGCTGCCACAAGGCATTACTGCTGAATGCCCTAGCCAAACTGAAATTGTGCTGAAAGGGGCAAATAAACAAGTTGTTGGTCAGGTTGCGGCAGATCTGCGTGCCTACCGACGTCCGGAGCCTTATAAAGGCAAAGGTGTCCGTTACGCTGATGAAGTTGTGCGTATAAAAGAAGCTAAGAAAAAGTAAGGTAACACTATGGATAAGAAAACAGCTCGTATCCGTCGTGCGACCCGCGCACGACGTAAGCTAAAAGAACTGGCGGCGACCCGTTTAGTGGTACACCGTACTCCGCGCCATATTTATGCGCAGGTTATCGCTCCAAACGGTTCTGAAACTTTGGCAGCCGCTTCTACATTAGAAAAGGCTATCAATGGGCAATTGAAATCTACCGCTAACAAAGATGCCGCAGAAGCAGTAGGTAAAGCTATTGCACTACGTGCATTGGGAAAAGGAATTGAAAAAATCTCCTTTGACCGTTCCGGTTTCAAATATCATGGTCGAGTCAAGGCACTGGCAGAAGCTGCCCGTGACGCTGGCCTTCAGTTCTAAGGTAGAGGCAAGATGGCGAACATCGAAAAACAAGCTGGTGAACTGCAAGAAAAACTAATTGCGGTAAATCGGGTATCTAAGACGGTAAAAGGTGGTCGTATTTTCAGCTTTACCGCTCTTACAGTAGTAGGGGATGGTCAGGGACGTGTTGGCTTTGGCTATGGTAAAGCTCGTGAAGTACCTGCAGCAATCCAAAAGGCAATGGAAAAAGCACGGCGTAACATGGTAGATATTGCATTGCATAATGGGACGCTACAGCATCCCGTTAAAGGTGCTCACACAGGCTCTCGTGTGTTTATGCAACCGGCTTCTGAAGGTACCGGTATTATTGCCGGCGGTGCCATGCGGGCTGTTTTGGATGTGGCTGGTATTCACAACGTATTAGCCAAAACCTACGGTTCTACTAACCCAATTAATGTGGTTCGTGCAACTGTTAATGCTCTGGCAAATATGAAATCGCCAGAAATGGTCGCTGCAAAGCGTGGTAAGTCCGTCGAAGAAATTCTAGGGTAAAATAAACCATGGAAAAGACTATTTTTAAGATAACTCAGACTCGCAGCGCTATCGGTCGTTTGCCTAAGCATAAAGCGACCCTCCGTGGTTTAGGTTTGCGTCGTATTGGTCATACTGTAGAGCGTGAGGATACTGCTGCTATACGTGGTATGGTCAATTTGGTTTCCTATATGGTTAAAATTGAGGGGGAGTAGTCTATGTATTTAAATACTCTGTCTCCAGCGAAAGGTGCCAAACATGCACCGAAGCGTGTAGGTCGTGGTATTGGTTCTGGCCTAGGGAAAACCTGTGGGCGTGGTCACAAAGGTCAAAATTCGCGGTCTGGAGGGGGTGTGCGTCGCGGTTTTGAAGGTGGTCAGATGCCTTTGTACCGTCGTTTACCAAAGTTTGGTTTTGTTTCTCGTAAAATGGAGTTTGTAGCGGAAGTTCGTCTTTCTGAACTAGCATCAATGAAAGTTGACCTAATCGACCTGAATGCACTAAAAGCTGCCAATATTATTGACAGCCAAATTAAATTTGTAAAAATCATTCTGTCTGGTGAAATTGATCGAGCGATAACTTTACGTAGTCTGCATGTTGACAAAGGCGCTCATGAAGCAACCTTAGGTGATCTACGTGTTACTAAAGGCGCTCAAGCTGCCATCGAAGCTGCTGGCGGTAAAATCGAGAAAATCGAGAAAATAATGATCACAGAGGTTCGTTTATCCAGGCTGGCTAAAATGGAAAGCGACGTTATTGATTTGAGCACACTGAAAGCAGCTAACGTTGTTGATACCGAAGCTGAGTTTGTGAAAGTTGTGCTTCCTGGTGAAATCAATCGTGCAATAACTATTCATGGCCTGCGTATCAGCCACAGTGCTCGTACTGTTATTGAAGCCGCTGGCGGCACAATTGAGGGATAAGTAGCAGATGGCCAAGCAACCGGAATTAGATTTTCAAAGTGCTAAGGGCGGATTGGGTGAACTGAAACGCAGATTGTTGTTTGTTATCGGTGTGCTTATTGTTTTCCGTATCGGCTCTTTTATTCCGATTCCTGGTATCGATGCTACTGTGCTCGCTAAATTGCTTGAACAACAGAGAGGCACTATCATTGAAATGTTTAACATGTTCTCTGGTGGTGCACTCAGTCGCGCTTCTATCTTTGCATTAGGAATTATGCCCTATATTTCGGCATCAATTGTTATCCAGTTGTTGACGCTGGTTCATCCAACATTGGCTGAGATAAAAAAAGAGGGCGAAGCGGGTCGTCGAAAAATTAACCAGTATACTCGCTATGGTACTTTAGTATTAGCGATATTCCAATCAATTGGGATTGCTACTGGACTACCGAATATGCCAGGTATGCAAGGTTTGGTGTTAGATCCCAATTTTGCCTTCTATTTTACCGCCGTTGTTAGCTTAGTGACTGGGACGATGTTCCTTATGTGGCTGGGTGAGCAGATTACTGAACGAGGTATCGGCAATGGTATTTCGATCATCATCTTTGCTGGCATTATAGCGGGGCTGCCGTCTGCCGTGGGGCATACTATTGAGCTTGCAAGGCAAGGAGATCTACATTTTCTATTGCTACTGTTGGTCGCAGCATTAGTATCTGCAGTCACTTTTCTTGTTGTTTTCATTGAACGTGGTCAACGACGTATTGTGGTCAATTATGCGAAACGTCAGCAAGGTCGTCGTGTTTATGCGGCTCAAAGTACTCACTTACCGTTGAAAGTAAATATGGCTGGTGTTATCCCTGCTATTTTTGCTTCTAGTATTATTTTGTTCCCAGCGACAATTGCCTCCTGGTTTGGTGGCGGTACAGGCTGGAACTGGTTGACAACGATTTCGATGTATTTACAACCCGGACAACCTCTGTATGTGCTGCTTTATGCGTCTGCCATTATTTTCTTCTGTTTCTTTTACACTGCGTTGGTATTTAACCCTCGTGAGACAGCGGATAATTTGAAAAAATCAGGAGCATTTGTGCCAGGAATTCGTCCAGGAGAACAAACGGCAAAATACATTGATAAAGTAATGACGCGTCTTACTTTAATTGGTGCGATTTATATTACCTTTATCTGCCTTATCCCGGAATTTATGCGTGATGCCATGAAAGTTCCTTTCTATTTTGGTGGTACATCACTGCTAATTGTCGTCGTTGTCATTATGGACTTTATGGCACAAGTGCAAACTCTGATGATGTCGAATCAATATGAGTCTGCGTTAAAGAAAGCAAACCTGAAAGGTCATAAACGTTAGTCAGGGGTATTAGTATTATCCAGTATGCCGTAAAATTTCGGCTTTCAGGGGATCGAAGATATAAGGCAGTATTTTCTAACTAACCTGTGTTAAAATGCGGCGACTAACGGCGAAAGCTTCTGCATAGCTATAACGGAAAATTAAGTAATGCAGGGCATGCGGGATTTTAATCCTGTGGAAAGCCAGCGCAGTTAAGTCGCCTGATCGCTAAACGAATCAGATCTCGTCTGAGCACTGTAGGAATCCTCGTTATTTCTGGCGGGGAGGATGTCAAGTTAGTTAAGAAGTTAACACGGAGAGAAAAATGAAAGTTCGTGCTTCCGTCAAGAAATTATGTCGTAACTGTAAAATTGTTAAGCGTCACGGCGTCGTGCACGTAATCTGCAGTACGGAGCCTAAGCATAAACAACGTCAAGGCTGAAATAATTTTATTGAACGTTGGTTCAGCTGGCTAGAAGATTGGCCAGACAATCTTTTATCTGTAACTACGGTGTCGTTTGAGTATCCTGAAAACGGGCTTTTCAGCATGGCATTGTGGTATAAATTAAACAATAGGAGTGCATAGTGGCCCGTATAGCAGGCATTAACATTCCTGATCAAAAGCACGCTGTTATCGCGTTAACTGCGATTTACGGTATCGGTAGGACTGGTGCACAAAAGATTTGTGTTGCCGCAGGTGTTGCTGAAAGTGTGAAGATCAGTGAACTGTCTGAGGAAGAAATTAACAAGCTACGTGACGAAGTTGCCAAATACTCGATAGAAGGTGATTTGCGTCGCCAAGTTACCCTGAACATCAAGCGTTTGATGGATCTTGGATGTTATCGTGGCTCACGTCATCGTCGTGGTTTGCCAGTTCGTGGGCAGCGCACGAAGACTAACGCCCGTACCCGCAAGGGTCCGCGTAAAGCGATCAAGAAATAATCGGGGTAATTAAATAAATGGCAAAACCAGCTGCTCGTACACGTAAACGTGTAAAAAAACAAATATCCGACGGTGTGGCGCATATCCACGCTTCTTTCAACAACACTGTAGTGACCATAACAGATCGTCAAGGTAATGCTTTGGCTTGGGCAACGGCTGGAGGATCTGGTTTCCGTGGTTCTCGTAAGTCTACTCCGTTTGCGGCTCAAGTGGCAGCAGAACGCTGTGCTGATAGTGTCAAAGAGTGTGGTATCAAGAATCTGGAAGTTATGGTCAAAGGACCTGGTCCTGGTCGTGAATCCACTATCCGTGCCTTAAACGCAGCGGGTTTTCGCATCACGAATATTACTGATGTGACTCCGATCCCCCACAATGGTTGTCGTCCGCCCAAAAAGCGTCGTGTATGACGCTGTTTTCAGGTTTGTTGGAGAAAGAAAATGGCAAGATATTTAGGGTCTAAGCTCAAGCTGAGCCGTCGTGAGGGCACGGATTTATTTTTAAAGTCAGGTGTTCGTGCGATTGATAGTAAGTGTAAAATTGATCAACCACCTGGTCAGCATGGTGCACATAAACCACGTCTATCTGACTACGGCGTGCAATTACGTGAAAAACAAAAAGTGCGCCGGATGTACGGTGTCCTTGAACGTCAATTTCGTAACTATTACAAAGAAGCAGCACGCTTAAAAGGTAATACCGGTGAGAATTTGTTGGGATTGCTGGAAGGGCGTCTAGACAATGTAGTTTACCGTATGGGGTTTGGTGCCACTCGTGCTGAATCACGCCAACTGGTAAGCCATAAAGGTGTTTTGGTAAATGGACGGGTTGTTAATATCGCCTCTTACCAGGTATTACCGAATGCTATAATCAGCATCCGTGAGAAAGCGAAAAAACAATCTCGTATCAGAGCTGCTTTGGAGCTATTTGAACAACGAGAAAAGCCTGTTTGGCTGGAAGTCGATGCTGCTAAGATGGAAGGTGTGTACAAGCGTCTGCCTGAACGTACTGATCTGCCTGCGGACATTAATGAGCACCTGATCGTCGAGCTTTACTCGAAGTAAAGTTTAGTACCAAAGAGAGGACACAATGCAGGGTTCTGTGAAAGAGTTTCTAAAACCAAGCCTGATAAGCGAAAAAATCAGTCAAACGCACGCTAAAGTGATCCTTGAGCCATTAGAGCGGGGCTTTGGTCATACCCTTGGCAATGCACTGCGACGCATTTTGCTTTCATCGATGCCGGGTTGCGCAGTGACTGAAGTTGAAATTGAAGGCGTGTTGCATGAATACAGCACAAAAGAAGGTGTAAAGGAAGATATCCTAAGCATATTATTGAATCTGAAAAAGCTGGCAGTGCAAGTCCAGGACAAAGAAGATGAAGTTATTCTGAAGCTACAAAAGTCTGGCATTGGCTCTGTGACTGCCGCGGATATAACCTCTGATTCTAAGATTGAAATCATTAAACCTGAGCATGTGATCTGCCACTTAACCGATAAATGTGCATCTATTAATATGCGGATTAAAGTTCAGCGTGGTCGGGGTTATGTGCCAACCTCTACCCGTGTTCATGGAGAAGAGGATGAGCGTCCAATTGGTCGTTTGTTAGTAGACGCATGTTACAGCCCTATAGAGCGGATTGCCTATAATGTCGAAGCAACGCGCTACCAAGATCGCACTGATCTTGATAAGCTGATTATTGAAATGGAAACCAATGGCACGATTGATCCTGAAGAAGCTATTCGCCACGCCTCGACTATTCTTTCTGAACAACTGACCGCTTTTGTCGACATGAGTCATAATGTTAATACTTCTAAAACTTCAATAGAGACGCCCGAATTTCCACCAATCTTGCTGCGTCCTGTTGATGATTTAGAGTTAACTGTTCGTTCTGCTAATTGTCTTAAAGCAGAAGCCATCACACTCATCGGTGATCTAGTACAACGTACAGAAGTCGAGTTACTAAAAACCCCTAATCTAGGTAAAAAGTCGCTTACGGAGATTAAAGATGTGCTGGCTGCGCATGGTTTGTCGCTAGGTATGCGTTTGGAAAATTGGCCACCAGCTAGTATTGCTGATCAGGGTAGCCAGAATAAACAGTAGGTTAAAGTTTTACTTAAAAGGATAAGGTTATGCGCCATCGTAAAAGTGGTCGTCAACTAAATCGTAACAGTAGTCATCGAAAAGCTATGTTTCTTAACATGTCAGGTTCTTTGGTGCGTCATGAAATCATCAAAACGACTTTGGCAAAAGCGAAAGAATTACGTCGTGTGGTGGAGCCGTTAGTGACTCTTGCTAAAAAAAGCGACAGTGTAGCTAATCGTCGTTTGGCGTTCGCTCGTACTCGTGATAATGAGGTAGTGGCCAAGCTATTCACTGAGCTTGCTCCACGCTTTTCAAATCGGACTGGTGGCTATACTCGTATTTTAAAGTGTGGCTTCCGGGCAGGTGATAACGCTCCTATGGCTTATATTGAATTAGTTGATCGTCCAGCAGAAGAATTTGTGGAGTAATCTGTAAGTGACCTGCTCTATGAGTAAATAAAAAAACCGGGTTTACCCGGTTTTTTTATGCAAGAAATTTAAAGTGTCAGCGAGCATAAAAAATTCCGAATAGGCTCTAAGAAGTCTGCCGAAAAAGACCAAAGCTTCTCTGCTACTGTGAGTAAAAATCGTATTGTTTTTCACCTGAATCGCTGAATGTACCTTAATACTAAAAATACCAGTTCAACCATCACCTTTCGCTAAGTATGGAGAGTAAAATCTCCTGCGATGCAGTAACGCTATTCTGCACCAGGTTTCTGCTCATTTTGCCTAGGCAGAGGAGCACAGACAATACAGATAGTACGGCAAGCGACGACAACACTTAAATCAAATTAAACTGATTTGGCCATATCACCTCAACCAGTAACCACAGTGATCTAGTTAACCGATAGTTTTCTTAACAAGTAGTCTCTTGATCCTCACATTTAATCATATGAATTCTCTCTTTCATTTCTCAGACATCAGTCTAAAATTATAAGGTCATCTCAAAGCTTAATTTGCTAACTTCGCCATGAATGGAGAATTTATGAAGCTTTTTAAAATTCTAGCTGTATTGTGTGTTACAACTACTTTAACCTTTACTATTGCTTCTTGTGCACCGACCTATAAATCAGAAGGAACGGGTGGTTATATCGACGATACGGTGATCACAACTAAAGTGAAATCAGCCCTATTCGGCACAAAAAATTTTAAATCTACTGAGATTAAAGTGGAAACTTTTAAAGGACGCGTGCAATTGAGTGGATTTGTTACCTCAAAACAAGCGATAAACCAAGCAATAGAAGTTACTCGCCGTGTGCCCGGAGTAAGATCGGTTTCCAATAAAATGCAAATTAAATAAACTGTAGAGGAGTTCGAACAGGCTATTAGGTATAGTGCCGTTCTTAGTAACTCACAGAGATGACTTTAATAGAATGTTACTGCGTTTATATCAGCTGCTTTTTTATCTTATCCAACCCTTAATCTGGTTACGCTTGCTGTGGCGTAGCCGCAAATCCAGCGCTTACCGTCAGCGCTGGGGTGAGCGTTATGGTTTTTGCGCAGGTAAGGTAGCTGCCAATGGCATTTTGCTACATTCCGTTTCAGTAGGCGAAACATTAGCCGCTATTCCACTTATCAAAGCCTTACTGCATCGTTACCCCGATTTACCGATCACCGTCACCACCATGACCCCCACCGGATCAGAGCGAGTAAAATCCGCTTTCAGTAACAAAGTTCATCACGTTTATTTACCCTATGATCTCCCCTGTGCCATAAATCGTTTTCTTAATCAGCTCAATCCTCGTTTAGTGATCATCATGGAAACCGAATTATGGCCAACGCTGATTAATGCGTTGTATCGTCGTTCGATTCCCTTAATCATTGCCAATGCGCGCCTTTCTGCTCGTTCTGCAGCAGGTTATAAGAAAATAAATCATTTTATGCGTACTACGTTACCGCGTATTAGCTTAATTGCAGCGCAAAATCAAGAAGATGCTGAACGGTTTATCTCTTTAGGATCAGCGCGTTCTCAGGTGAGCGTGATGGGTAACCTAAAATTTGATATTGCTGTTACGCCTGAATTAGCCGCACGTACTGTTACTTTACGCCGTCAGTGGGCTCCGCGTCGTCTCATATGGATAGCCGCCAGTACACACGCTGGCGAAGAAGTATTGTTATTAGCAGCGCATCGCAAATTATTGCAAAATTATCCAACGTTACTACTTATTTTAGTGCCTCGGCATCCAGAACGTTTCTCTGATGTAATAAAAATGGTGCAGAAAGCCGGTTTCAGTTATAGGCTACGCAGTGAAAACAACAGGCCTTCTGACACAACGCAGGTAGTTATCGGCGATACCATGGGTGAACTGATGTTGTTATATGGCGTTGCTGATATTGCTTTTGTTGGCGGCAGTCTGATAAAACACGGGGGGCATAATCCGTTAGAAGCCGCTGCACATGCCATCCCGATTCTTATGGGACCCCATACTTTTAATTTTAAAGACATTTGTGCCAAATTAACTAAAGCCAAAGGACTGATTAATGTCACTGATGCAGATGTATTATCCTTGGTGCAACAGGCCAATTTTTTGCTCAGAGATGAAAAACGACGTTTTGAGCATGGCCATCATGCGTTCGACGTTTTGCGTGAAAACCAAGGAGCGTTACAACGTTTATTGCGATTGCTTGCCCCTTATTTATCGTCATAACATCATTAAATGAGCACAAAAAAAAGTTTATCCGTCATTATTTTGACTAAAAACGAAGCCCCATTGCTTGCTGACTGCCTACTTTCAGTGGCTTGGGCTGATGAAATTATCATATTAGATTCCGGTAGTGAGGATGAAACACTTAGCATCGCTCAGCGTTATGGCGCCAAAATTTATACGCATACTGATTGGCAAGGTTTCGGCAAACAACGAAACATAGCACAGCAGTATGCTAAGGGTGAGTATCTATTAATGGTTGATGCTGATGAACGTATCTCGCCGCTACTAAAAAATTCTATCGAAGCGGTACTGATGGCACCTGATGATAACGCAGTTTATAGTTGTTCGCGGCGCAACCTATTTTTAGGTCGATTTATGCGCCACAGTGGTTGGTATCCTGACCGTGTTGTCCGTTTATACCCTCCTCAATATCAATATAAAGAAGATTATGTACATGAGTCTCTGATGTGTGGCTCGGCAAAGATTATCCCCCTAAAAGGAGATTTACTTCACCTGACTTGTCGTGATTTTAGTGATTTTCAGCAAAAACAACTTAATTACGCCAAAATTTGGGCCATTCAGCGTCATCAGCAAGGCAAAAGTTGTCATTACCTGGCTATTTTCGCTCATAGCCTGTGGGCTTTTTGTAAAACAGGTTTATTACGCGCCGGTTTTTTGGATGGTAAACAAGGTTTATTACTGGCCTGTGTTAACGCCCAATACACTTTTACTAAATACACAGCTTTATGGTCATTAAATCAAATAGACCGCTTTCGAAACCGTAACCAGTGATGCGAAGTCAAGACACCCGACGCACCGGGCAACGCAGGATCCGCGTCACGCAGTAGGTTTCCGAAGAGTTCTAATCTCAGCAACCAAAAAGTGAACAACCATAGATATGCGAGCTATTTACCCGGGGACCTTTGATCCCATCACCAATGGACATCTAGATGTAATAACGCGAGCCGCCACTATGTTCGAGCAGATTATTGTGGCAATTGCACAGAGTGCGGGTAAACAACCGCTGTTTACTTTAGAAGAACGGGTTGTGCTAGCAGAAAAGGTCACTGCTACTTTTAAAAATGTCAAAGTGATCACTTTTGATGGATTGATGGTTAATTGCGCTCGAGAAAAAGGCGCCAATATCTTAATTCGTGGACTACGCTCTGTTGCTGATTTTGAGTATGAATCCCAGCTAGCAAAAATGAATCGTCATTTGATGCCAGAATTAGAAACCCTGTTCTTACTCCCCTCAGAGAAATATTCGTTTCTCTCTTCAGCATTAGTAAAAGAAGTGGCATTGCTCGGGGGCGATATCGCTTCATTTCTCCCCGCTGCGGTTACAGAAGCTTTGTTAGCCAAGATGAGGTGTTAACGTTGACAGTGGCGGCAAAAAAACGTACTCCGTTGCCCCTGTTTCACCGTTTCAATAAGATGTGTGCACCGATAACAAGGCGCACCGGCTCGACCATAAACCTGTAATCGTTGAGCAAAATAGCCCGGCTTACCATCCGATTGTAAAAAATCTCGTAGCGTGGTACCACCTTGCTCAATGGCATCTAATAACACTGTTTTAATAGCACTGACTAATAATTTGCATTCATTTTGTGTTAATGATCCTGCGGGCTCCGTTGGCAAAATACCAGCAACAAATAAGCACTCACTGGCGTAAATATTGCCTATTCCTACAACAATTTTATTGTCCATCAACCAAGGCTTAATCAATGTACGCTTGTGTCTGGATTTTTCAAATAAATATTGCTCGGTAAATTCTGCTCCCAAAGGCTCTGGCCCTAAATGAGCCAGTACAGTGCTGGCAGTAAAATCTTTTGCCCACAGCCAAGCGCCGAAGCGACGAGGATCCGTGTAACGCAATATTTTTCCGTTACTCATGACTAAATCAATGTGATCATGTTTTTCGGCTATCCTGTCTTTGGGTAATATGTGCAAGCGGCCTGACATGCCAAGGTGAATGATGATCCAACCTGCTGCCAGCTCGAGCAAAAGATATTTAGCACGGCGTTGTACACTGAAAACAGGTTGATCACGCAGTGATGATATCTCTTCGGAAACCGGCCAACGTAGGCGAGGATTTCTGACCACCACGTACAGAAGAGTTTGACCAACAAGATAGGGCGCTATCCCACGGCGACTAGTTTCTACTTCGGGTAATTCAGGCATGAAAATTTTTACTCTGTTTTTTGAATAGGCTCTTAGACTTTTTGCAAAATCGATTAGCCAGATCGGCTCCTATCAAGCCAATTCACCTTCGATTAATGGAACAAAACGAACTTCTTCTACATCTTCAATACAACATTCATGGTTTCGTCGTTGCACTTTTTTTAACATTTGCGTTTTTTCACCAACCGGGAGGACTAATATTCCCCCTTCATCTAGTTGTTCCAATAATGCGGGAGGGATCCTTGGTGGAGCAGCAGTGACAATAATCGCATCAAAGGGGCAGCGTGATGGCCATCCTTGCCAACCATCGCTATGGCGAGTAAAAACATTATGCAAATCTAGCGTTTTCAACCGACGTTTTGCTTGCCATTGTAATCCTTTGATGCGTTCAACAGAGTAGACTTGTTCTACCAGATGCGCCAGAACGGCGGTTTGGTAACCCGAACCCGTACCGATTTCTAGCACCCGTGACATTTTTTTCAATTGCAGTAGCTCTGTCATCCGCGCGACTATGTAAGGCTGTGAGATAGTTTGCCCTGATCCTATCGGTAACGCAGTATTTTCATAAGCCTTGTGTTCTAAGGCTTCATCAACAAAAAATTCACGAGGTACAGACTCAATGGCATGTAATAAGCGTTCATCACAGATACCATGTTGACGTAATTGTGTTAACAAAATTTGTTTATTTTTATTTATCATTCCATCTGTTGTCCCTTGATCAACAGGACGACGGCTTCACAAGCGATACCTTCACCACGACCAGTAAAACCGAGTTTTTCTGTGGTGGTTGCTTTAACGTTGATCTGATCCTTATCACATTGAAGATCTTCAGCCAGATTAATCCGCATTTGCAAAATATGGGCTCCCATTTTGGGTTCTTGCGCAATAATGGTCGCATCCAGATTACCTAGCTGATAACCTTTTTGTTGAATAAGTGAATAAGCTTGGCGCAATAAAAATCGGCTATCTACATTTTTAAAAGCGGGATCCGTATCAGGAAATAATTGACCAATATCCCTTAAGGCAGCAGCACCGAGTAAAGCATCAATAACCGCGTGTAGCAATACATCACCATCAGAATGTGCTAACAATCTTTGTGGATAAGGGATAGTAACACCACCCATGATCAACGGCCCCTCACCACCCAATTCATGCACATCAAAACCTTGTCCTATCCGTATCATTTTTATTCCTAATCATTTCTACGAGTTAAATAAAATTCCGCTAAGGCCAGATCTTCTGGATAGGTTATTTTAATATTGTCAGATCGACCTTTGATCAATAATGGTTGATAACCGTAATATTCTAACGCAGAAGCTTCGTCAGTGATCTCTATCCCTTTCTCGATGCCACCTGATAAGCAATCTTTCAATAATGCAAACGGAAAAATCTGAGGGGTGAGCGCGTGCCATAGCTGTTGTCGTTCTAACGTCTGATTGATAACCGCTGTACTGACTCCTCCCCGTTTCATGGTATCTCGAACCGGTGTTGCTAATATGCCACCAATTTTGCTGTGCTCTGTAACCTCTAACAACTTATCCAGATCCTCAGGATGCAAACAAGGGCGAGCAGCATCATGGATCAGCACCCAGGATGATTGATTGATATATTGCTCAGCCTGTTGTAAACCTGCCATCACCGAATCAGCTCGCTGTTCACCACCATAAACCACTTGAATTTTTGCATGATGAGCCAGCGCTAAAGATTGAAATCGATCATCTTGTAAGTCAATGACGACAATAATCTGTTTAATACGTGGGTGGTGCAGTAAGGAATCGACCGCATATTCAAGTATCGTTTTCTGGCCAATAGTTAAATATTGTTTCGGGCAATCAGTTTGCATCCGCTTGCCAATACCCGCAGCAGGCAATACGGCAATTACTTCAGGAAGTGCATTCATTCTTATTAGCCTTTTGTGAAAACATGCTGTGACTGCTCCCCGTCCGTATTGGGCGAGGGTTTACGGCGAATTTTGCTAAAAACCAAGAAATTAAGGGCTATTTTTTTTGTTTTTGGAATTATCAGGAACGAGCCGATAGAAGGTCTCTCCTGGTTTAATCATACCGAGTTCATTACGCACACGTTCTTCAATTGCTTCTTGGCCCACATTTAAATCATCAATCTCAGCAAATAATTTATCATTCCGTACTTTAAGTGTAAGATTATGCGCTTCCTGTGAGGTAAGATCATTTTTAACACGGATAAAATCATGAATACCATTTTTGCCGAACCAAAGTGAGTATTGTAACCAACCAAGCAAAATTAATAGCAGTAGCGTAATTTTTTTCATCTCTGCTCCCTAAGAGCCTGTTCGAAATCTCTTGTACTTACTCTATAGGTTTTTGTTTATGCTGGTAATACAATAAGCTAATTATTTTAATTAAGCTTTTTGTTGTCAAGGAATCAATTGTGCCCAGTCCGAATAACTTAAACCAAAAAACACCATTATTACGAAACACCATGACGGCTATTATTGTGTCAATGACAATGAATCTTGCTGCTCAATCAGCATCAGCTCCTAAAGTTGAAGAAAAACAAAAAAATCAGTTAAATGACACCGACGTCATTATTGTTACTGCCCCACAACACTCCCCCTTAGTGGTTGTTAGTTCACTCAAAACACCACGCCAACCGGTTCCAGCGAGTGATGGTTCCGATTATTTAAAAACTATCCCCGGTTTTTCCCAAATCCGTAATGGGGGTGCCAATGGCGATCCGGTATTTCGTGGCATGTTTGGTTCACGTCTCCGTATTCTTACCGATGGTGCGGAAACATTAGGTACTTGCCCATCACGTATGGATCCGCCTACCTCTTATATTACACCGGAAAGCTATGATGTCTTAACCCTGATTAAAGGACCACAATCTGTGCTTTGGGGATCAGGCGCTTCCGCAGGAACTATTTTATTTGAACGGCAACCCCCTATCTTTGATCGAGCAGGGGCAAAAGGTCACATTAGCGGACTTATCGGATCCCGTAATCGCCAAGATGGCAATCTTGCTGTCAGTCTAGGAAATCAGCAAGGTTATCTACGTTTAGTAGGAAATCACGCACGCGCAGACGATTACAAAGATGGTAACGATGTTACTGTTCCCTCTAAATGGAACAAATGGAATGCCGATATAGCACTGGGTTTGACTCCCCTTGATCAAGATATGTTGCTCGAATTAACCGCCGGCCAAGGTGACGGAACTGCCCGCTATGCTGGTAGAGGGCGTGATGGCGCACAGTTACAACGTGATAGCCTGGGGCTACGTTTTGAAAAACATAATCTTAGTGAAGTATGGGATAAAGTTGAAGCCAAAATTTATTATAATTACGTCAATCACATCATGGACAACACAACACTGCGTTCACTACCTATCGGGGGGGAGAAATCGAGCACGAATTTAGATCGACAAACGCTTGGCAGCCGAGCCATGGCAACCGGATTATGGCAAGATTTTAAACTCATCGGTGGGGCAGATTGGCAAACCAATACGCACCGAATGAAAAAAAATAATCATTGGAAAAACAATGCGCGCTTTTATAACTATGGATTATTTAGTGAATTAAGTTGGTTTGCCACCCCACAGAGCAGATTAATTACCGGTGCACGTTTAGATCATAATTCTGTAGAGCGTTATGCTGATAATAAACAACGTTCAGATAACTCACCCAGTGGTTTTATCCGTTTCGAACATGATGTATTAGATATGCCGGTATTGTTGTACGCAGGACTAGGATACAGTGAGCGTTTCCCTGATTATTGGGAATTATTTTCCTATAATGCCGCAAAGAAAGCCCCTAGTGCTTTTGTTAGTGTTAAAAGCGAAAAAACAACACAGCTTGATATCGGCGCCCAATATAATGGTGTATCGACCCATGCTTGGGTTTCTAGCTATCTTGGCCAGGTAAGTGATTTTATTTTATTTAAATATGATCCGAAGTATGCACGCAGCATCGAGATTAATAATGTTGACGCAACTGTCTTCGGAGGTGAGATGGGGATTGGCTATGCTTTTAATGCACATTGGAAAGCAGAAAGTAGCCTCGCTTACTCATGGGGAAAAAATAACCGTGATCAACGACCATTACCACAGATCCCGCCTCTTGAAGCCCGTTTTGGTTTAACTTATGAGCAAGGAAATTGGAGCAATACCGCTTTATGGCGAGTAGTGAGTCATCAACATCGAGTTGCAATAGATGAAGGGAATGCAGCGGGTAAAGACTTTAGCCCCAGTGCGGGTTTTGCTGTACTATCGGCCAATGTGGCTTACCGGTGGGATAAACAAATAAAAATCAGTGCGGGTATTGATAATTTATTGAATAAAAATTATAGCGAACATCTCAATTTAGCAGGCAGTGGGGGCTTTGGTTATGCTGCAAAAACGGCAATAAACGAACCAGGGCGGACGGCATGGATCAAGTTAGATGTTACCTTTGTCAACGCTACTTTAGATTGACCACTTTTTGCTACTTTAAAATGTCCAGTTTTTGCTAATTTTCCTGTTGGGTTTCTATTCCAGGCGCCTGGATAATATCAGTCGTTTTTATAGGCAACATGCCTGCTTTGCGTTTATTTTTGAGTCGATAGCTTTCTCCTTTAATATTCAATGTGGTTGAATGATGTAAAAGCCTGTCTAAAATCGCAGTTGCTAAAATGTGATCACCGAATACGTCCCCCCAATCAGTAAAACTTTTATTTGATGTGAGAATGATGCTCGCCTTTTCATAACGACGGCTCAATAACCTGAAAAATAGGCTAGCTTCTTCGCGATTCATCGGTAAATACCCGATTTCATCCAGTATTAATACCCTGGCATAGCACAGTTGCTGAAGTTGGCGTTCCAGACGGTTTTCTTGCTTTGCCTTCATTAAGGTACAGCAGAGTCTATCCAGAGGCATAAACAATACCCGATGCCCAGCTGTAGCTGCCTTGACAGCCAGCGCTATCGCCAAATGCGTTTTCCCTACCCCAGGTGGGCCTAACAAAATGACGTTTTCATGATGTTCGACAAACCTCAGCCCCGCCAGCTCGCGGATAATTTTCCTGTCTATACTTGGTTGGAAAGTAAAGTCAAATTGCTCCAAGGTTTTTATCCACGGCAAACGTGCTTGTTTTAACCGCGATTCCAAGCCTTTTTGGTGACGCCCGTTCCATTCCTGGGCTAATGCCTGCTGGAGAAATTCACGGTAGTTCAGTGCTTTCTTGGTGGCTTCTTCACATAAACTCTCCAACGCATCGCCCAGGTAATCCATTTTTAACCGTATCAACAAGTTTTCCATTTCCATCAGAGTAGCTCCTCATACACACTGAGCGAACGAGACGCTACTCGATTGACCTGTTGCCAAAGGGCTTGATGATGTTCTGGCACCTTTTGCCAGCCCTGCGTTACCTCCTGCAAGAGATGCGTCGCGAGCAGTTGCTCATCGCCGTAAATACGTAGCGTATTATCTAAACCGATACGAATATTAACCGCACGACCACACCAGAATGAAGGCACGCTATAGCGATTACCTCTGACATCGATATAGCTGTCCCATGCCACTTGTCGTAGGTCGAAGTAGCTGGTATCGAAATCAGTCGCAGGGAGTGGCATCAAGGCTATTTTTTCCTCAGCAAAACGATTTTCCGGTGTCTGCTTGAATTGACGAAGATGACGCTGGTCTGCCACTTTCGCCAGCCACATCGCTAGCAGTTGATTAACATGAGCGAAACTCTCAAACTGACGGTAGCGAGTGAAAAAATTGTGTTTAACATAGCCCACCATCCGTTCGGTTTTGCCTTTCGTTTGCGGTCGATAAGGCTTACAGGCGCGAGGGCTAAACCCATAGTGATTAGCCAGTTGCAGGAAGCCCGCATTGAACTCGATGTGGCCATTTTGTCCATGTTTGATAACAGCGGCTTTTTGGTTATCTACCAAGACATTTTTTACGCTGCCACCGAAGTAATTGAAGCTGCGAACCAGCGATTCATACGTGTGCTCAGCATCTTGCTTAGGGGCAGCAAAGACATGAAAGCGACGCGAAAAACCGAGCGTATTAACGGCAAAATTAACCGTACAGGCAGAGCCTGCCACCTCAACGATGATTTCTCCCCAATCGTGTTGAAGTTGATAACCGGGGAGGGTTTCAAAGCGTACCGTGTTTTTCGAGGCCCTGAGCGGACGTTTGGGATGTATATAACGTCGGAGCATCGCACTCCCACCCCGGTAGCCTTTTTCACGGATTTCCTCAAAAATAACCGCCGCATTCCAAACCTGTTCACTCAACCTTGAATCGATGTAGTCTTTAAAGGGCTCGAGTTTAGCAACCTGTTTTTTACCGCGTTTTGCTGTTGGCGGCGCAGGATAGCTAATGTGCCGTCTCACCGTTTTTTCTGAACACCCTATCTGATGGGCAATATCAACAATAAATGCCCCCTGTTGATGGCGTTGTTTTATCATGTAGTGGTCCTCTCTTCTTAGCATGCTTATTTCCCTCATGGCTTTGTCACCACAAAGGAAACTGCATTCTGGCTTGAGTGGACAAATTAAATTAGCAATTTACGGTCTTTTATCATTAGCGCTGACAACCTTTTAAAAACTGAGTTTACTATGCTGTTACTGATCGATAATTACGACTCTTTTACCTACAATTTGTACCAATATTTTTGTGAATTAGGGACACAGGTATTGGTAAAACGCAACGATGAACTGCAATTGGATGATATTGAACGATTAGCACCGTCGCATCTGGTGATTTCACCGGGTCCTTGTAGCCCCAATGAGGCGGGTATTTCTCTTGCTGTGATCCGTCATTTTGCCAATACACTGCCAATCCTGGGTGTTTGTCTTGGTCACCAGGCGCTGGGGCAAGCGTTCGGGGCTAAAGTGATACGGGCACGACAGGCGATGCACGGAAAGACAAGTACGATCCGGCATAACAACAGCGGCGTGTTTTATGGGCTCAATCAACCGTTAGTGGTGACACGTTATCATTCATTGGTGATCGACAAATATTCATTGCCGGATTGTTTTGAGTTGACCTCGTGGACAGAACAAAATGGAATAATAGATGAGATTATGGGCATCCAGCACCGAAGTTTGCCTCTGCATGGGGTGCAATTTCATCCAGAGAGCATTCTAAGTGAACAAGGCCATGCGTTATTAAATAATTTTTTAAACATATAGCCGAATCAGTTTAATTTAATTCAAGGCGAAGGAGCACAGACAGTACAAATAGTACGGCCAGCGAAGATAACGCAGAATCAAGTTAAAATGATTTGGCCATAAGTACATGAGGATTGTGCGCACCGGGTAACACAGGATCCGCGTCACGCAGTAGGTTTCGAAAAAAGTCTAACCCGTCTCCGGCAAAAACAATTCAATGATGAACCTCCCCTCATTCATTAATTATCGGGTACCGTAAACAACAATCGTTTTGCCGCGAGCGGAGATCAAGTTTTGATCTTCTAACATTTTAAGAATTCTGCCTACAGTCTCACGTGAACAGCCAACAATTTGGCCAATTTCTTGGCGTGTCATTTTAATTTGCATGCCATCAGGATGCGTCATCGCATCAGGCTCTTTGGCTAGATTGAGTAAAGTTTGTGCAATCCGCCCGGTAACATCTAAAAAAGCGAGATTACCCACTTTTTCTGAAGTAACTTGTAGACGTCGAGCCATTTGTCCCGACAAGCGGATGAGAATTTCTGGATCCACTTGAATAAGTTGCCGAAATTTTTTATAAGAGATTTCGGCAACTTCACAGGATCTTTTTGCTCTAACCCACGCGCTGCGCTCTTGTCCTTCTTTAAATAATCCAAGTTCACCAATAAAATCTCCTTGATTTAAATAAGAGAGGATCATTTCTTTGCCTTCTTCATCCTTGATAAGAACAGCCACCGAACCTTTTACAATGTAATAAAGGATCTCCGCTTTTTCGCCTTGATGAATCAAGGTACTCTTCGAAGGATATTTGCGAATATGACAATGGGACAGGAACCATTCAAGAGTAGGATCCGTTTGTGGCTTGCCTAAAACCATGGGCTGTTATCCTCTATTGTGGCAACTATCAGAGCTGTTTATGTGCCTGAAAGTGTCGCAAAATACTCATTAGTTAGAACATATGAAAAATCATCGATCAAACTATTTTTTTTCTTTCCAAAAGACGCTTTATCAGTGGTGTTATTATCAATTCCATAGCTAACCCCATTTTTCCACCGGGAATAACCAGTGTATTCATGTTTGAAATAAATGACCCTGTAACATCGCTAATAAATGCGGAAAATTAATGTCATTCAACCCCTGAAAATGAATAACCACAAAACTTTCATCCAATGATGGGATCGCTTTAGCAGCAAAAGGATTTGAAGTATCGACGGTAGGGACTCGTTGGAAATTGATATGAGTTCGGGAAAATTGGGGCGTAATATAATTGATGTAATCATCCATCGAGCGAACGACAGAGTCCATGACGGCTTCACGAGAATGACCACGTTCATTGATATCACGTCTTAATTTTTGGATCCATTCTAAGTTAACAATCGGCACTACCCCGACGAGCAGATCGACATGTTTAGCGACATCATAGTCTTTAGTAATGACCCCACCATGTAATCCTTCATAAAATAAGAGCTGTGTGTCTTCTGGTAGCGCTTCCCATGGAGTGAAAGTGCCTGGCGCTTGATTATAAGGCATCGCTTCATCGTAAGTGTGTAGATATTTACGAAATTGGCCATTACCTTTTTCGCCATAATCGGCAAAATTTTTTTCCAGCAAACCAAAATTATTCGCTTCGGGACCAAAATAACTAATATGGCGACCTTGCTCATAGCTTTCACGGATCTTTTGATCCATTTCAGGGCGCGTATAGTAATGAAAACTATCACCTTCTAACTCAGCAGCACGAATATTGAGTTGTTGAAATATTTTACGAAAAGCCTCGCTGGTGGTTGTCGTCCCTGCACCACTTGAACCGGTAACAGCGATAATCGGATGTTTAGCTGACATAAAGTACTTCTCTTTATAGGGTTGGGATTGCCTAGCGACAACTTGAAGGACTATGGGTATAGCCAAATCATTTTAACTTGATTCTGTGTTGTCGTCGCTGGCTGTACTATTTGTACTGCCTGTGCTCCTCTTTATTTTTGTTCGTGGCATAATGTTGATGGTTTCATGTAATTCTGACCAAATCAAAACCGCCTCTCCATTGCTTAATTGATGACGAACATCAGCCACTTTTTGCGCTAATAAAAATTCTTGTTCACCATAATCGGTACCTTCACGTAATACAAAGGATTCAATTAAATTATTTAACGTTTCACTATTGATCTGTTGCCAGGGGATTATCATCATTACTGTTCCACGAAGTCTAATGCTGCTACGCTTACTGGCCAAGCATACAAGATCTTTACCTACTGTCACTTTTTTTTACGGAGACCATCAATATGAGCTACACATTACCCTCTCTACCCTACGCTTATGATGCATTGGAGCCGCATTTTGATAAACAAACTATGGAGATCCATTACACCAAACATCATCAAACTTATGTTACCAATGCCAATACGGTGTTAGAAGCTTATCCAGAATTAGCGCAATATTCAGTTGAAGAATTGATAAAAAATTTGGATAAAGTCCCGGCTGACAAACGCACTTTTATGCGTAACAACGCCGGTGGCCACGCTAACCATAGTTTATTTTGGCAGGGCTTGAAAATCGGCACCACGCTGACAGGTGATCTAAAGGCCGCTATCGAGCATGATTTTAGCAGTGTTGAAAAATTTCAAGAAGCGTTTGAAAAAGCCGCCGCCACGCGATTCGGCTCAGGCTGGGCTTGGCTGGTGTTAAAAGACGGTAAGTTAGCGGTGGTGTCCACCGCTAACCAAGACAATCCGTTGATGGGAGAACCAGTTGCCGGTGTTTCCGGTTATCCGATTATCGGTTTAGATGTGTGGGAGCATGCTTATTATCTTAAATATCAAAATAAGCGCCCGGATTATATCAAAGCATTCTGGAAGGTAGTGAATTGGGACAAAGCAAGCGAACGGTATGCCGCGAATAAATAATCAGCCATAGTGGCAACCCAATACTCACCTGATTAAGCCGAGTGAGTATTGGTAACAAAAAATCCTTAGGCTTGTTGCCCTTTTCCTTTCACTTCTTTCAAACCGTTGAATTCGGCTTTATTACCTAATGCTTCTTCAATACGCAGCAGCTGATTGTATTTAGCGACGCGATCAGAGCGGCTCATCGAGCCAGTTTTAATTTGACCGGCAGCGGTGCCTACCGCCAAATCGGCAATGGTGGCATCTTCTGTTTCGCCCGAACGATGAGAAATAATCGCCGTATAACCCGCCTCTTTCGCCATTTTGATAGCGGCTAAGGTTTCAGTCAGAGAACCAATTTGATTGAATTTAATCAGGATAGAATTCGCAATGCCTTTATCAATCCCTTCTTTTAGGATCTTGGTATTAGTAACAAACAGATCATCACCCACCAATTGGATTTTATCGCCAAGCACTTTAGTTTGATAAGCAAACCCTGCCCAATCTGATTCATCCAGACCATCTTCAATAGAGACGATAGGATAATCCTTGGTTAACTGCTCCAGATAATGCGTAAATTCTTCTGAAGTGAAAGTTTTATCTTCGCCTTTCAATTCATAGCGACCTGTTTCTTTGTTGTAAAACTCCGAGGCCGCACAATCGAGCGCCAAAGTAACATCTTTGCCCAGTACATAACCCGCTTTTTCTACCGCTTCTTTGATGATAGTCAACGCCTCAGCGTTAGACCCTAAATTGGGCGCATAACCGCCTTCATCACCGACAGCGGTACTTAACCCTTTCTCTTTTAAAATTTTGGCCAAGGTATGGAACACTTCAGAGCCAATACACAGCGCTTCTTTAAAGGTTTTAGCCCCTACCGGCTGGATCATAAATTCTTGAATATCGAGATTGTTATCAGCATGCTCACCACCATTAATGATATTCATCATCGGTAATGGCATAGAAAATTTACCTGAGGTATCGTTGAGGTCAGCAATATGTGCATATAAAGGCATCCCTTTCGACGCCGCCGCTGCCTTCGCTGCCGCTAAAGAGACCGCCAAGATGGCATTGGCACCGAATTTAGATTTATTTTCAGTCCCGTCCAGTTCGATCATAGTTTTATCGATCTCAGCTTGATCTATCGCCTCTTTATTTTTAAGGGCTTCTGCAATAGGGCCATTAACCGCGGCAACGGCTTTGGTGACTCCTTTTCCTAAGAAACGCGATTTATCGCCATCACGCAATTCAAGGGCTTCACGCGAACCAGTAGAAGCACCTGAAGGCGCGGCCGCCAAGCCAATAAACCCCCCTTCTAAATGGACTTCTGCTTCTACGGTTGGATTACCGCGCGAGTCGATGATCTCACGACCAACCACTTTTAAGATTTTCGACATTAGATTTTCCTTGTTGCCAAATAAGTGAGAATAGACTTTTTGAAAACCATCGTGCATGGCGTGAAATCAAGACATCCTGCACGCCCCGCAATAAGTTATGCAAAAAATCTCATGTTAAACATCAAAATCGCCAATAGACTGCTTATATTCTTTCGCTGCGTTGATAAAGCTGGTAAACAAAGGATGACCATCACGCGGAGTCGAAGTAAATTCAGGATGGAATTGACAAGCCACAAACCAAGGGTGATTGGGCAACTCAATAATTTCTACCAATTTTTTATCCGCAGAACGCCCAGCAACAACAAGCCCAGCCTTTTCAATCTGCTCCAATAATCTATTATTGACTTCATAACGATGGCGATGGCGCTCAGTGATGGTCGATTCAGCATACATTTTTCGCACCAAACTGCCTTCAGTCAACAGGCATTTTTGCCCACCCACTCGCATGGTACCGCCTAAATCACTGCTTGCCGTACGTATCTCAACGGCACCCTCTGTATCACGCCATTCGGTGATTAATGCCACTACTGGATGCTTACAGTCTGAAACGAATTCTGTCGAATTCGCATCCTCCATACCGGCAACATGACGAGCAAATTCTATTAGGGCAACTTGCATTCCTAAACAAATACCTAAATAAGGGATATTATTGACCCGTGCGTACTGTGCCGTGCTAATCATGCCTTCTATACCACGATCACCAAAACCACCCGGGATCAAGATGGCATCCACCCCTTTCAGTATATCGAAGCCCGCGTTTTCGATATGTTGCGAATCGATCAGCTTTATATTGACAGTAACGCTATTTTTCAAACCACCGTGTTTTAATGCTTCGATAACAGATTTATAAGCATCAGGTAATTTCACGTATTTACCGATCATGCCGATGGTCACTTCACCGATAGGATTAGAGACTTGGTATAACACTTCTTGCCATTTCGCTAAATTTGCTTCAGAACAGCTTAATTTAAAGCGTTGACAAATATAATCATCAAGGCCTTGTAATTTTAATAATCCTGGTATTTCATAAATAGAATTAACATCTTGCAGTGAAATGACCGCGTTTTCTTGCACATTACAAAATAATGCGATCTTGGCGCGTTCACTGGCCGAAACTTCACAATCAGAACGACAAATCAACACATCAGGCTGAATACCAATAGAAAGAAGTTCTTTAACTGAATGTTGTGTCGGCTTGGTTTTCACTTCCCCTGCTGCGGCTAAATAAGGTACCAAAGTCAGATGCATATAAAGTGTGTGTTCACGACCCACATCAACCGCCATTTGGCGAATGGCCTCTAAAAATGGCAAAGATTCAATATCACCGACGGTACCACCAATTTCAACCAGTACTACATCATAGTCGGCACCCACATCAACAATACGTTCTTTAATTGCATTAGTAATATGGGGGATCACTTGAATGGTCGCGCCTAAATAATCACCGCGCCGCTCTTTACGCAGAACTTCAGAATAAATACGACCTGCGGTGAAGTTATTACGACCTGTCATTTTAGTATTAATAAAACGCTCGTAGTGCCCTAAATCGAGATCAGTTTCTGCACCATCTTCGGTGACAAAAACTTCTCCATGTTGTGTCGGGCTCATGGTTCCTGGATCCACATTAATATAGGGATCCAGTTTCATGATGGTAACTTTAAGGCCTCGGGCTTCGAGTATAGCGGCTAAGGAAGCCGCAGCAATACCTTTACCCAGAGAGGATACAACCCCACCAGTTACAAAAATATAGTTAGTTGTCATGCTGGATCCGAGCGTTGAGATTTAAAGGCGATTGAAGAACTAAGACGGGAAAGCAGTATACCTGAAGCTGAGTTGTGCTACAAATCATCTCGTTAGCTGTAGTAGCGCAAACTAGGTCGTACAAGATGTACCTAGTTTGCGCGCCGGGCAGTGTTTACGCCGTCATTGAATGTTTCTGAAAATATCCTGTGCCAAAACGGGGGGTATTGCGTTGCGGAGTATCGGTTCGATCTGCGTGCCTTGTTGTTCCTGTGTTGCCTGTGTCCTGGCTCCCTTCCTACGCTGCGATCCACGTTTGAGATGTGCTTGGGAAAAACGTTCAAAAGGATCGGCTTCTTGTTTGTAGTGGAAGTGGGCGTACCAAGGAAGTTGATTGCGCGCTGTTTCCGGCTTACTGTCCCTGATTTCATATTCTTGCATCCAGTCCTCCGCAGCCAACCTTTGGCGACGCTCTATTTTATGTATCGATACTTCTCCTTGACTTAGTAAATAGTTCAGTCGGTTTACATCAGGATCCTGCTGCTTGCTCATCATAATGCGAATCTTTCGCCCTTCCGCGATCATTTCTCGGGCTTTGTCCTCCAACTCAGCAATCATTTTTGCTTTAATCCTCTCAACCTTTTCTGCTTTTGCTGATTTTGGCACTGTTCCATCAGGTGCCGCCACTTCACCGAGCTCCCGAGCACGCTGTTGCATACGCTCAGCATGGTAAACCAAGATATGCTCTACCTCACTGGGTAAAACGCTCATTTGGGACTGTAAGTGAGCATTTTTAATAAGAAGTTCAGCGTTATCCAGCTTTTCTTTTGCATCTTTCATCAATGGCTTCCAGGCTCTGACGGGTTTGGCACTCTGCTGAGCTACCACGGGTGCCCATTCGTCTTTTGAGACTTCTTCAAATGTCTTGGTCTGTTTGGATGAGGGGTTAAATGTCTCCATCACTCGGTTTCCAGCAACATTTTTATCTTTCTTGAGTTTACCTATCAAAAGACCCCGATTTTTTGTTTTGAAAATAGCTTTATCTCGGTTTGCCGATGTTATTGCGAGAAGCGGAGTGTCTTGATCGATTATGTTTCGCAACGCTTCCTTAGCGGACGTTTTGGCCTCTCTGATCCGCTCAAGAAGGCGCTCTAAATGTTCTGTATGAATGTAGGGAGAGACGGCAAAAACACTCTGAACGCTCTGAACGCTCTGATAGTTCATTTCTATTTTTTCATATTGTTCGATGACACTTTGCAGCACTTCTTTGCGACGGGCAGATGAAAATAATTGCTCTTCGTCATTCATCGCATCTATATGTGTACAAATCGTCGTTTCAATCGCGTCAGATTGGCTATTCAGGTCTTCAAGTAAATCAGTAACGCCGATTTCACTGATATGTTCAGGCTTGATGATCCATTTAGATAACATAGGCATTTGGTTTATTTTCATTACAGTAGAAGAATCGCCTGCCCCTTCCCTTAATTTATCCAGATCTTCTCTTCCCTGACGACCGAGGATCTTTAATTCATCTAAATATTCTTCTTCATCAAGCTGTAGCTTAATACGTTTGTCGGATATACCAATGCTGTTCTTTACGATCTTATCAACATGCTGTGGGTTCTGCTCTGACGCTAAAAACGGAGCCCACTCTTTTTCCAAGGCTCCATGGTACAGTTCTTTCAGCTTTCTTTGCGCCTCCACGATACGATTTATGATCGTACTGGCCATTTCATTGTATTCAGCAGAGGTTGTAGTAGTGCGTAATTTTTTAGTTATCTCAAAAAACTCCTGAAAAAAATAGATACGTTCCTGGATGGTTTTTTCGAAAGCCTGGTAGAAACCTGCCGGATTGCTTTGGTAAAGTTCTTTCGCCTTGTTTATTTTTAAGTAGTGTCGTCACGTAATAAAAAATATATTATCATGTAACAAATAACGACAACTGTTGAGATGATTCAATAATGAAAGATGATTCGGGAATGAATTTAGCCCATCGCCGCCACGATATATCCGATCATGTTTGGAGCCTATTGGAAGCTCATCTCCCGGGGAGAAAAGGCACTTGGGGTGGCATAGCCAGAGATAACAGGCAGTTTATTAATGCTGTTTTCTGGATATTGAGAACCGGCGCTCCCTGGCGTGATTTACCGCCTGATTATGGCGGTTGGAAAAATACTCATCGCCGGTTTTGCCGCTGGCGTGACAAGGGGCTATGGGAGTCTCTGCTCGAAGCGCTGATTGTGGAGCCAGATTTTGAATGGCTGATGATTGATGCCACTCATAGCAAAGTTCACCCTCATGCAGCAGGCGCAAAAGGCGGTAATCAGGATATGGAGCGCACAAAAGGGGGCTCAACAGTAAGATACATCTGGCCGTGGATGCGCATGGTATGCCGGTCAGAATTTTTATTACATCAGGTACCACAGCAGATTGTCAGCAAGCAACGAATTTAACCAAAGGTATTGCAGCAGAATATCTGTTGGCTGACAAGGGCTATGACAGTGATAACATCATTAAAAAAGCAGAAGAAGCCGGCATGCAAATCGTAATACCACCTAAAAAGAATCGTAAAATTCAACGTGAGTACGATAAAGCGCTCTACAAGCATCGACATCTCGTGGAAAATGCTTTTCTGCACCTAAAGCGCTGGCGAGGTATTGCTACTCGTTATGCAAAAAATACCTCCTCTTTTCTCGCTGCTGTACAAATACGATGCCTTGCTCTATGGCTCAAGATCTCATGACGACACTATATAACAGCATCTGGGGTTGTTTTTTGACATATTCTTGATGCTTAGCCTCGAGCTGTTCTTCTTCTATTGCTTGCTCAGCTTCGCGCTGTTTTTTTGCTGCTGCTAATTCTGCGATAGTTTTTTTGGCTGTTGGCATGCCTCCCTTTAGTCCCAAACGTTGCCATTCTCCCTCTTTCAGCACAGCAAATTGATTGGCAGAGGTCAATTGAGTCGGCTGGCTTGGGTTGATGCGATACAATTCATAGTGCCCCATGATGTTGGGTTTTTTCCAAGCGTAAAAGGTTTCACCATCGAGTTCGAGCGGTTGCATATCCCGCGCGGGAAACGGCAGGTAACGGTTAAATCGAGTTTGTGGCAGCTCCAGAATGCCGGCAGCGCGCGTCGGTAGCAGGGAGGTGTCGGCAGGAAGATAGGCTTGCCGCGCCGACAAATAACTGTCAATCACCGCGCTGCCGCCGCCAGTGTTATCACTGTAGCGAGTAAACTGTAGCACTTGGCCATTTTGTAGGCTATTGGCGTCAGTGATGGGGGCACCGTAGAAAATCAGCGGATCCGCTTCCAGTACCAGTATTTTTCCTGTTGCTTGCGGATTATCCATAATAATCGCCCGCAGCGTGCGTTTATCGGCTACGCCCTCATTAATGCCATCCAGCTCAATCACACAGGTACCGGTATCAAGCACTTCATCAGTGAAAGCCTGGGGTTTACCAAATAGCGGGTCGATTTTTACCCGTGCGCTCACGGTGTTTTGATAACGCAGTACGCTCTGTTCATGGATCAACGGCGAAGCACTGGCGGCGTCGTAGCGATAAATGCGCCGATCCAGGGTCAGCAATCCACCCTGAGGGGAAGCGCTGCCCGCTGTCGTAGCTGGAGTGGGCTGATAGCGGCGATAGTTAAACGCCTGCTGGCGTAACTGCTCGCTGTCATCGAAGGACGCCAGGGGCGTTTCCAGACTGAGATCGCCACTTTGCCTATTGGCAGCACTGCGCAACGCATCGGCCTGTGACGAACGAACCGTGCTCAGATCATGCAATGCCGTTTGGCCGGACGTTAACCGATAAACACGGTTGCCGACAGCAAAATCAATCTCAGTACCGCGATCAGCAATAAGTGCACTGCCGTCTAAGGTGATACTGGTGGTAAAGCCGCCGTCGTAGAATTTGTGCTGCAAGTCAATTTTTTTCGGATAAAAATCGGGCGCGATATGCTTCCCTGCATAACCGGGAGTCGACAGCTCAGCACCGTAGGGCAGATTATTGGCCATATCCACCGCATTTACCTTGCCTGGCCAGGTGGAACGGGTCAGTACATCGGTTTCGTGCGCCAGGCTGCCAGTGAGGATCTTGCCATCCGCTACAGGGGCGGCCTCAGCATGATAGTAGCCCCCCTGCAAACTAATGCCTTCCGCTCTCAGCCCACTGTTCATGAGGGGCTTCAATTGAGTGAGGCTCGGCACCTCTTCCAATAATGTCTGCCAGGTGCCTTTCACCAGCCAGCGTGCCCCTTTCACCATATCCGTCCAAGCAAGCACCGTGCTTTGTCTGGCTAAGCCGCCCAGTAATTTGGCGGTGGCTTCCCCCATGGCTTCAGCGACTGACAGTACGGTCATTTCACCGGCTTTCAATACGATCCTGGCGGTTGAGCCGACAAACTGGCCGAAAGGGATCAGGGCAAACACCGTATCCATCGCACAACCGGCAACCACGCCAGCGGAATCATTACCCTCGGCTAAATCTTTGATACAACCATAGAAAGGAACCAAGGTGCGAACAGCAAAATCGGCGATTTCTTTCTCCGCTTTGAACACCTGCTCCCAGCTGGTTTCATGGTTGTGCTCTTTTTTCATTGCGGCGATGGGGTCGGTTAGCAGATGTTTTGCCGCGGCATCGGCGATAGCTTGCAGCGTCGCCGTCTCATTCGCCGCGGTATTAAATAACAGCGGCGCAGCGGGCACTAAGGTCGCATTAAGAGGCTGGGGGATAGTCTGAGCGGAACGCGCCACCGTGCCATTGATGTAGGCGCTGCTGTCAAAGGGCAACAGCGGGGTAATGCGAGCCCGCGCGATCTGTTCACGCTCATGTTCTCGACGCGCTTCAACCGCATTGTCCATGGTTTCCATCGGGATGTATCGTCGTTCGCGACTGTGTAAGTAAGTAAATTGTTGAGGCGTTCTTCTGGCGACACCGGCAGCGGGGATCAGCTCAAAATACACCTCCTGCGCGCTGGCGAGATGCTGGTTAAAATCATCGCGATGATCACCGGGCTGACAGCGGATAAAAATACCCTGGTAGGCGGCTTGATCACCGAATGTCAGCCGACTGATTTCAAGGGTGGAGGTGGCGAGCAGGGTGCGATCGGCGGCGGGTAATTCGGCTAATAAGCGTTGAATTACCGTGCTTTCTGCCGCAGTGAGGGTGTCACTGAAGGCAGTAAATTTTCGATGGTAAACGGTGGGTACCGTATCGGTGCCGTTAACATAGCGGTCACCTATCATCATTAGATCAACCAAGGGAGGATAAGGTACTGGGGGAGGGGGAACATAGCCGCCGCGCTCATGAGGGCCGGCGCCCCAATTATTGCGGGTAGCGATGTTAGCTCTGAATCTATCCCATGATTCTTCGCTGGCAGTGGCAATATGATGTTTATCTAACTCAGCTTGGTTCGGGTTGGGGTCACTAGACCAATATTCTCTTGCTACCCCCGCGCTGGTTAATTGTTGTTCCGCTAACGCGCGGCGATCGGGCGCTTTGCTGTTTAAGCGGTTCAGTGCCTCGGCATGCAATTTTTGCTGCGCATCAAGGTAATGGATAGCCGGGGTGATCTGCGCCGCCGTGGCGTTGCGGATATCATCGAGACCACTGATCGCCCCGTGCGCCAGCGCATAGCGCAGCGCGGGTCGTACCCGAGTGTTCGTCCAAAGGGTTTGTATTTTTGGATCGGTGTTAGCTGCCAGCTGTGCTGATAAGTTGACCACATCATCAAACTTTGCACCCTGGCAGGCACCGGGCGACATGGCTTCCAGTAGCGCCGCCCCATGCAGCAGCGCCACACTTTGTAAGCCACGGCCATAACTTAAGTGATCGGGTACGCCGCTGAGCAATAATTCAGGGGCGATGCTGCGAAACAGCAGATAACTGAGAATATCGAGGCTGGCGTGAGAAAGCGCAGGATTACGGGTTTTGATCTCCTCGCGCAATTTTGTCATCAGCTCAGCATAACGGTATTCACTGACCCAATTTTTCTGAAAATTTCGTTCAATCGCCTGGCTAGCCCCTGATCCGGTAAAGTGATCGACCATGGCGCGTCCCACCAACGCCTGGCTGACACGAACAGAGGTCTGTTCATTTTTATGGCCACCGTACCAGTTAAGTTGTTGCAACAGCTTGGCGGAAAAGGCTTCAAACTGCGCGGTTTGCATCAATAGTTGCCAGCTGTCACGCGCTGATTGAGACAACTTTCTGTCTGCGCCACTGCCCTGACAAATCAGATCGAGACCAAAGTGATCCAACAGCGCGTCAGCCGGTGCGGCGCTGCCCGCTGCCGGTAATAAATTTGTGATTTCAGGCACCGAATCCATTAACGCCAGCGGATCAGGCGCATTTTCAGGCCGCGGTTTTATCAGGGTTGTTTGGGTTGGCAGGGGAAGTAACAGCAGGGCGGCCAATTTCAACGCCTGATCGCGTTCAAGTTGGGGGCGCGCCTGACGAAGCGCCGTTGCCAGAGACAGCACTTGCATGCCATTAGCTTGTTGCGCCTGTTCGATGGCATCACTCAGCCAGTCCTCATCGCCCGGGGCGTTGCTGCTATTGAGTAAATAAGTAGCCATTCTTTGGTAGCAATCCCGACGGGTAGCGAGGGAAATCGGCTCAGACCAATCAATCGGCGGCAGATCTTGTTCGCGGGTAGCGCCTTCCTGAACCGCATTCCAATTAAAATACAGCATCACCAACACGGCGGTATTCTTTGAGGCCAGCGCGGTATTGAGTGCGGGTGCTAGCACGTCATCTCGGTATTGCTGTTTAACTGATTTTAACTCTCGGTCGATAACGCCAGCAAACACCAGTAATGGGTCATCGCCCTGTTGTTGAGTTTGTTTCACAAAACCGTCATACAGGGTTTTCTGTGAGGCCAAGGGCAACCATTCCGTGAGCAGATACAGCCGTTCACCCCGTTTAAATTGCACCATCCACCAACGTAGCTCGTCGGGAATAGAGCTTAATAGCTGTCCCAATTCAGAATAGTCACCGCTGCCCAGTTGAATCGCCGGATCCCAAAACGGTTGTGGCCCATACAGGTATTTTTCCAGCTGGGCTTTGGCTTTATCGCTGGTGATAGTGGCGGTGTCGAGCCAGGCCAAGCGTCCAAAGAAAGCATGAGCGACTTCTGAATTGACCGCATTAGGCGAGCAGCCAAGCACCTTAGCTATCAAGGCTTTCGTCAGGTCACTGTGATACAGGGTGAGCAGCTTATTTTCCTGTGTCGCCGACGCGCTGTACAGTTCGGCCATATCAGTAGGCACTGGAAAACTGATATCACTGCCGAGCAAATAGGTCAGCAGCCGCCAAGCGGTGACAATTTGTTGCTCCTTGGGATCATACTGCGTGTAAACTTCATTGGTTTGAATATCGTATTTTTCTACGAGGTCTTCAGTGGATATTTCAGCGGGAATGGCGGTGTTAATCGTCACCAGCAGGGGCTGATCATACATCTGCGCTAGCCTGGCCAGCGGCGTTATAGTGGAAGTAGCAGGACTGGTAGTGCTATTGGAAATCGTGGGAAAGGTGACGGGCATTCTTTCTAGGGTATTACTTAAAGAATTATTTATCATGGACATAATGGCGACTCCAAATGAAAAGGGTGCTGAATGTATTAGCCAATGGATCTACCGATCTGCATTCCCGACAAATTAAAAAATGGGATGGCGCATTATTGACCTATTGGTGATCAAATGTAAATCTAAATAAATATAAATAGTTAACATAATTCTCCCAAGGAAGGTCAATAAATGATGATGAGGCTTAGCGCCTGTTCCAAATCTTCTTGACTAAAATTTCGTAAAAAATTTATACAAAGTGCTGGAGGCAATTGATGAGGCTCTGTATAATGCCACGGCAATATTTTGTCCTTTTTTACCACATCCACTCTGGTGAGATATTGCCCATGCCCCGTATTATAAAAGAAGCCCTAACCTTCGATGATGTCCTCTTGATTCCAGCTCATTCTGAAGTTCTGCCTAACACTGCAAAACTCAATACTCAACTCACCGCCACTATCCAATTAAATATCCCGGTATTATCGGCCGCAATGGATACGGTAACCGAAGCTCGTCTGGCCATTGCCTTGGCACAAGAGGGGGGTATAGGCTTTATCCATAAAAATATGTCGATTAAAGAACAGGCTGATGCCGTCCTCCGCGTGAAAAGACATGAAAGTGGCGTTGTTTCTGATCCTCAAACCGTGACCCCAAACACCACTTTACGCGAAGTAAAAGAGCTGACTGCGCGTAATGGCTTTGCCGGTTATCCGGTGGTCACTGAAGATCGCGAGTTGGTAGGCATTATCACCGGAAGGGATGTTCGTTTTGTCACCGATTTAGACCAGCCTGTCTCCGCCGTTATGACAGCCAAAAAACACCTGGTCACGGTAAAAGAAGGTGAAGCCCCTGAAGTGGTTCTGCAAAAAATGCATGAAAAACGGATAGAAAAGGCCTTGGTTGTCAGTGACGATTTTCATCTGCAAGGGCTTATCACCGTTAAAGATTTTCAAAAAGCAGAACGTAAACCAAATGCTTGTAAAGATCAGCAGGGGCGCTTACGTGTAGGGGCAGCCGTGGGCGCGGGCGGTAATAACGACCAACGAATTGATGAGTTGGTTGCCGCCGGTATCGATGTTCTACTGATCGACTCATCACACGGCCATTCAGAAGGGGTGCTACGGCGTATTCGTGATACACGTGCCAAATACCCTGATTTGCAAATTATTGGCGGAAATGTTGCAACAGGTAAGGGTGCCATGGCGCTGGTTAATGCCGGCGTTAATGCAGTGAAAGTGGGGATTGGTCCGGGCTCAATTTGTACCACACGTATCGTAACCGGTGTTGGCGTACCACAATTGACGGCAATTTTCGATACAGTCGAGGCACTCAAGGGCACCAATATACCGATTATCGCCGATGGAGGCATTCGTTTTTCAGGTGATATCGCCAAAGCCATTGCAGCGGGGGCTTCCTGTGTGATGGTGGGGTCTATGCTGGCTGGCACTGAAGAATCGCCCGGTGAAATCGAATTCTATCAAGGGCGTTCATTCAAATCATACCGAGGGATGGGATCACTCGATGCCATGTCTAGAGGCTCTTCAGATCGTTATTTTCAAACCGATAATGCGGCAGATAAGCTGGTACCGGAAGGTATTGAAGGGCGTGTTGCCTACAAGGGATTATTGAAAGAAATTGTTCATCAACAAATGGGCGGCTTACGTTCATGCATGGGATTAACCGGTTGTTCAACCATTGATGAGCTACGCACTAACACTGAATTTGTTCGTATTAGTGGAGCCGGTATTAAAGAAAGCCACGTGCATGATGTGATTATTACCAAAGAATCCCCTAACTATCGGATGGGATGAAAAACGGTTTATATACCCTTCGCCTTTCAAGTTACGGCGGCGTTGGCTGCTCGCTCTCATCCCAGTCATGTACTATCTGTACACTCCTGGGATTCGGTTGATTGCCGCCTTGCCGTAACTCGAAATTCTTGGGTCTATAATACCCCTCGCCTTTCAAGCCGCTGCGTTGCTAGCCGCGAGTGTTCGCCTAGCGGCAACTTGAAGGACTGTGGGTATATTTTCATCTCGACAATTTTATTTTTCATTCTGGAATACGTCATACATGAAAGAGAACATTCATCAGCACCGCACCTTGCATCAGCACCGCATCTTGATCCTCGATTTTGGCTCACAATATACTCAACTGATAGCACGTAGAGTACGTGAAATTGGTGTTTACTGTGAACTATGGGTGCCAGATGTCACCGAAGCGCAAATCCGTGAATTTAAACCCACAGGCATTATTCTTTCCGGCGGCCCAATGAGCACCACTGCGGCGGGTAGTCCACGTGCGCCTGATTATGTTTTTACTGCGGGTATTCCTGTATTAGGTGTTTGCTATGGTATGCAAACAATGGCGATGCAACTAGGGGGCAAAGTAGAAAAAGCCGGCGAAGGTGAATTTGGTCACGCTCAGGTCGAAATAAAAACGCAATGTGATTTGATCACTGACATTAAAGATGCCTACAGCCCAGACGGTGCGGCACTATTAGATGTTTGGATGAGCCATAACGATAAAGTGACGGTGATGCCCCCCGATTTTGTCGCTATAGCCAGCACTCATAGCTGTCCATTTGCCATTATCGCCAATGAAAAAAAACGTTTTTATGGCGTACAATTTCATCCAGAAGTGACTCACACCATCCAGGGAACAGCTTTATTAACACGTTTTGTGAAAGATATTTGTCATTGTGAACAATATTGGACGCCCAGCAATATTATTAAAGATACGCTGGAACAGCTGCGTGAAAAAATTGGGAAGGATGAAGTGATCCTCGGTCTATCGGGGGGGGTTGATTCTTCCGTCACGGCACTGTTATTACAAAAAGTCATTGGAGACAAGCTGACTTGTGTCTTTGTTGATAACGGTTTATTGCGTTTAAACGAAGCAACTGAAGTGCTAAAGATGTTTCGTGACAATTTGGGTTTAAAGATTATTCATGTCGAGGCAGCAGATCGTTTCCTAAACGAATTGGCTGGAGTTGAAGAGCCTGAAGCTAAACGCAAGATTATCGGACGGGTGTTTGTCGAAATTTTTGATGAAGAAGCGAAAAAACTATCCAATGCCAAATGGCTAGCACAAGGCACCATCTACCCTGATGTGATTGAATCTGCTGCGGCTGTAACCGGCAAAGCCCACGCCATTAAATCACATCACAATGTCGGTGGCTTACCGAAAGACATGAAACTAGGTCTGGTTGAACCATTAAAAGAACTGTTTAAAGATGAAGTACGTCGAATCGGTTTAGCGTTAGGTTTACCTGAGGATATGTTATCCCGTCACCCCTTCCCAGGCCCTGGCCTTGGGGTGCGTGTATTGGGTGAAGTAAAAAAAGAATATTGTGATTTATTACGTCGCGCTGATGATATTTTTATCACAGCATTACGTAACGCGAATCTATACCAAACTGTCAGCCAGGCATTTGCCGTTTTCTTGCCGATAAAATCCGTCGGCGTTATGGGGGATGGACGTCAATATCAATGGGTAGTGGCTTTGCGCGCAGTAGAGACTGTCGATTTTATGACTGCGCGTTGGGCACATCTGCCTTATGATTTTTTGGCGCGGGTGTCTAATCAGATCATCAATGAAATAGAAGGGATATCCAGAGTCGTTTATGATATCAGCGGAAAACCTCCCGCGACTATTGAGTGGGAATGATGACCATCAGATGCTGATATTTTCCTCTCTTCGTGGCTGTGTGCAGAGAGAGGAAATCTATTGCTTATCATCATCGATCAACACTTTTAGTAAAATCGCGTTTTGAATAGCCCGTGTAAAGTTGGCGCGGGCGAGCGATTTTAATACCTTGATCATGCATTTCTTTCCAATGTGCTATCCAACCAATAGTTCGAGCCATCGCAAATAATACAGTAAACATTGAGGAAGGAATGCCCATGGCTTTTAGGATGATCCCAGAATAAAAATCGACGTTTGGGTACAGTTTTTTCTCAAGAAAATACGGATCCTCCAATGCAATTTTTTCCAACTCTATCGCTACGTCCAATAAATCATCTTTTATATTGAGTTCTTCCAATACTTTATGACACATTTCACGCATCACTTTGGAACGAGGATCATAGTTTTTGTAGACACGATGACCAAATCCCATCAAACGAAAAGGGTCATTTTTATCTTTGGCTCGCTTAATAAATTCAGGAATACGCTCTACCGTTTTGATTTCTTCTAACATTTTTAGACAGGCTTCATTAGCGCCACCATGGGCAGGTCCCCAGAGTGAAGCAATCCCGGCGGCGATACAGGCAAAAGGATTAGCGCCAGAAGAGCCAGCAGTACGGACAGTAGAGGTTGATGCATTTTGCTCATGATCAGCATGCAGGATCAATATCTGATCCATCGCCTGCTCTAACACTTTATTCACCGTATACTTTTCACAGGGAGTGGAAAACATCATATGCAAAAAATTAGCGGCGTAGGAAAGATCGTTACGAGGATAAACAAAAGGTTGACCTATTGAATATTTGTAACACATCGCAGCGACTGTCGGCATTTTAGATAATAAACGAAAGGCAGTCGTTTCTCGATGTTGCTCATTATTTACATCAAGCGCATCATGGTAAAAAGCAGCCAACGCACCAGTGACACCACAGAGCACCGCCATTGGATGTGAATCACGGCGAAAACCACGAAAAAGATGCCAAATTTGATCGTGGATCATAGTATGCATTGTCACTGTTGTTTTGAAGGTTTTTAATGCTTCTTCTGTGGGTTTTTCGCCGTAGAGCAAAATATAGCAAACTTCTAAATAAGTTGATTCTCTAGCCAATTGTTCAATGGGAAAACCACGATGGAGCAGTATCCCCTTATCACCATCGATAAAAGTAATTTTTGACTCGCACGAAGCGGTAGAAGTAAAACCGGGATCAAAGGTAAAATAACCTTTTTCACCTAAGGCTCGTACATCTATCACATCAGTACCCTGCGTTGGGTGGAGAACATCGAATTCTACTGTCATCCGTTTTTCATGATCTTGCCCTTCTTTTATCTCTAAGCTTACTTTTTTCATCGTCATTGGTGTTCTCCTTAAGTGAGACGCTCTTTGAAATTTTTTTGCGCTCCAATAATGATAGAAAATTTTATTTTTGGATAAAAAAATAAAATGATGAGTTCATAATGGTTCTTCTCGTATAACTTATGCTAAAGAGAAAGAAGACGCATATCCATCGATTTTTTAGCATGATCTCTTTAACTATGTTCAAATTTCTTTTTATACGATCTATTGCAAGATTTACCTTGGTTAAGTATGGTGGGCTTTTAACTTTTAACGAGGAGCTAACATGGCTAAAATCAAGCAAAAAGATTTTACTGACCCATTGAAATCCGCCACTTCACCGATTTCGCAACAACTTTTATCTTTATGTGAAAGTAGTACGGATCCTTGGGGAATTAAAGATGTCGATTCATGCTACATGTATGGCAATAAAGCCTATCTTGAGCTATTAAATCTGCCTTTACATTTTAATATTGAAGGTCGATTGGATCGTGAAATACCTCACCCCATCAGTGAGTTTGCTACTGATTTTAAGCAACAAGATCGTCAAGTGCAGGAATCACGAAAAAAGATATCATCACTTGATATTCATCCTTATGGGAGAGAAAAAATAATCCAACCTTATATTTTTGACAAACTTCCTTTTTACGATTCAGATGGCAATTGCATAGGATCTATTTTTCATGCAAAAAAACTTCAATTTTACTCACCAATGAATTGTGTTCATGATCAACTACCAAGTTCACTGCTTTTCTCTCCCCCATGCAAAACTTTTACCATAAAAGAACTTGATGTTATATTTTATGCATTACAATCTCTTAGTGCTAAAGAAATAGCGAGAGAATTAAATCTCTCTCACAGAACAATAGAAAATAAAATGCAAGAAATATATAGAAAAGCCACTGTCTGTTCATTAAAGGGTTTAAAAGACTATTGTCGGGAAAAGGAATTAGATAAATACATCCCGCCAAAATTCCTGCGGTGTGGTAGTCATATGATAAATTGTGCCAACGATTATAATGATTCCGAAGCATAATGGTTCCGATTATAGAAAATGCATCAAGTAAGATAGTAACGCTATTAATTTTCATTATCACCAACATCTGATTATCTGGCGTAAAAACAAGCACTCGAAGTAAGATATTTATTTTATAGTATTGTCATTTTGTACTTGATGCCTGATGATACTCAGTCACCTATTTTAGATCTAAAAAAATATACGATGAATAAAAACAATGTTACTGGTGAAGAGGATTATGCCTTTAAACCTGTCCCACTTAATTCACGTTCGAATCTATTCACGGTCACTTTAATTCGCATAGGCATCATGACCGCACTAGCACAGTTTATGCTAGGGGCGATGTTGGGTCATGCCATGACATTCGGTGAAGCATTACTGGCTACTTTTCTTGGCAGCTTGATTTTAGAGTTTGTTAGCCTGGGACTCGGGATCGCCGGTGCACGTGAAGGCCTATCAACCAGTTTGTTGGCGCGTTGGTGTGGATTTGGACGTTTAGGATCAGTGCTGATTGGACTGGTGATCGCCGTCAGTTTATTAGGCTGGTTTGGGGTACAAAACGCCGTTTTTGCTAATGGCTTAAATTACGCCTTTGGTGGTCAACTCGGATTTGCGTGGTCGGCGGCGATTTCCGGTATGGTGATTACCGTACTAGTGGCCTTTGGATTTCGAGCTTTGAGCTGGACGGCAAAAATTGCCGTTCCTTTATTTTTCTTCGTCATTGCTTGGATCTCATTAATTCTATTAGAAGGTCATAATATCGTTGCTCTTATTACCTCTATTCCCGCTGGGACGCCGTTAACACTCGGGGCAGCAGCAACGGCAGTCGCCGGCGGATATATCGTCACTTCATTAACAACAGCTGATATCAGTCGTTATTGCCAAAATGAACGCCACGTCTTTTGGATGGTAACTTGGTCTATCATTGTCGGTGAATTTATCGTCAATAGTATCGCAATATTAATTGCACATGCACTTAATACCGATGACGTTGTTTCTATTATGACGCAGACTGCCGGGTGGCTTGGACTACTGTCAGTCATTCTTTCCGCCGTTAAAATTAATGATGTGAATTTATACTCTTCATCTTTGGCTTTCGCTAACACAGTGGAAGGAGCGACTGGAAAAAAATGGCGCCATACTTGGCTAACGCTGGGATTAGGTATCATAGGCACGACTTTGTCAATCATGGGAATTTTAGAGGAGTTCACTCGCTTTCTCATTATACTCGGTGTTGTTTTTCCTCCTATCGCTGGCGTTATGTTAGTCGACTATTATATTTTACGCACCAGCCGTCAATTATTCGATGCTGCCCGGGCTGAACAAAAACTGCCGACAGAAGCATCAACACCACAAATAGGTTGGCTTGCCGTCTTTTCTTGTGTCGTTGGCACATTAGCCGGCTTAGGCATTCAATTTGGTATTGCATCATTAAATTCAATATTGGTTGCCGGCCTGGTTTATGGTGGATTGGCTAAAATCAATACCTCGTTGCGTGGTTCAAGAGTTTAACAAATGAGGTTATTGGATAAAACACAAATTCATCATATCGCGGCAGGTGCCTCTGTTCTTGCCAGTGGAGGGGGCGGCGATCCTCACATCGGCAAAATCATGGCGCTCAACGCAATAGAACAACACGGGCGAGCCATAAAACTGCTCAATCTCGAGATGGATATGGATGAATTAGATCCAGATGCCTTAATCGTTGCTACCGGTATGATTGGCGCACCCAGTGTGATGATAGAAAAACTCCCCAATGGTAGTGAATCGATAGAAGCCTGTCGGTTTATTGAAAGATATTTAGGCAAAAAAATTGACGCCATTTATCCCATTGAAATAGGAGGTGTTAACTCATTATTGCCCTTAGCAACCGCAGCGCATCTCGGTGTGCCCCTGATCGACGTTGACGCCATGGGTAGAGCCTTCCCCGAATTTCATATGACAACATTTTATCTTGATGGGATTAATTCTTTTCCATTCGTTTTAGTCGATTCAAAAGCAAATATCGGCTTAGTCCAAGCAAAAGATAGTTATGAAACAGAAAAACAAAGCCGCGCCCTCTGTGTCGCAATGGGGGGATTAGCTTTTTTTGCCGCCTACCCGATAACACCTGCTGTAGCCAAAGCATCAGGCATTTTAGGAACCATTAGCCGTGCACAGGAGATTGGTGAAACACTAGAAAAAGCAAGAAATGAAAAAGCTGACATTGTGCAAGTATTGACCAAACTATTGAAGGGCTTTGTATTGTTTCGCGGCCGAGCAAATAAAATAGATCTACGTGTAACAGGGGGATTCACGTGTGGCCTTGCCTGTTTTGATGGCGTTGACACAGATAAAGGGAAAACATTCAACGTATCCTTTCAAAATGAATATTTATTAGCACAATGTGATGACCTTCTGCTATGTAGTACGCCTGATCTTATCATCTTATTGGATGAAGATACGGGTGTTCCTATTCTGGCGGAGCGTTTGCGATATGGCAGCCGTGTTGTTGCATTGGGCGTGCCGGCTGATAAAAAACTGTGCACTCCTCAAGGACTTGAGGTCACTGGACCACAGTATTTTAACTATGACGTTAATTTCACACCTGTTGAAGAATTAGTGGCAGCGAATAGAAGAGAATAAAAATGACGCACCGTATTGGCATAGATGTCGGTGGAACCAATACTGACGCTGTACTTTTAAACAACGATAAGAGGGTGATAGCGCGAACTAAGCAATCAACGACAGGCGATGTGATCACCGGTATCGAGAAAGCTATTGCCTCTTTACTCAATGAAGCTGATATTGATAAATCAACCATTACACAGGCCATGCTTGGCACGACCCACTGTACTAATGCGATTGTTGAGCGCAAGGGATTAAATTCCGTGGCGCATTTTCGCCTCGCAGCACCTGCCACGCTGGCAATCCCGCCACTGACTGATGTGCCGGATGATTTTCGCAATCATTTGACAACGTATTTATTTATTGTTGAAGGGGGATTTGATTATAACGGCAAAATATTATCCCCACTTGATGAAGAAAAGATTCGTCAACATCTACGAGCAGTGAAAGGTAAAGTTGATGTGGTCTCTGTTTGTGGTGTTTTTTCTCCTGTTTCCAACGTACAAGAGCTCAGGGTTGCTGAATTAGTCCATGAAGAACTAGGCTCAAAAATACCCGTGTCCTTATCACATAAAATAGGGTCGATTGGCTTATTAGAGCGTGAAAATGCATCTATTTTAAATGCGGTGCTTTTCAGCACCGCACAAAATATTGCCAACGGATTTAGTCAAGCATTACAGGCTCATCATATCAATGCAGAGATTTTTTTTGGTCAAAACGACGGCACATTGATGCCTCTCAAACACGCGCTATCATTTCCTATCCTCACCATTGCTTCTGGACCCACCAACAGTATTCGCGGTGCTTCATACCTTACCGGTTTAAAAAATGCATTAATCGTCGACGTGGGGGGAACCACCACCGATATGGGTGTACTGACCAACGGATTTCCACGCGAATCACTCATTGCAGCTGAAATCGGCGGAGTGCGTACCAATTTTCGGATGCCAGATATTGCATCTATTGGTTTAGGCGGCGGTACCATCGTGACACCTTTAGCCAATGGCGCATTTAAAATAGGCCCAGAAAGCATCGGATATAAACTGGTTGAGCAAGCGTTGGTATTTGGTGGCGATATCATTACTGTTACTGATATTGCTGTCGCCAAAGGATTATTACATCTTGGTGATATTACGCTTGTTCAGCACTTATCAGCAGAGTGGGTTGAAAAAGTCTTTGCGCATTACGTCACAATGGTAGAAAAAGTTATTGATAAAATGAAGACCAATAATGACCCTACTCCTGTCGTGTTAGTCGGCGGTGGGGCTATCCTACTTCCTACTACATTACAGGGAGCATCGCAGGTTATTAGACCAGAGAATGCAGGGGTCGCTAATGCCATTGGTATTTCTGTCGCGCAAGCCAGTGGTGAGGTCGATATTTTAGTTGCACTTGATAAACATAATGATCTTAATGCAGGATTGAAAGAGGCTCAAAATCAAGCTATTGCACAAGCCATCGCGATAGGCGCCCAACCCGATTCCATCGAAACCATAGAACTCGAAGCAATACCATTGGCTTACATGCCCGGCAACACCGTTCGTATTCGAGCGAAAGTAGCAGGTATTCTTGGTGCACCACGCCAGCAAAATAATAGACCTCTTTCCAAACCGTAGTTCGTTATGCTAAGTCAAGGCGCCCGGCGCACAGCAACCTTCGTTGCCATACAGTAATGAGGATTGCGAGCGCCGGGCAACGCAGGATTCGCGTCACGTAGTAGGTTTGGAAAGAGATCTAATGAATAGTTAATAATTCACACCACGCAGTAGATTATACAAGCAATCTAAAGTGTCAGAGAGTAAAAGAGATTTCGAACAGGCTCTAAAAAAAAGATAATGGGGATAGTAAGAGTGGTGGCCCCTGCTGGACTTGAACCAGCGACCAAACGATTATGAGTCGTGTGCTCTAACCAACTGAGCTAAGGGGCCAAACTGTGGAGGAGTATACGGTATTTTTAAGTCATAGATCTAGCATTGGGAAATCAACTGAGTTCTTTTTATACAGATTTAGTGAAATGTTATAATAATTCTTTTTTTATGATTATTAAACCATCAGGTTGATCCCTCGAAAATTCTATGTAAACTGTACTTTCTCACCTCTTTTTTCTTATCTGGGTGTCGAGTATCGTAAAAGGGAAGTAATACCATGAGAATTTTCCCGCGTTACAATCCTATTAAAGTTGCAATGTATGTCAAAACGCTTTTCCGAGGCCGTTTATATATCAGGAATATGGGTATTTTTGAATTCGATAAAGGTAAAATTTTACTCCCTAAAATCCGTGATAAACGCCATTTTGTTGTCATGTCAGAAATCAATCGACAAGTGCAACGTTTGCAAACAGAAATAAGTTAATTAACAAAAAAATGAATTTAACGGCGGTTTTTTAGAAAAATTTATTGTTGTAAAATTATTTTTAACATTATAAATTTTTTTCTTTCTTTGATATTGACACCATGGAGGTAGATTTATCAGTTAACTTAGTCACTAGTAGCTGATCAATTTTATAGCTATCAATATCAATCACTTCAAATTTATAGCCTGCATGTTTAAAAAAGTCAGTGCGTTTGGGAATTTTACGCAGCATACACATCATAAAGCCCCCAATAGTTTCATAATTACCCGATTGAGGAAAATCATCGATATGCAAGACCCGCATTACATCATCGATAGGTGTGCCTCCTTCAATCAACCATGAATTTTCATCACGAGCAACAATCTGCTCTTCTTGACCTTGTCCTACTAAATCACCCATCAGTGTCGTCATAACATCATTTAGTGTGATAATACCTACAACCAGTGCGTATTCATTGATAATAACGGCAAAATCTTCACCTGCCGTTTTGAAGCTTTCCAACGCTTCTGATAATGTTAAAGTATCTGGTATAAAAAGAGCCGCACGAATTTGTAAACCACTGCTTAATACTAAGCTTTGCTTACTGAGCACCCGATTAAGTAAATCTTTCGAATCAACATAACCCACTATTTTATCAATATTACTATCACAAACTAAAAATTTAGAATGAGGATGGACAGAAATTTTTTCTTTGATCTTGTCTTCACTCTCACCAAGATCAAAATAAATCACGTTCTCACGCGATGTCATCGAAGAAGGCACAGTGCGTGATTCCATCTCAAACACATTTTCAATCAATTCATGCTCTTGTTTTCGCAAAACCCCCGCCAGTGCGCCAGCCTCTACTACCGCGTAAATATCATCAGAAGTGATATCATCATTGCGAACCATAGGAAGTTTGAAAATACGAAAAATGAGGTTCGCCATCCCATTAAAAAACCAAACCAATGGACGAAAAACCATTAAACAGAAACGCATGGGATTAACAACACGGACGGCAATCGCCTCAGGTGCAATCATGCCAATGCGCTTTGGGGTAAGATCGGCGAATAAAATGAATAGGCTGGTTACCAAAACAAATGAGAAGATAGAGCTGATTTGTACCGCCAATTCAGAAGGGATAGAGGGGATAATCTCTTCAAGAAACACGGTAAATGAAGGTGAAAAAGCAGCATCACCGACAATCCCTGCGAGAATCGCTACAGCATTAAGGCCAATTTGCACTACAGTGAAGAAGGCTCCTGGTGTTGCTTGCATTTTTAGAACATGTGTAGCATTAACATCGCCTTCATCCGCCATAATTTTCAATTTTATTTTGCGTGATGCGGCAAGTGAAATCTCCGATAAAGAAAAAAAAGCACTGACTGCAATGAGAAAAAGAATCAATAGTATACTGTTTAACATAAAACCTCTTGAGGAAACTGCCAATCATTAATATGAAATTAAGGAACAAGGGGTGCGGCAACTGGAGTGTACGTTGAGGCTATAAGGATTAATAGCAGCAGCCTTTCAATATACCCTTCGCCTTTCAAGTTACGGCGGCGTTGGCTGCGAGTGCTCACCGAATCACTTAGTCTATCTACGCTCATCGGTCGGTCGCCCTGGCCGCCTTGCCGTGACTCGAAATTCATTGGGTATAGCGTTTTCTTTTATCATAGGCCAAAGTATAATTGTTGGCGTGAGAAGACTACAAGCCAAGAGTACATGAGGATTGCGCGCACCACGCAACGCAGAAATTCACACCACTGGCGACGGTTTTGCAAGAAGTCTAACAATACACCGGCAATCGACCATAATTGGGGCTATGACATGCAAACATTAGGCGAATTTATCGTAAAGAAAGAACATGATTTTCCCCATGCCACCGGTGAGTTAACAGCGTTACTTTCTGCCATCAAACTGGGCGCTAAAATCATCAACCGTGATATTAACAAAGCCGGGTTGCTCGATATTCTTGGTGCCAATGGTGTTACCAATGCTCAAGGTGAAGCACAGACGAAGTTAGATAAATTCGCTAATGACGCATTAAAAGCAGCATTGGAAGCCCGCACAGAAGTCGCTGGCATCGCATCAGAAGAAGAAGGTATTGTTATTTTCAAAGGTGAAAAAGAAAAAAACGCTAAATATGTCGTACTAATGGATCCATTGGATGGCTCTTCTAATATTGACGTTAATGTCTCCGTTGGCACTATCTTTTCTATCTACCGACGAACGACAGCAATCGGCTTACCCATTACTGAAGCCGATTTTTTGCAACCTGGCCGCGCTCAAATTGCCGCAGGTTATATCGTCTATGGTTCATCAACCATGCTGGTTTACACCACAGGTTGTGGTGTTCACGCTTTTACTTATGATCCCTCATTAGGTGAATTTTGTCTCTCTCACGAAAAAGTACGTTACCCTACTCAGGGTCATATTTATTCCATTAACGAAGGTAACTACATTAAATTTCCGTTGGGAATAAAAGAATATATTAAATATTGTCAGCAAGAAGACGAAGCAACGGGGCGTCCTTACAGCTCTCGTTATATCGGCTCGTTAGTGGCAGATTTTCACCGCAATTTACTCAAAGGCGGTATCTATATGTATCCAGGAACCGCTAGCTATCCACAGGGTAAATTGCGCTTGTTATACGAATGTAATCCAATGGCATTTTTAGCCAAAGAAGCCGGAGGCAAAGCAACAGATGGAACGCGCCTTATTTTAGATATTGATCCTTATCCAAACGAGCTTCGTCAAAACCCGAAGATTGATCCAAAAAAACTGCTCCATCAACGCTCGCCACTTTTTATTGGCTCCCAGTCTATGGTTGAAAAGGTAGAGCAATTAATAGCCGAATCTTCTAAAAACACTTTCTGATGCTGAGAGCCCCTCATCCAATGTTGTTAAAATAATAGGAAAACGATATGAGTTTAAACCTGGTATCCGCAGGTGAAGAGTTACCAAATGATATTTATGTGATAATTGAAATTCCAGCTAACGCCGATCCAATCAAATACGAAGTCAATAAAGCAAGCGGCGCATTATTTGTTGACCGTTTTATTTCTTCTCCGATGTTTTATCCCTGTAATTACGGTTATATCAACCACACACTGTCGTTAGATGGTGATCCGATTGACGTGTTGGTACCAACCCCGTATCCATTACAACCCGGTTCGGTGATCCGTTGTCGTCCCATCGGCATGTTAAAAATGACCGACGACGGAGGAGAAGATGCCAAAGTAGTGGCGGTTCCACACAGTAAATTAACCACAGAATATGACAAAATTGAAGAAGTAGAGGATCTACCCAAATTACTCAAAAATCAAATCGTACATTTTTTTGAGCATTATAAAGGGTTAGAAAAAGGGAAATGGGTGAAAATTGGTGGTTGGGAAAGCGCAGAGGCGGCTAAACGAGAAATTATAGAATCTGCTAAGCGAGCCGCAAAAGAGAAAGAGAAAAAAGAATAATCTTCAGTTCTTAAACACCGCTTAAGAGCCTTATATCTTTGTCATTAGCTCTCAAAGGAGAAGGGTAATAATAAGGCTCAAGGCGGTATACCTTTCTTTATTATCTGATCTACTTCTTCATTACGTTTTAACCAATCACCACTATGGATACGAGGTAAACCGACGACGTTAAGACAGTAAAGATAAATCCAAGCTCTGCCAAAGGGCGTTTTAAGCAACTTACGTCGGTAAGCCCCTGGGCTGTTTTTGAGCTCATCTAATTCAGTTAGCGTAGCAGAGTCAATACGATAAACTTCACAATGTATCAGACCTTTGCCAGGAATAACGGCGGGATAATAGCCTAAATTATACATTTCGTAGCCTTCTAAATCATATTTTCCCAATAGCTGAGCCGCCGTCATCCAACGGCTATTGCCTTGTTTGCGTCGTAAACTACCGTAGACAATCACTTTCATAGTTAAAACTCAAACTGGTAAAGCATATCTAGCGTTTGATTAATACCAGATACCGCTTCTAAATATAATTTAGGCATCAATTGATAACGTAACGTTAAGGCCGCTAATGAATCAAATATACCAACACCATATTTCACTTGCAGGTTTTTTGTCACATTACCACTGACGACAACTTTAGAGCTATTCCCTACGCCTTCAGTATCCAGCGTCAAATTACTGACGCCAAATGCTTCGCCGATTTTGCCCACCAATTTACCACTTTTTGCTACGCCAATACCAATCAACATTGAAGTCATCACACCACCATCAGCGCCCGAGCTGGTTAAACCTTGCCCCCGTAACAAATAAGACAAAGCTTCTTGTTGTGACATAGCGGGATCAGAATACACATCTACCCGTGGCGCATTAGCCATACCGGTTACTAGCACACCCGCGGTAACTTTATTTTCTGTCGTCTCCGGATTACGTATCGCATCAATATTCAATAAGGGTTGATCAGCAGGCCCAGAAAACAAGAGTTCTCCCTTTTTCACAATGAGATCTTGCCCGTAAGCATGAAAATTACCCTGCGGGATGGTTATCTGGCCATGTAATCCCAAACCGCGTTTATCTTGTACCACTTTTAATGCACCCTGTAATTGAGCTTGCAGGCCAAAAGCATCAATATGTACATCGGAGCCTAAAAGAATATTCAAATTACTCTGAATGGCCATAGCCGTATTCCGTGGAGCTATCGGTTGTAACTGATTATTCAGCATCACTTCATCTGAAGAGACCGCCACCACATCTTCCGGTATTTTTTCTATCAAAATCCGCGCCCAGGGGATATCAACCTGTCCCTCTAATTTAAACGATTGAGGCGAGGCTACAAATGCTAAATCGGGAGAAACATCGGCTTGCAACATGGGTGGCATCGTCACCCGCAGTTTATCTCCTTTAGCCGCAATTTTAGCATGCCAAGCATCAGGAGTGCGCCAGTCAGCTTCACCTATCAAATTAAGCTGCCCCTGAGCAGTACGAATCAAGCCTTCTAATGTCGATGTCATACCATTAAAGTTCATCAACAAACGGCCTTCGTTGATCTTAAATGGCATCCAGCTACCATCAAAACCTATCTTATCTAATGCCAGTTGCCCATACAGCAGAGGATTGTTTGCATTCCCTGCCAAACGTAGTTTGCTGTTCAGCACGCCGGAAGCGGTTTCGCCATAACTTAAGATAGGATTGAGCATCGCCAGTGAAACATCACTGATCGTAATATTGCCTGATAAATTACGCTGCCCTTGTGGTTGCTCGATTTTTAGCTGACCATTAAATTGCCCATTGTCAGTTAGCTTAATCAGCCAATCCATCTGCGCATTGCCTTTTTTCAGCCCCGCGTTTAAGTTTAACGTATCAAAAGCAATAGGCACTAGGTTATTTTGTATTCTTTGTTGTACTTTTACGCCACGTCCCACCAGCGCCATATCAAACTGGGGCAAGGTATCATCAGCTTGCCAACTGATATCGCCCCACCCAGTAAAAATTCCGCTCAAGAGCGTATCTGAACCCAGCAATGGTTTCATCATTGCTAAATCAAAGCGTTTGAGGAGCACATGCGCCTGCCCACTTTCACCTATCTCAATGCGACCGGGCGCACAAAGTTCTGCATTAGCATGTTGCCAACAATGTGATCCAATGGTCAATTTTTGTGGCATATTGAAATACTCAAGTGTGGCCGCGCGATTTAAACGCCACTCACCCACCGGGGTATCAACATAGGTGTCACTCAAATTGCCCCACCAGCGTTGTTGCTGTCTATCAAAACGGCCATTTAACACTAATTGACCCGCCATGGGATGACCGGCTAATTTCAAATGTAGCTGATGCTGCTTTTCGCTGCCTTTGGCCGTGAGCGTTAATCCATTGATCGAAAAATTTTCCTGTTTCAATTGCTCAATCTGTATCATTAGCTGGCTTTGCATTCGTTCCTCTAAATGCAAATTACCCTCAATCTTTACACTTTTAATATTCAGTTTTTGCCACTGTAATCGGTGCGCACTAAGATCGGCCAACACTTGTGGCGTCTTTAAACTCCCGCGCAATTTAAGCATCCCTTTCGCCACGCCGCCTAATCCCGGCAGAGCACCATTCAATTCAGGCGCATCAAGGCTAGCGTCCAATGCCCAATTTTTATCGAGATCACCTTTAATATTGAGGGTATTACGACCCAGCGCCAGGTTGATAGCGGGGACATGCCATTGTCCAGCAGAATTTCCGCTGATCGCACCCCGGGCTGTTAGCTGTTTTTGTTTGATATTGCCATTTAATGTTAATTCTGGAATTTGCATTTGCCAGTGACCATCACGACTGACACTGCCCTGAGTGGTAATTTTACCATCAAGTTTTGCTGGCCATGCTGGCCATTGTTTTTCCGTATTAATACCGCTTACGGTCAATATCTGATGCCAGTTGATAGCATTGTGCCAATCCACCCTGCCAGTCAGATGAGCATTACCTTGTAAAGCCGCTAAGTTTAAAGCGGTCAGATCAAATTGCGCTAGATCACCTTTACCCTCGAGGGTGAACTGAGCCGAAGGTAAATCCAAACCTTGAAAATCAGAGCGTAATGACAATGCATAATCCGTCATTTTGCCATCAAAACGCATATTGAAATTATTAAGTTGATATTGCTTATCACCGGTCAACGGCCAACGTAATTGCTGACTTTGCAAAGTGGCCGATAGCGGTAATCCGATTTCTGACAGCCGGGTTTTTGCCGTTAATTGCGCACTAACTGAGCCGGAAAGATTTAACGCTAGCGCTAATTGTCCCCGCAGATCACCCGCCAACTTGAGTTTAATCTTTTCCTCTTTTAGCGACGCAATATTGAGCGTGCTGTTAGCCACAATATCTAACGGCCATTTACCCGCTAATGTCAGGTTTCCCTTGGCAGATAATTCACCCTGTGGTGATTTAATCTGCAAATCATCCAACTGAACCTGTTGATCCTGAGTAGAGCCTTTTAATAAAAAATGAGTGATCAGGATATCCTGATCACCCTTAATCCGTATTTGTTGAGCCAAAATTTCTTTTATCTGAATGTCTAGCGGCAAAGAAAAATCGGGGAGCTTTGGCAATAAGGGGGTAGCAAAAAATGTCTGCAGATGCTCAACTAACGAGATTTCAGGCAAGGTTGCTTCGTGCTTTTTTGGGCTAACCGGTTTTTCTATTGGCGGTAAGGTTGAGGAAACCAGCAATCCATTAATTTGAGTTGGCATCAGTGATAAGCGACGTTGTTGCCAACGAGCAGCAGTGCGTAACGCCTCTAAAGAAATCGTTTGGTTATCTACCGTTATTTTAACTCGATTAAGGGCTAATAATTTTAATATGATTGGATAAGGCGTACGTAGGTCAGTTAGTGGCTTATCAGCAGGATCAGGCTCGCTAACAGGAAGCACTTTACTATTAATCATGACAACAACATCTTGTGCTGTCAGCGCATTGATACAGATTTCTTTATTTTTTAGACATGAAAATTGCAGTGAAAGATCTAACTGACCCGTTTTTACTATCATGCCAGGCATCTGATATTCGATCCCTTTCAGCCTCAGATCTTGCCAACCACCGCTAACACTGGCCATTTGTAACCCAGGCACCCAACCGACAGCACGGTTAAGCAAAAAATGTAACCCACCCTCGGTACTCAGTAAAGTGACAGTAGTCCCCACAAGCGATAAAACAATGAGCAACAGGGCAAGACTCAGTTTTTTTATCCAACTCATAATTCAGGTCCTAATCCAATATAAAATTGGACAGAATTTTCTTTTTTATCGCCAACCGGTAACGCGATATCGAACTTTAATGGACCCAGTGGTGATTCCCAACGTATACCCATCCCGGCTCCTGTTTTAAAATTGCTACGGCGGATATCATTTACCGCTTCTCCTCCGTCGACAAAAATAGCCCCCCACCATCGATTAGCGACCTTATATTGATATTCAAGAGAGCCGGTGATTAATTTTGACGCACCACTGAGTTTACCTTCACTGTCAAGGGGTGAAATACTTTGGTATTTATAGCCACGGATACTACGGTCTCCCCCGGCAAAAAAACGCAATAAAGGGGGCACACGGTCGAAATCATTGGTTTCTATCCAACCGAGATGCCCACGTAATATCACTCGATTTTTTTCACCGAATGAGCGGATCCAAACCTGCTGTGCTTGTATGATGCCAAAATCAACATTTGATCCCCAGCGCGTATTTGATACATCAAACGAATACCGCTGACTATCGCCCCAGGTTGGCATCATTCCTCCCCGTTGACGTGTACGATTGATGCTAACACCAGGATAAAGCAGCATCGTCGTGTTTGTGACTTGTCCTTGAGTATAGTGATCTAAACTCCAGCGCAGATTAACAGACGGCTGCCATCCACTGGGCATTTTCCAAAAACGCGCCACGTTCAAAGTACTGGTATTTGATCTAGTATCATTTACCCGCTTACGTTTCAATCCGCTTTGCAGTAGATAATAGTGATCGAGTGGATTTTCTAATAATGGAATACGATAACTGAAATCAAGACTTTGTTCCGGAGCAGAAATATTGGCATTGCTGGTAAAGCTATGGCCACGATTGTTGAGCCAAGGCTTACGCCAGCTCGCTTTTAGCCGCGGCCCAGTATCAGTTGCATATCCACCACCGAGTTCAACTGTATTTTTCGTTCGAGGGGTGATTATTGCATCCAAAGGCAGAATTTTACTGATCTTGGCGTCTTCAAAATTAGGAGATACCACCGCTGAATTAAACCAATTGGTCGCCGCTAACCGACGATTTAACTCAGCAAGATCGTCAGAATGATAATAATTTCCAACCTCAAAGGGGATTAAGTTTTGTAGGTAATCTTCGCGAATTTGCGCTCCCTGGAATACAACCTTACCAAAGCGGTAACGTTGGCCACTGTCGAAATCAATATCCCAAAAAGCTTGATGTAATTTGTCAGCAACCCCCAGTTGTTTTTTAATCATATCAGCGTCGAAATAACCTTTACGTAATGCCAGAGCAGAAAGGGAGCCGGTAAAATCATCAAATTTGCCATGATGTAATACTGAACCGATTTTTGGTGTCTCTTTAATGATTAACGTTTGATACTCCTGATCATCTTTAGCGGCACCCTGTAATTTGATATCTGTGCCAGCAATCAATACCGCTTTACCGGCTATCACATTGATAATCAGTGTCGAGCGGTCAGCCGATCCGGGTTGCAAATTGAAATGAATAATAGGATGGTAATAACCTAATGCACGCAATCCCTGACGAACGGCAACATTCACCTGCGCTTGAAAACGGCCATCAAAGTTGACGTTATCACCTTTTATGGTTGATAAACGTGCATTCACATTTTTTTCTAATTCTCCGCTAAGACCTTTAACCTGAAATTGGATATGAGTGGCATGAGCAAAGGGGATAACAAAAAAGACAACGCATAAAAAATAAAAAATAGGGTATCGCGACACCTGCTTACTCCCTTTAGTCAGCGTAATTTTAGAGGCTATAGCTGCCGCGTTGTTGGCTGCCAGCTCTCGTCTTCATGGTATGTCCACACTCATCGATCTCACATCCTGGCCGAATAGTCGGCAAGCGACGACAACACTTAAATCAAATTAAAATGATTTGGCTATATATTTGAAATCTCTTGTGCCTGCTTAATACCAAACAATGCTCGCATCGATTTATATAAATTCTCAGTGCTAACCTCTTTGATTGGCGTAGTAAAAATAGTATCGTCGCCAGCAATATTGCCTAAAATACCCTCTGTTTCCCTTAAAGAATCGAGCAAGCGCGCAATCAATTGTGCGGCACCAGGGCTAGTGTGAATGACGACCAGAGAATGGTTATGTTTAACATCTAATACTAAATTTTTTAATTGACTACTGACAGTAGGCAATAATGGTTCGGTGGGCAGGCGATAAACCATTTCCATTTTGGCATTACGTACTCTAACAGCGCCAAATTTTGTCAACATGCGTGATACTTTTGATTGATTGATATTTTCAAATCCTTCATCCTGTAACAGCAACACAATCTCGTTGTGAGAGCGACATTTTTCCTCTGTTAAAAGTTCTTTGAACCGTTTATTAAGGTTTGCTTGTTTAACAGAATTACCCATTTTTTTAGCTGCTCTTAGAAAAATAACAATGGTTATTATGGATATTGATCAACTATTCTTCAACATTAGATCTCTTTGGAAACCGTAGCGAGTAAGGGTATAGACATAAAAATAATATTTCCACAAAACAAATAATAGACTTTTTATATAACTTACGAAATTATCATGATGCGTTTTTACCAACCAAGGCGTATTTTTTATGTCACAGATTGAAAAATCCAATAAATTAGACAACGTTTGTTACGATATCCGTGGCGCAGTTTTAAAAGAGGCAAAACGTCTTGAAGAAGAAGGCCACAAAGTATTGAAACTTAACATCGGCAATCCTGCGCCTTTTGGCTTTGAAGCGCCCGATGAAATTTTGGTCGATGTCATTCGTAATTTACCTACAGCGCAAGGCTATTGTGATTCGAAAGGGCTTTATTCAGCACGTAAAGCGATTATGCAGCATTATCAAGCAAGAGGGATCTGTGATCTAACGGTAGAAGATATTTATATCGGTAATGGCGTCTCTGAGCTGATCCTGCAATCCATGCAAGCTTTACTCAATACCGGTGATGAAATGCTGATCCCAGCGCCTGACTACCCACTGTGGACCGCAGCGGTATCACTCTCTGGTGGGAAAGCAGTGCATTACCGCTGTGATGAAGCCGCCAATTGGTTTCCTGATATTGAAGATATAAAAAGAAACATCACCCCACGCACCCGTGGTATCGTGATCATTAATCCAAACAATCCAACCGGAGCCGTTTATAGCGAGGCGATATTAAAAGAAATCGTTACCCTCGCCCGAGAACATAACCTGATTATTTTCGCCGATGAAATCTACGATAAAATTCTTTATGACGATGCCAAACATTATTCTATCGCCGCGTTAGCGCCAGATCTATTAACCGTAACCTTTAGCGGTTTATCCAAAACCTATCGAGTTGCCGGTTTTCGCCAAGGCTGGATGGTACTCAATGGCCCTAAAAAAAACGCAGAAAGTTACATTGAAGGGCTAGATATATTGGCCTCAATGCGTCTTTGTGCCAATGTACCCATGCAACACGCTATTCAAACCGCTTTAGGCGGTTATCAGAGTATCAATGAATTTATTCAGCCTGGGGGACGTTTATATGAACAACGCAACCTAGCCTGGGAGTTACTGACTCAGATCCCCGGTGTTTCTTGTGTTAAACCTATGGGTGCGCTCTATATGTTTCCACGCATCGATCGCAAAGGTTTTAATGTACATAACGATGAAAAAATGGTGTTGGATTTATTATTGCAGCAAAAAGTATTATTGGTGCAAGGCAGAGCCTTTAACTGGCCTCACCCTGATCATGTGCGTATTGTCATCTTACCTTGCGTTGATGAGTTAAAGGGGGCTATCGCTAAGTTAGGGCAATTTTTGGAAAATTATAAACAATGACCACGTTAAACCCTTCGCCTTTGAAGTTGCCTTCGGCTGCCAGAGTGTGAGACCGATGAGCGTAGATAGACTACGTGATTCGGTGAGCACCCGCAGCCAACAACGCGGCGGCTTCAAAGGCGAAGGGTTTAAACCGATAAAAAATAGCGGCGTCCCTACAACAAAAAGAGAGTCTTCATTATGACTTGTTCTAAACCTGAAAATAAAAGCCACTTTTTTGCCCATCTGTCTCGGCTTTCCTTGATTAACCGCTGGCCGTTGATGCGCACTGTGCGGAGCGAAAATGTTTCAGAGCACAGTTTGCAAGTGGCTTTTGTTGCTCATGCGTTAGCCATTATTCAAAATCGCCTGTTCGAGGCTAACTTTAACGCCGAGCGCATTGCATTATTGGCGATGTACCACGATGTCAGTGAAGTGCTCACCGGTGATATGGCAACACCCGTCAAGTACCACAATCCACAAATCACCCGTGAATACAAACAAATTGAAAAATCAGCTCAAAAAAAATTGATTGCCATGCTACCAGCAGCATTACAAAAGGATTTTCGTTTCATCTCGGATGACTGTGATTGCAGTAAATCGGATGATTGCAGTTGCAATAAAGAGGAAAAATTAATAGTGAAACAAGCTGATACTTTATGTGCTTATCTAAAATGCTTAGAAGAATTGGCCGCGCACAATAATGAATTTATTTGTGCTGAAAAGCGCTTAAGAGACGTTTTGGAAAAATATGGCAGTCCAGCAGTCGACTATTTTATGAAAGTGTTTGTTCCCAGTTTCAAATTATCATTACATGAAATTAGCGATGATTCACCCGCGATATAATCAGCATAGTGGTGTGGTATTACCTGTATCGCCAAATCATTTTAATTTGATTCGGTTAAATCATCACAAACCGTCAAAAAATGTTTTATCCAATTGCTTAAACGCCCCTTTAAGTAACTCGGCCAGCGATTGATAAGTGAGGCATTGTTCAGCCACTACCACGACCTTGCCGGCTTGAGCTAATTTTTGATGTATATCATGAAACCAACGCACGAGTCGCGGCGGTAACGGCATCATCGACCGCTTACCTAACCACCATAATCCTTGTAACGGCAAACTACAGGCAAAGAGTGCACCAGTAGCAGCAAGCCCTAACGACCCTCCCAGCGCTATCTGCCAAGTCAACATAAAGATAGCGAGGGGCGGCATAAAGCGGATGCCAAACCGGGTGACTTTGATAACATGATGCTCCAAAAAAATAGGCGCCAGGCGTTTGTCTAACGGCCACGTCTTCATGTATTTTTGGCCACATTTGAGCACTTGAAACCAACTTGCTATCGGATCAGGGGAGTGTGTCATCATTTATGTTCATCAACTTGAAGTGAATGGTTTTATACCGTTCGCCTTTGATGTTGGCTGCGGGTGCTCGCCTCATGGTATGTCTACGCTCATCGGTCGGTCGCCCCTGGCAGCCGAAGGCAACTTCAAAGGCAGAACGGTATATCGGATAATTCAACGGATCTTAAGGTATTTATGCATTTGCACAGATAACCTCCAGTTGTGTTTAATGCACGTTTCTATACAAAGCTTGGTTGCCTCTTCTGACTCCTTCTCTGTTTTTCTGATCGGCTGTAGAGCAATAACAGGTTTTTTACCGTCATTCAGCTTATATAATAAATTATTTAATCGCTCAATATCTCGCTCTCGCGCCACCGGATGTTTTATTTCATCAGCCCGTTGTAATGCCTGATCAAGTAATTTTAACCCCCCTTTCATCCCTATTTTCGGCGATACAGTCACCCAACTGGCTGTAGAACAGCGCACTGGATGGGTGCCGCTGGTTTCAATTTGACAACGATAACCGTTTTCTTCCAACAAAGAAGTTAAGGGCTGTAAATCGTAAAGGCAAGGCTCTCCACCGGTTATAACAACGTGACGCGCCTGGTATTTTTCTTTACAGATAGCAACCAATTGCTGCTCATTGGCATTACTCCATGTATCCTTGGCGACGGTTTTTACCGTAATACCTTGTATATCAATTTCTTTATCTTTTTTTATATCCCAGGTATGTTTAGTATCACACCAACTACAAGCGACTGGGCAGCCTTGTAATCGTATGAAAATTGCCGGTACGTTGGTGAAATACCCTTCTCCTTGCAACGACTGAAAAATCTCATTAATCGGGTACAGCATCAGTATCTCTAATAATAAAAGGAATGACGGGTGATTATTGCAGATTGTTATCTTTTCACCAAACTACCCTCTTGTGTTCTGTGAAACGCCTTTGTCACCAAAATCTCTCAATCGGCATGACGAATTATCCGGTGAGCCTTATATCCCCGGCCTGAAGGCCGGGGATATAAGGCATGGTTTTCCAACTAACCTGTGTTAAAATGCCGCGGCTAACAGCGAAAGCTTCAGCATATGGCCGAATCAGTTTAATTTGATTCAAGGCGGAGGAGCGCAGACAGTACAAATAGTACGGCAAGCGACGACAACACTTAAATCAAATTAAAATGATTTGGCTATGGCACTGTTAACAAAGTGTATTCATCTAACTTGTTGAAATAATTATAATTTAAATACATTTAAAGTAAACGGTTCCTCTTTAAAAAAACAGATGAACCGATTTTTTATGGCAGCGATCGGCGAATTCTTTCAATGATGAAGCCGATCACAAAAAGTATTATTTTTATCTCATCATTATTTTATGCGTCCTAAATATTTTTATAAATTCTTTGTTATTCAATAGTTTAAATTTGTTAACAGTGCCATAGCTATGACGGCAACCAGTACCGCAGTACATGCGGGATTTCAAGCCTGTGGAGAGTCGACGCAGTTAGGCCGCTCGATGAAGCAGGAATCCACTGAGGTGAGTCAGGCTTCGGTCTGAACGCGGTAGGGATCCTCGCCATTTATGGCGTGGAGGATGTCAATTCTGTTATACTCCCCCGGCGTAAAGCGAGGGTGCTCATTTATACTATGTCAACGCGCTTTTTCGCTCATTTTTTTCTCAATTGAGCTCAGCTCAAAGAAGGTTTCGAATAGGCTCTTAACTAAGACGTAAATCTATTCCTCATGTTTCTTGGCAACTTAATCTACGACATTAATTTAACTTAACTAATTGAAATATTGATTAAAATTCAATAAAAATACCACAAAATGATAAAAATCGATCTCTTCCATCTAAAATAAGGAACGTCCTCCTATGAAGTTGCTTGTGAAAATTTTATTGGCTGGATTAACCTTAGCCTTTGCCGTTAGTGCTTACTGTGAACAAAAAAAACTGATTGTCGCCACCGATACCGCATTTGTTCCTTTCGAATTCAAAGAAGGAGATAACTATGTTGGTTTTGATATCGACCTCTGGCAAGCTATCGCTGAACAACTTCATGTCGACTACCAACTAAAACCGATGGATTTCAGTGGCATTATTCCTGCCTTACAAACCAAAAATGTCGATGTGGCACTAGCGGGTATTACTATTACTGATGAACGCAAGAAAGTCATAGATTTTTCTGATGGTTATTATGACAGTGGCCTGCTGATTATGGTCAAAAATAATAATAACGACATCAAAGGTGAGCAGGATCTACAAGGAAAAGTGGTTGCGGTAAAAATGGGCACAGGCTCAGTAGACTATGCAAAAACAAACATTAAAACCAAAAATCTGCGTCAATTCCCTAACATTGATAACGCCTACCTAGAACTCGCTACAGGCAGAGCCGATGCGGTATTGCATGATGCGCCCAATATACTGTACTTCATCAAAACTGCCGGCAATGACCGATTTAAGGCGGTTGGTGCCCCTATTAAAGCGCAACAATATGGTATTGCTTTTCTAAAAGGCAGTGAATTACGAGAAAAAGTTAATCAGGCGCTACAGGTATTACATGAAAAAGGCATTTATGCTGAAATCTATAAAAAATGGTTCGGTGATACCCAATAAATTTCGAGTTACGGCAAGGCGGCAATCAATCGAATCACAGGAGTGCACAGGTAGTACATGACTGAGCCAACGCCGCCGTAACTTGAAAGGCGAAGGGTTATAGAACCTAATTAATGCGTGTTTATGTTGATCATTATCTAAATCAGGAGAATATCCATGCAGTTTGAATGGAGTGCTATTTGGCCCGCCCTCCCAATCCTGCTTGAAGGTGCTAAGTTAACGTTATGGATTTCAATCCTTGGATTACTTGGCGGTTTGATTATTGGGGTTGTTGCCGGTTTTGCTCGTGCTTATGGTGGTAAAATTAGCAGCAATATTGCCTTGGTATTTATCGAGCTTATTCGTGGCACCCCTATTATTGTACAGGTCATGTTTATTTATTTTGCCATGCCGATCATGATGCCCATCCGTATCGATCCTTTCACCGCAGCAGTGGTAACCATTATGATTAACTCTGGTGCCTATATTGCTGAGATCACCCGTGGCGCTGTACTGTCCATTCACAAGGGTTTTCGCGAAGCGGGTCTGGCTTTAGGTCTATCTAAACGTGATACTCTGCGTTATGTCATCGCCCCTTTAGCACTGCGTCGCATGTTACCCCCTTTAGGAAATCAATGGATTGTTAGCATCAAAGATACCTCACTGTTTATGGTGATTGGTGTTGCTGAATTGACGCGCCAAGGGCAGGAAATTATTGCTGGTAATTTTCGAGCAATGGAAATATGGTCTGCAGTAGCGGTAATTTATCTCATTATCACGCTAGCACTTAGTTTTGTGCTGCGTAAGGTAGAAAAAAAGCTGAAAATAATATGATTAAATTAAAAAACGTTTCCAAACATTTTGGAAAAACCCAGGTGCTCCATGACATTAATTTAAATATCACCAAAGGAGAAGTGGTTGTCATCATCGGTCCCTCTGGTTCGGGTAAATCAACATTATTACGCTGTATTAATAAATTGGAAGTGATCACTGAAGGGCAATTAATCGTTGATGGATTAGATATTAACGATCCTAACATTGATGAACGTCTGATCCGCCGAGAAGCAGGCATGGTTTTCCAACAATTTTATCTATTTCCACATTTAACCGCACTTGAAAATGTGGCTTTTGGTCCTATCCGTGTTCGCGGCATTCAAAAAACAGAAGCAAAAAAGCTCTCTCTTGACCTGCTCGCAAAAGTAGGGTTGTCAGAACGTGCTCATCATTACCCAGGGGAGCTATCGGGCGGGCAACAGCAGCGAGTTGCAATCGCCCGAGCGCTTGCAGTGAAGCCAAAATTAATGCTGTTTGATGAGCCGACGTCTGCACTTGATCCAGAGCTACGTCATGAAGTCTTAACGGTAATGAAAGATCTAGCCGAAGAGGGAATGACCATGGTCATTGTCACGCATGAAGTGGGTTTTGCCCATCAGGTCGCATCACGCCTCATATTCATAGATCAGGGACGCATTGCACAAGATGGTGCCCCTGATAGTTTAATGGCTAATCCCCCCTGTGAAAGGTTGCGTGAATTTTTACAGCACGTTGCCTAAATCATGAGTTACCCCTTTAAGCACTATGGGACTACCTACTTTGGGCACTAAAAGATAGCCGAATCAGCTTAATTTGATTCAAGGCGGAGGAGTGCGGACAGTACAAATAGTACGGTAAACGACGACAACACAGAATCAAATTAAACTGATTTGGCTATGGCGTCCCAAATCTAGTCCCTAAAAAACAGAGTATAGCCCTGCCACATCGAAAGACAACAGGCAATAAAAGACCCGCAAACCTAATTGGAGTGCGGGTTTTTCTTGGTTTACCGATACTGCCGATAGTTTATTTGGTGGAGCCTGCATCCTTTTGAGCAGGTGGGTTAATTTGTCTACCTATTGTTGGATGCTGTCGCCAATTTCCTGAAGGAACACTCATTGCGATGGAAGCCTATACAACGTCCCATTATTGGGGGCACATTATTTATCGAATCGGATGATGCCCCCACTTGAAGGAAGAATGCAATGGACGACGGTTGACCTTGGTAGACTGGTTTTGTTCGATATATTAATGATTTACGGGGAAAAATAGACTTGAGTAGACCGCTGTAAACTTGTTAATGGTGCGAAGGCCGGAATCGAACACTGATGATATCTTAATGATAATTAAGTAATTTATTTTTATTAAATAAATTTGTACCCGCATTTGTACCCTCAAATCATCAAAGTACTCTTCAATAAAATGAGGTCAGGTTGTATTGTACATTCTCATAGGAAACCTCTCTTCAGTGATAATCAAGATCCTCTATAAGCTCAACATGACATCGGTCGAAACGAAAAATGACTCGCCAATTACCGTTGACTGCGACTGACCAGAAGCCTGTAAGCTCGCCTTTAAGCGGATGCATAAGCGGCTCAGCTTTTTAGCATGGTTAGCACGAATACTCTTGGTCGAACCAGTCTTAAAAAAGACCCTGAGTCCTTTATGCTGAAATGATTTTATCATGAGTCGAGTGTGAACTTATGATGCGAACCAACACATTAACTACTAATTGTAATATCATTACCCTGAGTCTTGTGTTTCCATTATCATAGCTATTCTTCATTAAACCCTTCAAAAACTGCAAAAATTATCTTTATAATCAGTTTTTTACTGATCTTCCTATTTTGAACTAGTCAAAATATCATTAGCTTATCCCTGCATGGCTATGGTGATGATAAGAAATGCTATATAGCATTGCACTATAGCAATGTCAGTGTATAATTTAGACGTTGCTAATCATTGGAGGTAGTTATGTTTCGAGGCACCATTTTTATAAATAATCGAACACAAAATGTTCGGCTCCCCGCCGGTATGCATTTTCCTAAGACTATCAAACATGTGAATGTTAGAGCCGTAGGAAACGAAATCATTTTGTCACCCGCTGAAAATTCGTGGGATAACTTCTTTTTAGGTCAATCACAAGTCACTGATGATTTTATGTCAGAACGTGCCGATCAATACCAGCCTGATCGTGAGGCACTTTGATGCACAAGTTTATGCTTGATACCAATATCGTTATTTACATTATTAAACGTCGTCCATTGGAATTGCTTAATAAATTTAATGAGAATACCGGCAGCATGGTGATTTCATCAATCACCTTTGCTGAATTATTACACGGTGTCGAAAAAAGCGCTGCACGAAAGCGTAATATGGACACGGTAGAGAATTTTGTTTCACGTTTAGCCGTTTTAGATTATAACGATAAAGCAGCTTGGCATTACGGGAACATCAGAGCTAATTTAGAGTGTAAAGGCACGCCTATCGGTGTTAACGATGTGCATATAGCTGCTCATGCTCGCAGTGCAGGACTTGTCCTTGTGACGAATAATAGGAAAGAATTTGATCGTGTTGAGGGATTAATAGTGCAAAATTGGCTGTAAATTTGATTGATGTTTTATTTGTTCTGACCTACGCATTTATTTAACGAACATCACTGTATTCATTGTAATCGTCATTATTGCTCTTCCGTGCCGTGAAAAATACCAGCACGGCTACCCCGACAATCAAATATTAGCCACTTCTCTACGAAAAATGGGCGCTTATGCAACAAAGAAACGTGTATTCATTTACTGATCAACGGTAATTTCAAAATCAGTAAACAGAGCACTAGTTTTTACTGAACGTCTAACTTTATCCAAATTAACAAAACCATGATTATGCAATGCCTTTAAAGTAGTCGACCTGTTAAATATTCTCCCGTTATTCCATTTTCTAAATCACGCTTAAGAGCGAGACAGGTTCAATAATATCATCGTCTATGCGCACTGGTATTTTGCGCACAGGAGGTGCGCACAACACTGCGCACATTTTTCCGCCCGCCAAAAAATAATATTTTCACCTCTTCTGTACCATGACAAGGTAGGTGGGATTTTTAGCTATTTACGTTTTTATCCAAGCCATAATGAACTACCCCCCCCCTGATAAAAGTTTAGGGGTAAAACTATTCACACTGTTCACACTTGTTTTTTTATTTTTATTTTCAATGAGATAAAGGGTGAACAGATGAAACTCAACTCATCACCACTCTTCACCCTGTGTTCACATCAAACCAGGGAAGAAAGGTGAACAGTGTGAATACTTGTGAACACTTAAAAAATAACTGTTCACCCTATTAATCCTTATATAGCAAGGCTTTTAGCACAGTGTGAACAGGGGTGAACACTTTTTCCTATTATTTTTAGTACCCCCCCTATCACCACCGGATTAGTGGTTTAAATCAGCGGTGCCTGTCGCTCGTGGTAGCCATTCATCCGCACTGTCTACATTCAAATTCAGGTTGCTACGGATCCCCTGCCTGCTTTTCTTACGTAGATACTGTAAGCCAAATTCCGCTAAGGAGCCCGGCATATCACTGCCAAAACGTGTTACTGATACCGGTTTAGCCAGATTGTTACCTCTCATGTACGCAAGATAAGCGTGATACAGATATTTACGCGGGTTAAACGGGATAATCTCCGCATTGCCTACCAACATCCCATCCGCCTCAGCCGAGGCTAACAGATAGCCGCAAAAATCTACCAGCGAATCAGTACTCCGTTTGACATTAAGCGCTTCGGCTGATTTTTGCTGCTCCAGCAATAAGCATTTGGCTTCGGCAGGCTCAACAAAACGGGTCAGCAGGTGGCGAATAATCACCGGTAATTCTCGGGCGATTTTATCGCACAGTAAGGTATCACGTTCATTTTCAGGGATGACTTCTGAGAAGTTAAAAATGACGCGCCGACGAGACACACCGCCACTTCGGTCACTGAAACTCATGGCGTTGTTATTCACCGCCAATATTACCGCAGGGATACGTGTCGAATAAGGCTGTTTATGTTTGGGATCGACAGAAACTTCATCACCCCCGGTAATCGCCTTGATCCCTGAGCCTTCTCCCACATAGCGGATCTGGTCGGGCATGATGATCAGTGAGTAGCCGATGATTAACGCACGTTCGCGCGGGTTCTCCAGTGCTGTCATACTGGCTGATACCCTGTTATTTTTTCCCGCCAGCAGGGTACAAATTTCCGCCAGAAGGCTTTTACCACTGCCGCCTGCGCCTGTGACCTCAAGAAATAATTGCCAGTCATAGCGGTTAGCCAGCACCATAAACAGCGCTGCGAGTACTCTGTCTGTTTTGCGATCATGGTTTGCTGTTGCCCTGCGTATCCACTGCCAAAAATGAGGCGCATTATCGACCAGTGTTTCACCCGGTTCCGGCGAGGTGAAGTCGATTTCATTGACGATCAATAACCCATCTTCCTTATTATGTGGTCTGAACTGCTTTTTTTGCAGATCAAAGACGCCATTACGGAAGCCGATTAAGTGACGAGCCGTGCTTTTCATTAACGGCAGTTGAAGTTTTAGTGCGTCAACGGCAGAACGGATGCCGATTGACGTATAAGGCACATCTGATCCGATAAAGATAGCCACCATTTCCCGCATTAAATCGCGATCACTGATGGCACGCCAGGCGATACCGTCGTAGTGGTGTACAGAATCAGACAAAGGCTCCAACGCCAAATCACCATTATAGCGTGCTAACAAGACCTCGCCGCGTTGACTGGCGCCCATCTGGCTCAATGTCGGACGGGTAGGCTTATCATGATTTATCGCATCAGCAGGTTGATACAGTGCTCCGCTGAAAGCCTGTATAGCGGCTTCTATGCCGTATTGCTGCCGGTAATCGTCCCAGTCGGCTTTATGCTGGGTAGGCGGTAAAGCAACCCACCCAGAAACCGCAATAGCGGCTTTTTCGGCGGCGATAGCGCCAATATTCTGCTTAAATTGGCCTTTTTCATCGCATTGATTGGCTTGATCGCAGTCGTTATCAGCGGCAATGATAATTTTTGCTTCTGACCAGCGTTCACGGCATATTTTTGCTACTTCGATTAAATTGCCCGCATCCAATGCCGCAATGGCGATGCCTGAAGCCAATAATGACACCGTAACCGCAGTCGCATAACCTTCGGTGATCAGCACTGTTTCAGCCCGTTCCGGCAGTTCACCTACGGGAATCAATGCCCCTTTCTTACGGGTGCCCGTCAGATAAGGTTTATCACCATTCGGGTAAATACGCTGTGCACCCGTGATCTCGCCGTCTATTGTTTGCAGTGCAAGCAGCAAGGCACCGTTCGGCAGGATAGGCAGACCGGGGCAGTGAAGCCCCTTATTCATCAGATAATGAGATTCACCCAATACCGTTTTTGCCATCAATGCCGCTACCTGCTCAGCAATGGGTTTGTCCGTTGAAGGCACCTCTTTGGCGGGGGCAGGTTTCATCCTTTTTTCTGGCAAGGGCATAGCCAGCACATTAGCTACCAGCTTGGCCGCTTGACGGGCGTTACATTGGTTAACTTTCATCACCAAATCCAACCCGGTACCGGCACCACAATGAGAACAGAAATAAGTGCCTCTGCCTTCCTTGTCGTCAAAACGATAACGGGTTTTACCCCCACAGTTTGGGCATTGACCTTCCTGCCGATGGGTTGGGATCGCCAATTGTCGCAAAATCGCCTCCCAATGACCGTTAGCCTGTGTTCGTACCTCATCAATAAAATTATCTTTTAGCCTGTCGGCAGGCTTCGCTGTCATAATGCCCCCTCTGTCAGCATGCTATAAAGCGCCTCAGTTTTTTCCAGCAGAATAAACAGCAGTGTTTCCCTGGCATCCGCTTCCATGACAGAAACAGCGGCATGAGTCAGCGCTAAGCACTGAAAGGCTAAATCTTCAGCCGTGATCGGGGTTTTATCAATGCGTTTGGACATGGCATCCTCCTGTAACAGGAAGGCGACCGGCAAACAAAAGAATATAATCGGCAACGTAGCGCTGACGGGCTGATTTTTCATCAATTGCCGTAGCGTACAGCATGATAGGCTTAATTTTTTTCTGACTGCGGTTGATCGCCGCAAAGATATAGGTACACTTTGACGTAGCCATAGCGTTAGTCCTTCTAACGAGGTGGTTAGAAGCCCGGTTAGTGCTGGTACACTACCGGGCTTCGCTTTACTTTGAGTCATGCAAAACTGTACATTGTCAACTCTATTGCAGATTAACCCACAGGAGTTGACAATGTCAACAACAGAAAATAAAGAACGCCATGTTGTCCAACTACGACTGGATAATGACTTATTTAAACGTCTTGTTATCGCCATGAAAGAAGACGGTGACGACAATAAGTCAGGATGGATTAAAAGATTACTGCAACGCGAGCTAAATAGGCGAGGCATTGAGCCAAAAAGTTGATTTACTCTTAATACAGTCATTGGCTGAATATGATTTTTTTTATCATTGAAGCGGCAGCTATTCCAAAGAGTAATATTTACTGTATTACTCTTTCCTTTTTGTGTACCCGTGGTGAGCGGTACAAATTGGATAGATGAAAGACATGTAGAAAGAGAAGTAATTTGCAAACGCTTCTTATCGTGGCATAGACAATTATAAAGCTCTTCATCTTCTTGAAAGCAAAATTCTTTTGGTACTATCGAATTGAATACCCGAGTCATCACGCCACCTCCCCACGTGATTCTATAATGCGTTGATTAATCCATGCATCCACTTCACTTTCGATAAAAGCGATAGCGCGCGTGCCAATCTTTACCGGCACAGGAAAACGATGTTGACTGATAAGACGGTAAATCCATGCCTTACTGTAACCAGTACGGCGCTGGACTTCGGGTAAACGGATAAGTGTTTGTGACATCTAATCTCCCTATATACTTTTAAATAACAAGGGAGAACTCTAGACTAGCGTAGAAAACAATCCATAACCCTATTAAGTAGAGCATACAGTCTACTGTGTACAAGGTTCTTTCTATTAAGTACAACTACCATCTTACACCTTTTTCCTTGGCGTACAGGAGTATCCAATTTCTTATCGTTATCAGTTCGTAAACATAACTTTTACTCTCTAACCACGTTTTATAATACCCCGCGGCTTCCATTGCTGTTTTATAAATAGATTTCTTTTCAAACCAATCCTGACATACAAGCATTTTAGCCGCACGATTCTTTTTATGCCTGGAGTCAGTAGCTTTTTTGAGCATTTCCACTTTTTTTATTTCTTCTTTTTTATGTATTCCACTCAATTCATCAATTTTTTCTTTTAATAGACTATTTTCTTTATATAGCTTATTTAACTGGCTTTCATGCATAGCCTCGGTTTTGATCTTATCGCCATAACACATTGCCTTATATGCTTTCATGGCAGCTTCAGTTATAGGGTGAGACACACCCAACGATATATTTCCTTTTCTTACGGGCTTTTTACCAATTAATTTTATAAAGCTAACAGCATCGTTAATCAATGAAAGGCTGAGCGCGTAAAAATACTCACAAGGTTCAGCATCAATGAATCCATCTTCTGTTTCATCATCTTTTAACCAATGAACAATTTCTCCCAAAGCATCAATAGGATCCATATTCTCTTCGTTGGGCGCATCCAAATCTGACGTACAGCCAATGAAATAAAGTGCTAGGCCGTCTTTGCAATAATCAAATTCAAAAAGGTGTTGATCAGGATGAGGATCACTTGAATAACTTATGTGATCGAGAAGATTTTCTTTAAGCTCGCTTATTTCCTTGTCTTGTTCTTGCTCGAAATATATTTCAATCAACTGATAAATGAGATCCTGAACATATTTAATTTGCTTATCTGTCCTGTTCTTCATTCTCAAAAAAAGATGGACACGATCAGCTACTTTCCCCAGTTCCTCTATAGAATATAATGAAACTCTATCATTTAACCGTGAAAAATAATCCTCTTTACTTGTCACTACGTCACCTCACGCCCTCTATTAGTTAAGAGCTATGCCAGCCAGTAGAGGTGTACTGGTTTTCGGGGATCAGCCTAGACATAACTTGTGCTTTTAATGCCTATTTCGGACTAGCCCTGTCTCTTCATTCAGACTTGGGCGGACATTGTTAAATGGACTTTGCATCATATTTTTCGTTCGTGCAAATTCATAGGGGGTGATGGCGCAGTCTCTATTCGCATCCAGATAATCTGCCCACCATTGCACCATTAAACGTCTTTCTTCTAGATGCTCCGCTTTATGAATATAGGCAGCTCTGACATTATTTCTTTCTTGATGGCTCATCTGGCGTTCGACCGCATCCCTTGACCACAGTGCCGATTCAATGAGCGCACCGCACGCCATAGCACGAAAACCGTGGCCACAGACTTCTGTTTTTGTGTCATAACCCATTATCCTAAGGGCTTTATTGACCGTATTTTCACTCATAGGTTTATGTGAATAATGATCACCAATAAAGATGAGTTCGTGTTCACCACTGATCGCTTTTATTTGCTCTAAAACAGCAACGGCTTGTCGACTTAATGGGACGAGGTGAGGGGTGCGCATTTTAGCACCACGAGATGAATATTTGACGCCTTTAAGTGCTTCCCTCTCTGCCGGTATTGTCCACAGTGCACGTTCGAAATCCACTTCGTTGTACCGAGCAAACCGAAGTTCGCTGGAACGAATAAAAACCAGTAACGTCAATTTTACCGCTAACTGGGTGAGTAAACGCCCTTTATAGTTTTCTATTCGTTCAAATAATTCAGGAATACGTACAAAATCTAACGCGGGGCGATGGACACATTTACCGGTAGCAATGGCGCCAGTGTCAGCGCTAATGATAAAAGACCGTAAATTGCTAATTTAATTTGTCCACTCAAGCCAGAATGCAGTTTCCTTTGTGGTGACAAAGCCATGAGGGAAATAAGCATGCTAAGAAGAGAGGACCACTACATGATAAAACAACGCCATCAACAGGGGGCATTTATTGTTGATATTGCCCATCAGATAGGGTGTTCAGAAAAGACGGTGAGACGGCACATTAGCTATCCTGCGCCGCCAACAGCAAAACGCGGTAAAAAACAGGTTGCTAAACTCGAGCCCTTTAAAGACTACATCGATTCAAGGTTGAGTGAACAGGTTTGGAATGCGGCGGTTATTTTTGAGGAAATCCGTGAAAAAGGCTACCGGGGTGGGAGTGCGATGCTCCGACGTTATATACATCCCAAACGTCCGCTCAGGGCCTCGAAAAACACGGTACGCTTTGAAACCCTCCCCGGTTATCAACTTCAACACGATTGGGGAGAAATCATCGTTGAGGTGGCAGGCTCTGCCTGTACGGTTAATTTTGCCGTTAATACGCTCGGTTTTTCGCGTCGCTTTCATGTCTTTGCTGCCCCTAAGCAAGATGCTGAGCACACGTATGAATCGCTGGTTCGCAGCTTCAATTACTTCGGTGGCAGCGTAAAAAATGTCTTGGTAGATAACCAAAAAGCCGCTGTTATCAAACATGGACAAAATGGCCACATCGAGTTCAATGCGGGCTTCCTGCAACTGGCTAATCACTATGGGTTTAGCCCTCGCGCCTGTAAGCCTTATCGACCGCAAACGAAAGGCAAAACCGAACGGATGGTGGGCTATGTTAAACACAATTTTTTCACTCGCTACCGTCAGTTTGAGAGTTTCGCTCATGTTAATCAACTGCTAGCGATGTGGCTGGCGAAAGTGGCAGACCAGCGTCATCTTCGTCAATTCAAGCAGACACCGGAAAATCGTTTTGCTGAGGAAAAAATAGCCTTGATGCCACTCCCTGCGACTGATTTCGATACCAGCTACTTCGACCTACGACAAGTGGCATGGGACAGCTATATCGATGTCAGAGGTAATCGCTATAGCGTGCCTTCATTCTGGTGTGGTCGTGCGGTTAATATTCGTATCGGTTTAGATAATACGCTACGTATTTACGGCGATGAGCAACTGCTCGCGACGCATCTCTTGCAGGAGGTAACGCAGGGCTGGCAAAAGGTGCCAGAACATCATCAAGCCCTTTGGCAACAGGTCAATCGAGTAGCGTCTCGTTCGCTCAGTGTGTATGAGGAGCTACTCTGATGGAAATGGAAAACTTGTTGATACGGTTAAAAATGGATTACCTGGGCGATGCGTTGGAGAGTTTATGTGAAGAAGCCACCAAGAAAGCACTGAACTACCGTGAATTTCTCCAGCAGGCATTAGCCCAGGAATGGAACGGGCGTCACCAAAAAGGCTTGGAATCGCGGTTAAAACAAGCACGTTTGCCGTGGATAAAAACCTTGGAGCAATTTGACTTTACTTTCCAACCAAGTATAGACAGGAAAATTATCCGCGAGCTGGCGGGGCTGAGGTTTGTCGAACATCATGAAAACGTCATTTTGTTAGGCCCACCTGGGGTAGGGAAAACGCATTTGGCGATAGCGCTGGCTGTCAAGGCAGCTACAGCTGGGCATCGGGTATTGTTTATGCCTCTGGATAGACTCTGCTGTACCTTAATGAAGGCAAAGCAAGAAAACCGTCTGGAACGCCAACTTCAGCAACTGTGCTATGCCAGGGTATTAATACTGGATGAAATCGGGTATTTACCGATGAATCGCGAAGAAGCTAGCCTATTTTTCAGGTTATTGAGCCGTCGTTATGAAAAGGCGAGCATCATTCTCACATCAAATAAAAGTTTTACTGATTGGGGGGACGTATTCGGTGATCACATTTTAGCAACTGCGATTTTAGACAGGCTTTTACATCATTCAACCACATTGAATATTAAAGGAGAAAGCTATCGACTCAAAAATAAACGCAAAGCAGGCATGTTGCCTATAAAAACGACTGATATTATCCAGGCGCCTGGAATAGAAACCCAACAGGAAAATTAGCAAAAACTGGACATTTTAAAGTAGCAAAAAGTGGTCAATCTAAAGTAGCGTTGACACCAGCCATATCCTGAGCCGGATTGTAATCAATCATGCCACTCTGAACAGCGTAACGCATGATGGCGGTAGTGCGTTGTTGCAGGCGTGCTGCAATCTCTAATCGCCCTGAATGTTCAACCACTTTTATCGGTGTTAATAAATCGCGTGTTTTGAGATCAGCAATATTACGATGGCCTATCGAAGGGAACACATGATCTACCAAACTTTTTAAGACTCTGGTGCTATGGGAAGCCGACCATTTTTTGTTACTCCCGTGCCAGGCTCTGGCTACGGTTTCAAAATTATTCGCTGCACTTTGTTGCTCGACTTTGACTGCCTTTTTGTATTCACTGGGATCGGCTCCTGCCGCGACCAACTTTCTGGCCTGGTCGCGTTTATGTCTGGCATCAGAAAGTGTGATTTCAGGGTAAACGCCCAAAGCCAGCATCTTCTCTTTACCGCCAAAACGATAACGTAAGCGCCAATATTTTGAGCCATTAGGATGAATCAAAAGAAACATGCCTTCACCGTCCGTGAGCTTATACGCTTTCTCTGCGGGTTTGGCTGAACGTACTTTCACATCAGTAAGCGCCATGATAGGGGTTCCTTTATATTCTTCTCCTTCAGTGTATTTGAGGGTACATGATTTTATCGAACCCGTATATACCCGCATTTGTACCCTCATGAGTCTGTTGATGTGGGTCGAACTGAGTAGACGTTGGAAGACAGAAAAAGCGTGATAAGCCTTGTAATAACTGGATTTTTGGCATAAAAAAAGACGTCGGTAGACGTCTGTTTACTATTGAATGGTGCCGAAGGCCGGAATCGAACCGGCATGCCCAGAAGGCGGTTGATTTTGAATCAACTGCGTCTACCGATTTCGCCACTTCGGCACTTAAATATCACATTGATTGAAGCGGGGTGAATTATACCGTTCATTGTCGTGTATGCAACTATTATTCTATTCATTGCCATCTAACTGTTAAAAAATGGCACTCTGACCTGCAGAGAATGAATTTTATTTATGTTATGGCGCTGGTAATAGGGTAAAAGTGAGTGGATGCGCAGTGGCTCCAGGATCCACACCAGGTATCACCTGTGGGAACGCTGAAAAATGTATTTACCTAAGTTTTTAGGAATGAAGTCGATAACGGTTACTTGTTGTGGTAATCAAAGGGTAAATAGCAGCGGGTGACGATACCATCGTTCAGAATGTTAGATTCGTGCCAACAGACTATGCTTTCTTCGTTGAATTGGCTTATAAATTCAAGTCAATGCCTAATGTTTTGCTAAATAAGAGCAATGCATTAGGCATCAATAATCTTGCATCCCTCATTTCAAACCGGACGGATGTTTAGCCTGTTCTGGTTAACGGGAAGATGATTAAGTCAATGTGTAATTAACCAAGGATGGTGGTAAGTTCGTCTCTGATTTCACTGACTTTGTGAGTGCCATCAAGTTTAAAATAATGCGTATTACCAGCGGCGGCCTGCTTACGATAGTAGGAAAGTAATGGTTCCGTTTGTTGGTGATACTCAATCAGGCGTTGACGTACCGTTGCTTCTTGATCGTCTTTACGTAGAGTGAGTGGCTCACCAGTGACATCGTCTTTATTTTCAATTTTAGGCGGATTGAATCGTAGGTGATAAATGCGGCCAGAAGGGGCATGAATACGGCGCCCAGCGATACGTTCAATAATCACTTGGTCGGGTACATCAAACTCCAATACATAATCAATGTTGATACCAGCTTCAACGATGGCATCGGCTTGGGAAAGCGTACGAGGAAATCCATCGAGTAAGAAACCATCTCGGCAGTCGTCTTGACTAATACGTTGCTTTACCAATGTGATGGCCAGTTCATCAGGAACTAACTTCCCTGCTTCCATGATTTTTTTTGCTTTTATACCGAGCTCAGAATTTGTTTGAATGACAGTGCGTAACATATCACCGGTTGAAATTTGTGGAATAGAATACTTTTCCACAATGAATTGAGCTTGAGTGCCTTTACCAGCGCCCGGAGCGCCCAGCAGAATGATACGCATTGCGTAAATTCCTTTATTGTATGATTTTATATGTCGTTGTTATATACCCAATGAATTTCGAGTTACGGCAAGGCGGCAAGGGGGTAAGACCGATGAGCGTAGACATACTACGTGATTCGGCGAGCGACCGCAGCCAACGCCGCCGTAACTTGAAAGGCGAAGGGTATAATAAGCGGGCAACTATATCATTGCATAGGGGAGTGGCTCAAGTTCGAGGTGTTGGCAAGTCAAAGCAATAACTCATTCGAGCTTAGGTGTGGAAAGGCATTTTGATATCACCGGCAAGTTATCTTGAATTTCAATTTGGTATAACCGAATCAGTCTAATTTGATTCAAGACAGAAGAGCACAGACAGTAAAAATAATACGGCAAGCGACGACAACACTTAAATCACGTTAAAATGATTTGGCTATATCGTAAACTTACCGGTGATATACTAATCAATTAGGCTGTCAACCTCATCGTGCTTTCTACCCATAGTGTGTTGATTTGCTGCTGTATTTCATCAAGCCGTGCACCCATGTTCAACTCATCAGCGCTAGTTGAGAAAGCCGCCATCGCCATCACCATTCTGTCGATGTTATTGCCTACTAATTGATACTTCCCTGCTTCTATTTTTTCTATCTTTGATTCAACCCCTGAGCGTTGTGATAGAGCGTAATAATCTTTTATCGTCAGGCTATCACCTGAATCTGAGCCATTCACCAAGACAATCAAATCATTGTTTTCTTTTTTCAACCATAGTTTTTCTTTGGTGATTTCTTCTGATATGAACGTTAAGCGGTCATTACCTCCTTTTTCAATAATGCTATCGTGACCGTCCCCGGTGGCATACCAATAAGTATCATCGCCGCTTTCTCCTTCCCTGATATCGTTAAATAAGGGGACTTCCATCACCAATTGCATAAATCTAGGTAATACGGCGGTACTCTTTATCAAACCATGACGATCCGAAATAGTGATTTGCCCCTGTCCCTGTTGATTACGTGATTGTAAACGAACCGATATACTTTCCGTTTCTAAGCCTTGCGTGCGCATTTTCCAGCTTCGATCATTTATTGGGTTGTATTGAGCGGCTAGAATAGTAGCAAACGGACCCATATTTCGGCGTGCCGCTACGGTAGGCGGCCATCCTATTAAGAACCCATCACGGGTATGCAGCTGATAGTCATGCTGTAATGTTCTTTTATTATCTTGAGGGGCACTGTAAATATCACGTAATGTCAAAGTCGTGGACGAACCACTATCGCTACGTAGCGTCAGCAAAACATCGCCACCTACCTGGTTAATCGCGATAATTTGCTCTGCCTTATAGTCCAGTATGATGCTGCTGTTTTCTTGCTGATTTGCGGTTTCTACCAATGTTATCGATAGATGTCGTTGACTGTTATGTTGCAAAATATGATAGATATCGACCCCCTGCCCACCGTGTGCTTCACCGGCTTGCAACCTGATAATGTCATTACCACCTTTAGCAAAAATACGATCATTGCCGCCCACGCCATCGAGAATGTTGGCCAGATCATTACCTATCAATATATCATCAGTTTCACGGTGCCCTACGGCGTTTTCGATATGCTGCAAGTTAGCGACATGTATTGGTTCTGTGCTGCTGCTATCCTTGTAACGATACTTGACAAAACCTTGGGTAAGATCGATGTAGTAACCCTTGTATATTGCGCTTGGTTTGGCGACAGCGATCACTGTATCAGCATTATCGAGGGCGCTATCATCCATTCCTCCTTTCAGGATACTTGGTGTATCCGGCACAGCGGCGCCCATCAACAAAAATCGGTCTGAAAGCGGCCCGCCTGTCAATTGTTTTCTCCCTGCTGCAACTTCAAAGTCATTTTTCTTATCCTGCTCACCAGTCAGCGTATCATTAGCCCCGCCTAATTTGTAAAGCGCTTTTCTCTCTGTTATCGGCGTAGCCTGAAAGCTATGGGCGTTTACTTCCCCTTGCTGATTAAGAGACAATAACGCTTTGTAACCATCAGTACCTGTGCTGATCCCAAGGATATGCTGCTGGCGACGAACCGCCAGTATGTTAGGACGATAGCGCACCGTTTTTCCATCTTCTTCGCCTACGGCATCCCGTTTTTCCCGACTAAATTCGCCATTCTTTTTCCCATAGGCGACGGTATAGCTGCCATCATCTTGGATCACCACAAAATCGGCACGGCCATCACCATTCATGTCATACAGCTGTATTTGCGCCGTATCAAAATCCCCATTTAGCTTTTCTATTGCAGCGCTCTTTTTTGTTTTCAGCACGGTAAAAGGGGTTTTCCGGTTTGGGTTGCCCAGCAGAATAGACATTGACCCGTCTTCGGTAAACCAAACGACGTCTCCACACCCATCACCATTGATATCGCCGGCCAGACGATAAGTACTTTGATTTGTTGGGGGGCGTTTTGATGCTGGCACTGAAAAGGAAATCGGGGCATCGAAAGTGCGATGCGCGTTACCATAGCAGATGTTGATATTATTTATAGTAAATGTTACTAAATCCGCCCGGCCATCTTTATCAATATCGATCAATATAGCGTCTCGTGAAAAGGCGCCTGGCGTTAGTGTGAATGGTTTGTCAGTAAAGGTGCCATTTGGCTCTGCCAGCAAAATACGAATAGGATCTCGGCTATTACCGATAATTACAATATCGTCTAGATTATCTTTGTTAATATCTGCCACCAGCGTGCGCACTGTAGGAGCATGAAGCGCTTCGACATTTTTAACCCGCTCAGCTGCAGCATAATCGCCTTTCCCCATCGCACGTAGCCAATAAAATCCCTGTGGAGAAAAATAGCCAATATCACGGTGGCCATCACCGTTAAAATCACCCATCATCGCGTGATTATCATTGTAAATCATGTTAAGACGAGTCGTGAGTGATTTGCCTTGTGGATCGACCAATTTGCCCACCAGCTCGTGCGTGCCAATAAACTGCCGTTTAATCACACCAGCAGATAATCTGCCATGACTATCAATGGTATCGTCAATCTCTTGAAAATTCCCTTGGCTATAAGCTTTATAGCTATTAGGGGCGGTGCGAAGCGACTGGTAACGGTAAATGGCTTTCGTCACTTTTATCGCTCCGTGTCTGCTTGCCACATAAGTAGTATATCTTCTCACCTCATAGGGATCAGGGCTCGATCCGGCATAATCTTCATAAGTCAAAGACCTTTGCAGTTCTTCGAGCTCGAGATGTTCCGATGGAGGAATATTATCCCGTACCAGGCGCTCATAACCACGGTGATCCTTACCAAAGAGTTGCTGAAAATTGCGGTCTATCATCGTAACATTAGGCCGACTGAAATAAAGGCTATCAATAAAACGATCAGAGAGCAGTAACGCTGTCATTTGCCTTTCCAACTCGCTATCGCGAGCGCGTTCTAGTTCGAGCTTAGTGTGAGCAGCCGCCAGCGGATTTTCTATATCGGGGCTTAGCATCTGCCCACTAAATGTAAGCCAGGCTATTTTTAGTTTTTCTACCCAGGTCAAATTTTTCACATAGCGTTCAACCTCTTCTATTGCGCGTACCATGGTATAAATCTCTGCGGTTGCGTATATCCCAACGACTAACGCCACAGCGATTGGCCCCCCCACAGCGGCTGCAGTTCCACCTAATGCGCCGACATAGGCCATCCCAATGCCTACGCTTGTCGCCGCTGTATAGAGTGAACCTTTCACTATCAAGTCCTGCCTAGTTTTAGGATCAGTGGTGGTAGACAACGCACGAAATGCCGAAACAGCATGGTATAAATCAAACCCAGCCGATAACACACCCAATGCTGCGCCGGTTAATCGTATTGACTTAACATTAGGGCTAACTTGGCGAAAACGAGAGCTAGATCGGGAAGGTCGGCGTTTTTTTTCAATTTTATTTAGCTTGTTTTTAGCCGCACTAATAGTCACATCAGACATTAGGTGCGTAGCCATCAATTTTTGTTGAGCCCGTAATTGTTCTTGCTCTTCTTCTGATGAAGCCTTTTCGTGTCTTCTTTGATCTCGAGACACATTACGAACCTTGCTCGTACGCCCGTACCGAGTTATCCCAGTATCCACCATGGCAACACCTCTGTTAAAACGAGGCATAACAACGGAACGTCTCGCCCTTCTCCGAGGAGTAATACCAGGTGCTGGCGCTGAATTTTCATCAGGTATTAACCGATTTGTTACATCCTGAGGGAGGATGATTAATTGTTTTAGAAAAAAAATCGGTTGTATTGTATCTTGATTGGTGTAACCTACGCCGCGTGGATAGAGAGACAATTTTTTAGCATAACTAGAGGATGAAATTGCCGGGGGAACGTCTTCTGTTTCATTTTTTTCTTTCATAGCACCCATCCTTATATATTAAGTCATATAAAATTCCATTATTTTAAATTTCGATAATTTAAATCATCTCTATATATTGATCGCTTTTTCTAATAAAAGATTTATATAAAGATGTAGCGAGAATAACGTAAAATTAATAAATTTATAAAATAAATTCATTAATTATTATTATTTTTTCTTATTTCAGTTTTATTTATAATAAAAGTAATGGCCACTCTTTTAAATATAAATTTTAAAAGAGAATATATAAATATTTTTATCTTTTTTATATTTCATTATATTTAAAATATTATCGCTATTTACCGTGATTTATACTCACTGTTATATAGCCGAATCAGTTTAATTTGATTCAAGGCGGAGGAGCGCAGACAGTACAAACAGTACGGCAAGTGACGACAACACTTAAATCAAATTAAACTGATTTGGCTATACATTCCCGCAAAGCGTCTTCCAAATCACCATAGCGAAAGCAAAAACCGGCGTCTTGCAAACGTTTGGGAACAGCCCGCTGGCCTCCCAACACCAACACAGCAGATTCTCCCATCAAGAGGCGGATAAGACTAGCAGGAGCGCGTAAAAAGGCAGGACGGCGCAAAACGCTAGCCAGTATGGCACTGAATTGCTCGTTACGCAGGGGTGAAGGGGAAACCATATTGTAGGCTCCCTGTAGAGCGTCATGCGTCAGCAGATAATCAATTGCATTCACCATGTCATCAATATGGATCCACGGAAAATATTGATAGCCTTCTCCCATCGAGCCACCTAAACCAAGACGGAATAAAGGCAGCATTTTAGCCAATGCTCCCCCTTTTGCGGCCAATACCACACCGGTACGTAACAGGCAGACGCGAGTTTGATCACTTGCCGCCGTTAATGCCAATTGTTCCCAGCGCGCGCACAGTTGATGGGTAAATTCATCCTGGGGCGATATTTCTTCAGTGACCATTTCCTGCTTTTTATCGCCGTAGAACCCGACAGCCGAGCCAGAGATAAATACGCTCGGGGGATGACTGCTGGCATTGATCAGCGTCGCTAATTGTTCAGTTATCTGCCAACGGCTTTGACATAAGCGCTCTTTTTGTTGAGCCGTCCAGCGTTTATCAGCAATAGGCTCACCCGCTAAATTGATGACCGCATCCACATTATTGAGATGTTGTTGATCGCTTAATGTTGACCAACAAGTGACTTTCTGGCCAAGTAGATCAAATGCTTTGCGTGGAGAGCGGCTCAATACGGTTATTTGGTGAGAAAGAGACAGAAGCTTTTGGGTAACAGCACGACCAATTAAACCGGTTGCGCCGGTTATCAAAATATGCATAAAGAACCTCTGTTTTATTGATCAGTCGGATACAAAATCTGTTGGCAGAAAAAGTGGTTACTATCGATCCTTGATTCAGGACTGTGTAAAGCTTAAAAACTATTCTTTATTTAAAAGCAAGAGTAAACAATACTTAATATTAAAAGGTATCAGAATAGGATGGTGATGCCTTGTAATCAGAGCAGTAGTCTTGAAGGAGCATAAAATATGTTGTCTCTATACGAGGAGTAAATTTATGAAAAAATATCATTTTTTAACATTATTACCTCTTTTACTGTTACCTCTGTCTGCTGTAGCGCAAACGGAACCGCCTAGCCGTTATCATGATTATGAAAAGCTTTTGAAGCCTCATCAAATACAACCAGATAATCCACGAGAGCCGCATACCACTATAGAAAAAGCAAGCCGTAGGGAACAACGTTCCCAACCTGGTCTCCGAGCGGACTATTGTGGTAACCACAGTTACTGTGGCTGGTCATAAATAATATAATTTATTAATCATTTATAACGGGCGCGGTTGTAAAGCAAGTGCGCCCACTTAACCCTGTCTGCTCTCCCACCATTCCGCTGTTTTAACCGCTAAGTGTTCATTACTCCTTGCTCGGTGACATTTCCACTTCTACGCTTTTAGATGAAAATTTATTCAGTTGTTAAGAAAAAAGGGAAAAATCATGATACCTCTCGCTAGCATTTTACCTTCAGTTGCGCCTTTGACGATTGTAGATGAACCCGCCTCCGCCCCATCGTCAGCAAAACCATTAGAGCAATATGCTCAAAAACTATTAGCAGATAATAAAGTGGCTTTTCCTTTTGGTAGTACTAATCAAGGTAATAACAGAACTAGCCTTGATCAGTTTAATTTTATTTTAGATAAGTTATTAGAATTGATAAAAAATGATAAGCTTTTTGATGGAAAAATAAAAAAATTAAAATTATCTAAACAAGATCAACTTCCATTAAAAAAGGCAAGGGATGAAGTAATAAAGGAATTAAAGAATATTGGTATTAAAAATATACAAACAGAAGAAGGCTCTGTTTTAAAAGAAGCCTGGGGAAGATCTTGTGTCGAAAATAAAAGTTTTAATTTAATCTTTAGGTTAATGACGCTATATCCTGGTAACTCAATCAAAAGTTCATATGAAATCGTGGCTGGAGAAAATTGGCTTGAAAATTGGCATCAGCACTTTCTGCCTAGTTTGGCTGGATTTTCACTTAAGCATTCAAGAGCACAGCTAGATTGTCTTGTAAATCGAATTCCTGATCTTTTTGAAAAAAATAAAAAATATAGCGAATTATGTAAAAATGGCGTTAATGATAATACTGATGAGGATACAAAAAACTGCTTCTTGTTTCATACCTATATGGATATTAAGCATGCACTACCCTATGGGCAGGCTAATTGTGCTTTGATGGCGGATTTGGCTTTTTTACGCGCCATCGACTCTCCACTTACAGTGACCTATATTCGTTTTCAATCACCAGAATATGAAGAAATTAATGCCATTGCATTAGGAAACTTCCCTGAGGTGGGCAGTTTAATTGTCAACCCTTGGTCAAATGAAATATTTACCTGGCAAGGCAGCGTAAAAGATACCCCTGAGGTCGCCGCTTATGCTGAGTGCAAAACAATTTTTAGCAATGCCCCCGGCCAGTTAAGAAACTCTTTTTTAACCATGCCAGAACACACTGAGTTTACAAGATATTTTTCCGCAGACGCTCATACAGAAATGAGATTAGGTATTGACAATCAGCGGGCAGAGATAGAAGCGATGGATCGACTATTTCAAGCAACCGCTGCGGATTTTTATAAAGCTACAGCTTAGGCTGTATCCTTCTTACCCATACTGCTTGCGCTATAGGATAGCGCGGAGCAAATAACCCAATAAACCACACTGGCGGTCATTAACGAATTAAAAGACGGCACACCCCAATCGATCATAAGACCAACAGTAGCCCCCGCTATGCTCGCGATGATAGCATTCCAGCCAATTAAAGGGGCTTCTTTAGGCAGCTGCTGTATCTTACGTGTCACATCTAGCACGTGACGACTGGCGCGTAACACGTAATAATCCACCAGCATCACGCCCGCTACCGGAGGAAAAATCACACCAAGCAACAGCAGAAAATCAGTGAAATTATCTAAAATCCCCATCACAGAAAGCCCTGTGCCTATGGTGCCTAAAACAAGGGTGATCCAGGTACGACTCCATTTTTTTCCGCTTACCCCTTCTATCACATTTGCCGAGGCTAGAGAGGCAGAATACAGGCAAACATCATTGATTTTCACGGTAGCAAGGATAACGGTAAGGAGTCCGAGCCATCCCGATGTTTGTGTCATGATCGTCACCACATCGTCAGTATTGAGGGTATGAGCAATAAAAATAGCGATACTATTGACAATAAATTCACCGATCAGAATACAAATCATTGTCATCCACACCACATGCCAACTATTTTTACAGTAGCGACTAATATCTGGTGTCATCAACGCGCCAACAATATATCCTCCTGCCACAATGGTCGCTCCCGCACCAATCGTCATCGCCTCGCCAGTAGGCACAAAAGAAAATAATTCGCTGATAGAATAACCCGACAGTAGCGTTAAAGAAATCCAGCCGATCGCTAAAAAAAACAGGGGAACGGCGATTTTTGCCGTCCAACTCAAGGCTTTAAATCCAAATGCGACCAAGATGGTAAATAATATCCCTGAAATCGCGGCTGCCCAAGCAAAGCCTAGCCATCCTCCTAAAGCGTGATCCACACTATTGGCCAACACGGCGTTCAATATACCAAACCATCCCAGTAAACTTATCATGATCCCGGCACCAATAATGACTGAGCCTAACCGCCCGAATCCACACCATCGCGCTAATAAGCTGGTAGAAAGCCCTTCACGCGCCCCCGCAATACCCAGCCCAAGGCTAACAAACTCTAAGATTAAACTTCCTAGAAATGTGGCCAGCATCGCCTGATTAAAGGTCATTGCGTGGCCCAAGGTGGCACCTAACATAAATTGAGCCAAGGTTGTGATGGCACCGACACGAACCAATGTCACGCTGAGTAAACTTGACCGGGCATTCAAGGGGATACGGCTAAGCGAATAATCATCACCAATAGGCATCATCTTGTTCATTAAGCATTCTCCTTTCTGTTTAAAAATTAAGATCCCCTTCACCTTTGAAGCCGCCGAGCTGTTGGCTGCAAGCTCTCGCCCTCATGGTATGTCTACGCTCATCAGTCGGTCGCCCTGGGAGCCGAAGGCAACTTCAAAGGCAAAGGGGATATTGCTCATCAATGTAAAATATATGTAAAAGAGCAGGCATTACTTTCACTATAGGTGTTAAATAGGTTTTACTTTAAAAGTCACTTAGCGATTAATCGTAAACACCCATATGAAATCTTCTTGAACTACGCTCAACTTGATGAAAAAATGAGCTAAAACGCCCTGCTATTTATGACATGAAAGAGCGTTTTAGTTTTGTTGATGAAAGTATTAGCGAGTACAAGCGATTTCGACAAGTTTTATACCCTTCGTCTTTGAAGTTGCCGCTAGACGGCCAGGGCGACCGACCGATGAGCGTAGACACACTACCTGATGAGGCGAACACCCGCAGCCAACAACACAGCGGCTTCAAAGACGAAGGGTATATACCCAATGAATTTCGAGTTACGGCAAGGCGGCAAGGGTGTGAGACCGATGAGCGTAGACATACTACGTGATTCGGCGAGCACCCGCAGCCAACGCCGCCGTAACTTGAAAGACGAAGGGTATAAAGAATATTTTCTAGGAGGTTATATGTCTAAGGCTGCTTTATCATTTCTACCTGAAGAAGTTCCAGCGCCACTTGTTTCATCGTGGGAAGATAGCGGTGATCCTTGGGGATTCAAAGATCATAATGCACGTTATTTGTATGCAAATGCTTCTTTCTTTGATTTATTGAATTTGCCATTAGAATCTAATATCGAAAAATTACCGGACACTAAGCAATCCGATAGCCATTTTTCTCAATTTTTATCTCAATTTACTGAGCAAGAACAACAAGCGAAAAAAACCAAGAGAAAAGTATCTTCAATTGAAACCTATTGTTTTGGTCGAGAAGAAAAAATACAACCTTATCTTTTTGATAAGTTTCCATTGTTAAATGCTAAAAAAGAATATATCGGTATTATCTTTCACGGGAAAAAAATGGATTTTTTCACTGGTGAACAATACCGTAACCACGAATCTCCGGTTAATTTCCTGGTTGAAAAACCAGATGATTTTTTAACAGATCAGGAATTTGCAGTGCTTTTTTATCTTTGTGAAGACGCCAATGATGCGGTCATCGCTGAAGCATTATCACTCTCTGAAGAAGAGGTCGCACAGCACCGAAAAACTATTTATCAAAAGGCGCAAGCCGAGTCTCTAGCAAGCTTGAATGATTTTTGTAAAAAAAGGGGATATCAGGGTTACGTCCCACAAAAATTATTACGACCCAGTTCTGTCATAATTCCCTTTACTGAATGGGACTTAAATGATCTAGACTCGGGAAACGCTCAAAATTAATACAAAACATTACTCAGAAGCTCTTGCAATATCGACTTGTAGCAAGTACTTTTTACAAGTAGGCGATGGCAGACAAGATAGAGGAATAAGATCATGGTAAATACAATAGACCACGAAAAAACCATTGATTCTCAATGTATAAAGACAGAATCTTTGGGTTCACTTATCTCTTTTATGGAAAATAATGAAGAGCCTTGGGGAGTGAAGGATTGTAGCTCTCGCTTTGTGTATGCAAATAAATCGACGCTGAGATTTAGTGGATTACCTAGCAATTTTAAGATGGAAAATAAATTAGACAGTGAATGCTCGGGAGCTTCTTGGGCGGATTTCGAAGCTGACTTGCAAAAGCAAGATCGAGAGGTGGAGAAAAACAAAAAACGCGGTGCGATGATTCAAACTAACTTATGGGGAAGGGAGCACACCCTTTGCGAAAAATTTCCCCTCTTTAACAACGACAAGCAGTGTATTGGCACCGTATACCATGTAAGAAAGTTCAATTTTGTTTCTTTATATGAACTGTTTAACGACAGAATACCGCCAGTGCTAACTACAACGCCACCGGACAATAAATTTAAATTTACTGAAAAAGAACTTGAAATCATTTTCTGCTTGCTACATACCCATATGAGTGCGAAGGAAATAGGGAAAAAATTAAATCTTTCTCACCGCACAGTAGAAAATAAACTGCAAGTGCTATACAAGCAAAAAGCAGGCGTTAATTCATCAAATCAATTAAGAGAATTTTGCAGAGCAGAAGGTTTTGATCAGTATATCCCCGCCAGATTTTTTAAAGCTGGAGTGCAATTCATTTAAGTCGCTGCTCTAATTTTAGCGACAGAGCATACCGTACTGACCTTGTAAGGTTCCCCCTCTGTACTAAAAATCAGTCATCACCGATGATCCTCCGCTGAATTTAGTCGGGGAGAATGTCAAGTCTGATTAGGGGGTAACGGTCTGCTTTCTATCACCAAACTGGTTACCGATATAAAAAGCCAACAGATTAAACGCCAACGAAGGGACAATCGGATGAAAACCGCCAAGATGGATATTAAAGCTAACCAGTAATGTATAACACATCCCACCCGTCATCATCGAACTAATGGCACCATATGCGTTGGCTTTCTCCCAATATAACCCTAGTAATAATGGCCATAAAAAGATGACCTCAAGACCTCCTAGCGCCAGTAGATTAAGCCAGATAATCATCTCTGGTGGATACCAAGCCGTTAAGAGTAATAACAGGCCTAAGATGAGTGTCGACAAACTAGAAATATAGGTGAGTTTTCGCTCATTTTTAATTTGATCAGGCTGTAGATTAAGGTACAGATCTTTGACAATCGTTGCAGATGATTGTAACAACTGGGCATTGATCGTCGACATAATTGCGGCGAGTGGTGCCGCTAGAAATATTCCAGCAGCAAATGATGGCAGCACCATGATCATTAACGTTGGAATAACTTGATCTGGGATCTTAAGATCAGGTAAGACAGCACGGCCTAATACTCCCGCCAGATGCATTCCCAACATTAATATCGCCACAACAATAGTGCCAAGGATCATCCCTTGATGCACCGCTTTGCTATCTTTATAAGCGATACAGCGTACTGCCGTAGGAGGCAAACCAATCAAGCCAAAACAGACCAACACCCAGAAAGAAGCCATGAAAGGCAAATCTAAGCGCTGCTCACTCCCTTGTGGTGAAATCAGATTGGGATCGATATCTACCAATTTTTCGATTGCTTGCGTTAATCCCCCAGCGGCATAGACTACGGCAATAAGAAGTAAAATAGTGCCGATTAACATCACCAACCCCTGTAACGCATCGTTTAATACGCTAGCACGGAAGCCACCGAAAGCGGTATACAGAATAGTACTAAGACCAAAAATCAGTAGTCCAGCGTCATACGGGATACCCGCCGCGATTTCCAATAAACGCGCCCCACCGATAAATTGTGCTGTCATCGCACCAATCAAAGCCATTAGTAAACTGATACTGGCTAACCAAACCAGTAAACGGCTTTGATAACGGGCATACAATATATCGTTCAATGTGACAGCGTTATAACGACGTGCCAAAATAGCCAGTTTTTTGCCCAATACGCCTAAAGATAACCAGACTACTGGCAGTTGGATCATCGACAATAATACCCAACCTAATCCATATTTATATGCCGCCCCTGGCCCGCCGATAAACGAACTAGCGCCAATATAGGTGGTGGTTAATGTCATCGCTAACAAAAACCCCCCCATAGAACGATTGCCGACAAAATATTCGTTAAGAAAACTTCCAGTTCGCGGACGAGTATAAGAATAAAAAGATAAAGCGAAAATTAAGATAAGATAGGCGCATAACGGTAAAACCACATTAATCTGCATCGGGCTCTTCCAACGACATATCACGAAAAATCAGTCGCACCATCAACCAACAAAGGAAAATAAAGAGTAATGGCAGGAAAATACAGGCTATTTCAAACCACAAAGGCAGTCTAGTTACCCCAAGGGCATTGCCAGGTAGGTAAGCGCTTATTATCCATCCTGCTAGGTACAGCAGTGTTAAGCCTAAAGACCATCGTGCCTCTTTGTGAATTTGAATGAATCTTTTATTCATTATTGCTTTCATCATTTTCCGAAAGGGGGATCCCATCGACCTAAGTCGGGGAGAAATGAAGAGGATGTCAATATAACCACATCAGTCTAATTTGATTTTATGTTGTCGTCGCCTGCCGTACTATTTGTACTGTCTGTGCTCCTCCGCCTTGAATCAAATTAGACTGATGCGGCTATATACCCTTCGCCTTTGATGTTGGCTGCGAGCCTTCGCCCTCATGGTATGTCGACGCTCATCGAGTCTCACGCCCTGCCTGGCAGCCGAAGGCAACTTCAAAGACAAAGGGTATAACATTGATGTATCAACAGTTCCACGAAATTTTGGATAAAAAAAAGCGGCAACTTAAAGAACTGTGAGTATAATTAATTTTCTTGTAATTCTAGTTTTTTTTCCAAATAGTGGATATTGGTACTCCCTTTCTGAAAGCATTCATCATCCATAATTTGTTGATGCAATTCAATATTAGTTTTGATTCCATCAATAATCAGCTCCGTCAATGCATGCTTCATACGTGCAATCGCCGCTTCACGATTTTCACCATAAGTAATCAGTTTTCCAATCATCGAATCATAATAGGGTGGCACAGTGTAATTGGTATAAATATGCGATTCCCAGCGTACACCAAACCCTCCTGGGGCATGGAACCGCGTAATTTTTCCAGGGCTAGGTAGGAAAGTTTTTGCGTCTTCCGCGTTAATACGACATTCAATCGCATGGCCACGAACTACCACATCGTCTTGTTGAATAGAAAGTCGTTGACCTGCCGCAATCCGCAGCTGTTCTTTGATCAGATCAATACCCGTTATCATCTCGGTGACGGGATGTTCAACCTGAATACGTGTATTCATCTCAATAAAATAAAATTCACCATTCTCATACAGAAATTCAAAGGTACCGGCGCCACGGTAGCCAATATCAATGCAGGCTTTGACACAGCATTCACCGATATTAGACCGAATATCATTGCTAAGACCAGGGGCGGGGGCTTCTTCCACCACTTTTTGATGACGGCGCTGCATTGAACAGTCACGTTCAGCGAGATAAAGCGCATTACCTTTACCATCGGCTAAGATTTGAATTTCGATATGGCGAGGATTTTCAAGATATTTTTCCATATAAACCGTATCGTTATTAAAAGCAGCTTTAGCCTCTGTTCGGGTCATATCGATAGCTTTTTCTAAATCTTTAGCATCATGAACTACCCGCATACCTCGTCCCCCCCCTCCCCCGGAGGCTTTAATAAGAACCGGATAGCCTATTTTTTTTGCCACCGCCTGATTTTTTTTGGCATCATTGCCTAATGAACCGTCAGATCCAGGTACACAAGGAACCCCTGCTTTTTTCATGGCGTTGATGGCGGAAACTTTATCGCCCATTAAGCGAATCGTTTCTGCTGTTGGGCCAATAAAAATAAATCCTGAATGCTCTACTTGTTCGGCAAAATCTGCATTTTCAGACAAAAAACCATATCCCGGATGAATAGCAGTGGCACCGGTTATTTCTGCTGCTGCAATAATGGCAGGAATATTCAAATAGCTTTTAACCGAAGGCGCGGAGCCAATGCATACTGTTTCGTCCGCCAATAAAACATGTTTTAGATCACGATCCGCCGTAGAGTGAACTGCCACCGTTTTTATCCCGAGTTCTTTACAAGCTCGCAATATCCGTAAAGCAATTTCTCCCCGGTTAGCGATAATAATTTTTTCAATCATAGGGTTATCAAGCATAGTGGCCTCATTATTCGATGACGACAAGAGGCTGATCGAATTCAATCGGTTGACCGTTTTCTACCAAAATAGCTTTTATCGTACCGGACTTATCTGCTTCAATAAGATTCATCATCTTCATGGCTTCAATAATACATAAAGTATCACCGACAGAAACTTTTTGTCCTATTTCAATGAAAGCTTTGGCTTCTGGGGTTGGTGTACGGTAGAAGGTACCAACCATCGGCGAACGGATAACATGATGATTCAATGCGGGCTCAACGACCGAAGGAACTGTCGTGGTAGCATCAGGTTGTTTTCCCGCCGCTGTGGGGATACAAGGCAGCGGTTGTTGCGTTATTGGATAATGTGATAGGGTTGGTGCACGGTTAATGCGTACTGACTCTTCACCTTCTGAAATTTCTAGCTCTGAAATGCCAGATTCCTCAACCAGTTCGATAAGTTTTTTAATTTTACGAATATCCATGAGAGTAATTCCGTATTTTCTCTATGTCATTTTATTATATTTAGATAAGCGATTGACGGCTGCTTGTAAAGCAAAACTATAGCCATCAGCACCTAACCCACAAATTGTGCCAATTGCAATATCGGAAAAGTACGAATGATGGCGAAAAGGCTCTCTGGCATGCACGTTAGAAAGGTGAATTTCAATAAAAGGAATTCGCACTGCTAATAATGCATCACGCAAAGCGATACTGGTATGCGTGAAAGCGGCCAGATTGATCAAAATAAAATCGATATTTCCTTGTGCCTGATGAATTCTATCGATAAGTTCATGCTCTACGTTCGATTGCAGGCAAGATAATTCGACATTCAATTCTTGCGCTTTTTGTTTCAATCCGCTAATCACTTCTTCCAGCGTGATCGCGGTGTACTTTTCTGGTTCACGCGTCCCAAGCAAATTGAGGTTAGGGCCGTTTATAAGCAAAATATGAAACTTATCCGACATGCTGTATCCAAATGGTGTTTTAAAAGCAGTTACTAAAAGGTCGACAAATTGACGACATCAAAATCGTCCGAGATAACTGATTTGTTACTTTATACTCTAAAAGCCTGTTCCAAATCTTCTTGAGCGACGCTGAATTGAGAAAAAATGAGCGAAAAAGCGCAGTTTACATAAGGAAAATGAGCATTTTGAGCTCATATTTGACGAAGTATCAGCGAGCACAAGAGATTCCAAACAGTCTCTAAGACTGCCATGGCAGCCAGAAGTAAAGTTCAGCATTATAACGATATCGTAGCAATTAGCAGCTAAATACTGCTTTTATCCTCGAAGATATTTTATCCCGCGCAATAAAGTTTGTTTTTTCAGCTACCTACTAATTTGATTCAAGGCGGAGGGGTACAGACAGTAAAAATAGTAAGGCAAGCGACGACAACACAGAACCAAGTGAAAATGATTTAGCTACAACACCAATGCAGCTCTTGCTATTTGTTCAAGCATAGTGAATAATGCCGCCCGCTCCGAAACATAAAGGGGCATTCAATGGTGGCTCTGTTGGTTCTCTCGCAGTACTAACTTGTGAATTCGGTCAGATCCGGAAGGAAGCAGCCGTAGCAGGCGATGTATGTGCCGGGATGTAGCTTTCAGAGCCACCACCAAAATATACATTTTATCCTCCCTTAATATTCCCTAGATTTTTCTTCTCACATAGCTTTTTTGCACATGCTTTCCTCGTTCAAGAAGATTTTGAACAGGCGCTAAGAATGCGCTTCTAACCTCAAAAAATTCAAATCCTTTTTGCGTAATAATAAGCTAACGCCTCGAATTTGAATTTGAACAGGATCTCCAAAGGGCGCCAAACGAATCACTTGAAATGATGCGCCAGGTAACATGCCTAAAGAAAGTAATTTTTGCCGGTAGGTAGGTAGGATCTCGGGAAAAAAATGAATTATTTTATAATATTGCTGAGGAACAAACCGCATATGACCTCTGTATCGCATAACCAAAAATTACTAAATAATAATGAGAATATTTATTATTCTAATTTACTTTAAGATAAAAATAAACAATAAAACCGTTAGTACATACTATTTGCAAATGTATTGTGAAGCTTTTACGATGTTTATGCTCTTCGCTTTTGAAGCTGCCGCGTGTTGGCTGCACGTTCATCGGTTTCCCCTCTGGCCGCCTAGCGGCAATTTGCAGGACTATGGGTATAAACATCGTAAAAGCTTCAAAAGACAATCTAAATAGAGAGGAATGCTGAACGGGTTTCGATCACTTTTCGCTCTTCTATTTTTTAATTTAAAATTAAATGACTAGGTATAAAAAATGCATACTGTAATTTTTGGACGTTCTGGATGTCCCTATTGTGTCCGTGCAAAACAATTGGCAGAAACACTGGCGGCTAAACGCGACGATTTTACTTTTCGCTACATAGACATTAATGAAGAAAATATTAGCAAAGCAGACCTAGAAAAAAGTGTTGGCCAACCGGTTAAAACTGTTCCACAAATTTTCATTGATGAAAAACATATTGGGGGTTGTACCGATTTTGAAGCCTATATCCTTCGTCTTTGAAGTTGCCTTCGACTGCCAAGGTGTGAGGCCGATGAGCGTGGACATACCATGAGGGCTCGCAGCCAACAACGCGGCGGCTTCAAAGGCGAAGAGTATATGTCAAAAAACATCATTTGCATCAACCATGAAAAGGCTAAAAACAGATAGGTTTCACAATATTCATTTCTTTTTTATAACTAATAATTGGCAAAGCCATATACTCAGGTTAATCTGACGGCTCAATCTGTTTAAACCCATTGCTATGGAAATTTCTCTTATGTTTGAAAACATCGAGCTTGCCCCCGCTGATCCCATTTTAGGCCTTGCTGAGCAATTTAATAAAGATCCACAGCCAAATAAAATTAACCTCGGCATTGGTGTCTACCAAGACGAAACCGGTAAAACACCGGTGTTATCTAGTGTAAAAAAAGCGGAGCAGTACCTGCTAGAAAATGAAACCAGCAAAAATTATCTTAGCATTGACGGATTACAAAATTTTGCCGGCTGCACACAGGCACTGCTTTTTGGTGAGAGCAGCGACATTATAAAAGAAAAAAGAGCGCGAACTGCACAGACCCCGGGCGGAACTGGCGCGCTGAGGGTTGCCGCTGATTTTATCGCCAAAAAAACCGATGCTAAACGCGTGTGGGTGAGTAATCCCACTTGGCCAAATCATCACAATATTTTTCCCGCCGCCGGATTAGAAGTGGTTGAATACGGCTATTACGATGCACTCAATCACTGTCTGGATTTCGATAAAATAAAAACTGACTTAAGAAACAAGGCGCAAGCCGGTGATGTTGTATTATTCCACGGCTGTTGCCATAACCCAACTGGCATCGATCCGACACTAAAACAATGGCAAGAATTGGCTGAACTCTTGAAGGAAAAAAACCTGTTGCCTTTGTTTGATTTTGCCTATCAAGGCTTCGCAACAGGGCTTGAGGAAGATGCTGAAGGGTTACGAGCTTTTGCAGAAAAGCATGATGAATTAATAGTCTGTAGCTCTTATTCGAAAAATTTTGGCTTATATAATGAACGTGTCGGTGCCTGCACCCTGGTTGCTGCCAGCCCGAAAAATGCGGATAACGCATTTAGTCAGATAAAAGCGACTATTCGTGCGAATTACTCAAATCCACCCGCTCATGGTGCTGCTGTCGTGGCCGCTATCCTCAATGATAAAACGACGTTACGCCCTCTCTGGGAAAAAGAATTGACAGCTATGCGTCAACGTATTAAAGAGATGCGGGATCTGTTCGTTGAGACATTGGAGAAAGAAGGAGCAAATTTCAGTTTCATCAAACAACAGAATGGGATGTTTTCCTACAGTGGTTTAACGGCTAACCAGGTAACACGTTTACGCAAAGAATTTTCTGTTCATGCCGCCTCTTCTGGCCGCATTAACATTGCAGGGATGACGAAAGAAAATATGTCAACGCTGTGTAAAGCCATTGTTGAGGTTCTTTAGTTATAGCCGAATCAGTTTAATTTGATTCAAGGCGGAGGAGCACAGACAGTACAAATAGTACGGCAAGCGACGACAACACTTAAATCAAGTTAAAATGATTTGGCTATAGCTGATTAATAGGTACTCTATGAGAATAATCACGCTAATAGCGGTATTAGCTGTGGTTACCATTGGATTAGGTGGTGCTCTCTTTCTAGCGGGAGGGCGCCTCAATACGAGCAACAGTATGCCGTTGGGTTTGTATTGGATAACTGACAAGCCAATGACAAAAGGCGAATATGTTATTTTTTGCCCCCCATTACAAGCCGCATTTAAAGAAGCAAAGCGGCGCGGTTATATTGGTTTCGGTTTATGCCCTGGTAACTATAGTTATATGATGAAAAAAATTGTCGCTCTCCAAGGTGACAACATTGCGATTACCGCTCAGGGTGTTAGCGTGAACGATACCTTGCTGCCTCATACCACCCCTTTGCCAACCGACAGAGCTGGGCAACCGTTACCACAAATCAGCATAGCATCTTATACCTTAAGTGAATCCGAATTATTACTCATGACGGAGCAAAGCCCTACTTCATTTGATTCACGTTATTTTGGACCTGTTAATAAAACCCAAGTTGTCTCTGTTATACGCCCCGTATTAACGTCTTCAACCTATTGGGGTCAATGGTTTTTAAAAAGATATAATCAATTAAAAAATTATACCCAATGAATTTCGAGTTACGGCAAGGCGGCAATCAAGCGAATCCCAGGAGTATACAAGTAGTACATGACTGGGATGAGAGTGTGCAGCCAACGCCGCCGTAACTTGAAAGGCGAAGGGTATATAAGGAAATAAGAGATGAATAGTAGTCAACACGTTTATTCAAAACATCTTGGTCAAAAATCACAGTATATAGATACATACAACGAAAAATTATTAGTAGCCATACCTCGGTCAGCAGGAAGAAAAGAAATAGGCTTAATCGATGAACAAATACCCTTCACTGGATTTGATTTGTGGACGGCATATGAACTTTCTTGGTTGAATAAAAAAGGAAAACCGCAGGTTGCTATGGCGGAGTTTACTGTACCCGCCACATCCCCAAATTTGATTGAATCCAAATCACTCAAACTTTATTTAAATAGTCTAAACCAATCCCATCTCGATTCTTCAGAGGTTCACCAACATATCTCAAAAGACCTCTCTCACATCGCTGAAGCTGAAGTGAAAGTGACACTATTTGAGGGGATGAAAAATTACAGCAAAAAAATTGATGAGCCTGACTACATTAGCATTGATGAAAGCGATATAGAGGTCAATGACTATAAATTTAATGCTGATCATTTAAAAAATGCAGTGACAGAAAAATCACCTTTTGTTACTGAGCGCCTGACGTCAAATCTTTTAAAATCTAATTGTTTAGTCACCCTGCAACCTGACTGGGCCAGTGTTTTTATAAAATATGAAGGCAAAAAAATAGATAGAGAAAAGTTGCTTCGATATATTATCTCGTTCCGAAAACATAATGAATTTCATGAGCAATGTGTAGAAAGGATATTTTTAGATATAAAAAAATATTGTCATCCACAAAAATTAACGGTTTTTGCCAGATATACACGTCGAGGAGGATTAGATATTAATCCCTTTAGAAGCGATTACGAATCGACATCAGCCATAGGGCGATTAGTCAGACAATAAGTGACTGCTCCCCGCCCTATTGGACAACAGTTTACAGCGAATTTTGCTAAGAGCCTATTCGAAATCTTCTTGAGCGACGCTCAATTGAGGAAAAAATGGGCGAAAAAGCGCAGTTTACATACAGTAAATGAGCATTTTGAGCCCGTTTTTGACGAAGTATCAGCGAGCACAAGAGATTTCGAGCAGGTGCTAACACAGCATCTCGTACAACAGCCCCTCCCGCAGCCCTCCTCCTGAAAGACCCATACTTTCGATATTTAATTCCTGAAAAATAGCGATCAAAATCGACAAACCACTGGGAAAAACACCGGTACGCTCTAACGTCAATCCTGCAATATCCAGATTCTCTATATTGCCGCAGACAATCGCTTTTTGTTTCAATTGCTGTAACCTTTCTAAGGTGATCAATTCGTCCATCCCTTGATTGATCATAATTTCTTGCAATCGTTGAACAATACCAGAAGTCCCAACGCAAATTTGCCAACCATGGTGACGAAAATTCACGCCAACTGGCTGAATAATTTCTCGCGCACTTTGTTCAGCTTGAGCAAAATTTTGGGTTGATAGCACAGCATCGTGAAAATAACGATCCAGCCAAGTAACGCAACCCATGGGCAGACTGACTAGAATATTGGCTTGTGTCCCAATGCCCGCAATCAGTTCGGTACTGCCTCCCCCAATATCAACCACTAAACGCTTTTCCGACCCTATGGTATTTTGTGCCATTCCCTGATAAATGAGTCGTGCTTCTTCCTCACCACTAATCACCTCGATAGAACAATTTAGAATATCACGTGCTCTGGCCAAAAATAGATCCGCATTAGATGCTAACCTTAATGCCGCAGTTGCAACCACACGGATCTGATGACGAGGAATATTTTGTAAAGAGGTAGCAAATAATGTTAAGCATTGCCAACCTCGTTCTAGTGACGCTTGCGATAAGCAATTTTTAGCATCTAGACCTGCTGCTAAGCGTACTTTTTGCTTAATACGGGTTAATGGTTGAAAACTGCCAGCTACCTTACGTACTACCAACATATGAAAACTATTGGATCCCAGGTCGATAACAGCATGGTCTGAGGTAGCATTGGACATCGTATATTATTGACCTGATCGTTTACGGTTGTTACGTAATACATTATTGTCGCTACGTGATACAGATTGGCGGCGCGTACTGACGAGAGTGCGACGGGCACGTGGCAGAGGTTTGGGTTGAGGCAAATCTGTTAACAAGCTATCACTATTATATTTACTGACCGGGATCCGATGACCGATATAGGCTTCAATTGCCGGCAAATTTAGTGCGTATTCTTCACAAGCTAAACTGATTGAATAACCACTTTCTCCCGCCCGCCCAGTACGACCTATGCGGTGAACATAATCTTCACAATCATCAGGTAGGTCATAATTAAAAACATGTGTCACTAATGGAATATGCAACCCACGGGCAGCGACATCCGTCGCAACTAAAATATCTAGATCGCCTTTTGTAAATTCTTCTAAAATACGTTGACGTTTTTTTTGCGCAACATCTCCTGTCAATAGCCCAACTCTATGGCCATCAGCGGCTAAATGACGCCAAATATCTTCACAACGATGCTTAGTATTAGAAAAAATAATACAACGATCTGGCCATTCTTCTTCAATCAGTGTTTGTAATAGCCGCATTTTCTCTTCATTTGAAGGATAAAATAATTCTTCTTGAATACGGTGGCCTGTTTTTTGTAGCGGCTCTACTTCAACATATTGGCCATTATGCATTAGTTCAAATGCAAGCTCATGTACTCGGCAAGACAGGGTGGCGGAAAATAGCATATTCAAGCGTTTATCTGCTGATGGCATACTATGAAAAAGCCAACGTATATCTTTGATAAAACTGATATCACACATACGATCAGCTTCATCTAACACCACAACCTGAATTGCAGCTAAATTAATATAGCCTTGTTTTGCATAATCAATGATACGGCCAGTGGTGCCAATTAGAATATCAACGCCCTTTTCCAGTACCTTAAGTTGTTTATCATAACCATCCCCACCGTAAGCCAGACCTAATTTCAAGCCGCTGGATTGAGATAAAGACACCGCGTCTGCATGAATCTGTAGGGCTAACTCCCGTGTCGGTCCCATAATTAAAGCGCGTGGTTGATTAATCATTTTTCCCTCTTCCACTGGGAAAGAAAGTAAATGATGAAAAGTAGACGCTAAAAACGCGAGCGTCTTTCCAGTACCTGTTTGCGCCTGACCCGCCACATCTTGCCCGGTTAGGGTGATTGGCAACGTTAACGCCTGGATAGGCGTGCAATTATGAAATCCTTCATTTTCAAGAACCTCGATAACCTGTGGGTGCAGGGCGAAGTCGGAAAACTTCTGTTCGGTCAAGTGTGTTTTGCTCATAGTGTGGTAGAATATCAGCTAATTGTTGCTTTAAGAAAGCGTATCCGGTGAAATAAAGTCAATCTTTTCTTGATTAATACTATATCAAACCAGTTGACACAATACTTTGGAGTAGAGTATGAGCAAAAATATAAAGGATCTTGAAGATAAAGCCTTCCAAGTTGATGTGTTAGAGGCCAGTGATCCGGTGTTAGTTGATTTTTGGGCGGAATGGTGCGGTCCATGTAAAACACTTGCTCCAATTTTGGATGAAATTGCTAACGAATATAAAGGGAAGTTAACTGTCGCGAAGTTAAATATAGATGACCAGCAGGAAACAGCTAAAAAATATGGTGTACGCGGCATCCCAACACTATTGTTATTTAAAGACGGGAAGATAGCAGCGAATCAGGTAGGACTTGTATCGAAAACTGACATCAAGAAACTTCTGGATACCCATTTGTAATCGATTTTGACATCATCACAGTCAGATATTTAACGTAAAATATGATTTCTCTCTCGCTGGCAGCTAGACGATTGCAAAGAAGCATGTTAGATTTAGTTCATTCACTGCGCGGCTTATTTCTTTCAAAAACAGAATTAAGCACTGTTCTCGCTGCACAGAATGCATTGATGGCAGAGCGCTCTTCACCTAGCTAATTGTTGCCTGACGATTTAATCAAGTAAAAACTCATCTAAGCGAGTGAAGGTTAATCATATTCGTAGTAGGGTTCCCCGGCTTAAAGGTCGGGGGTGCCGCCAAAGAATCAGTCTAAACATTTAACCTCGAAGCTGCCATTGTCACGCGTGTTTATACCCTTCGCCTTTGAAGCTGCCACTAGGCGGCCAGGGCGTGAGACCGATGAGCGTAGATATACTACGTGATTCGGCGAACACCCGCAGCCAACAACACGGCAGCTTCAAAAGCGAAGGGTATAGCGTGGTTCGCCGACTGCTTTATCACACAATCCAAAACAATACTTCGAGACAATTCCCAATTTAAAGAACCCACCATTATGAATCTTACTGAATTAAAGCACACCTCAGTTGCTGAGTTAATAAAACTTGGCGAAGAAATGGGGCTAGAAAATCTACCTCGTATGCGAAAACAAGACATTATCTTTTCTATCCTTAAACAGCACGCTAAAAGTGGCGAAGATATCTTTGGTGATGGTGTGTTGGAAATATTGCAAGATGGATTTGGTTTTCTCCGTTCAGGAGACAGTTCCTACCTTGCCGGCCCCGACGATATCTATGTTTCTCCTAGCCAAATTCGTCGTTTTAATCTTCGTACTGGCGACACCATTGCCGGTAAAATTAGGCCACCTAAAGAAGGCGAACGTTATTTTGCTCTGTTGAAAGTGGACAAAGTTAATTACGACAAACCAGAAAATGCCCGCAACAAAATACTCTTTGAAAATCTGACGCCTCTACATGCTAATTTGCGGCTAAGGATGGAGCGAGGAAATGGTTCAACGGAAGATTTAACCGCTCGAGTGCTCGATCTTGCTGCACCTATCGGTTGTGGGCAGCGAGGTTTGATTGTAGCTCCACCCAAAGCAGGAAAAACAATGTTATTGCAAAATATTGCCACTAACATTGCCCATAACCATCCCGATTGTGTATTGATGGTACTGTTGATTGATGAACGTCCGGAAGAAGTCACAGAAATGCAACGTTTAGTTAAAGGCGAAGTTATTGCTTCTACCTTTGACGAACCTGCATCTCGTCATGTTCAAGTGGCTGAAATGGTGATTGAAACAGCAAAAAGATTAGTTGAACATAAGAAAGATGTCATCATTTTATTAGACTCAATTACTCGTTTAGCCCGCGCCTATAACACAGTGGTTCCCGCTTCAGGTAAAGTCTTAACGGGTGGTGTCGATGCTAATGCTTTACATCGGCCTAAACGGTTTTTTGGAGCAGCGCGTAACGTTGAAGAAGGCGGTAGTTTGACCATTATCGCTACTGCATTGGTTGATACCGGTTCTAAAATGGATGAAGTCATCTATGAAGAATTTAAGGGTACAGGCAACATGGAACTGCATTTATCACGTAAAATTGCTGAAAAACGTGTATTCCCTGCCATTGATTACAACCGCTCTGGCACAAGAAAAGAAGAACTTCTCACCTCTGTGGAAGAATTACAAAAAATGTGGATACTGCGTAAAATTATCCATCCCATGGGCGAAATTGATGCAATGGAATTTCTTATCAACAAATTGGCTATGACCAAAACTAATGATGAATTTTTCGACATGATGAAACGTTCGTAAATTTCATCATCATAAAAATTAAATAAACACCGCTTACAGAAAAAACGTTTTTGAGTAAGTGTTCGTCGTTAGTCTTAATTGACGGTAATCAGTACGAGATTAAAAAATCTGTGATACTTTCTCAGCGTATTAAACGTCATAACTGTAACTTAAGAGCCTGTTCCAAATCTTTTTGAGCGATGCTCAAACGAGGAAAAAACAGGCGAAAAGGCGCAGTTGCCTTTTTTGTACAAAGCAAGGTAGTAAATGAGCATTTTAAGCTCGTTTTTGATGAAGTATCAGCGAGCACAAGATATTTTGAACAGGCTCTCAAAAAAGAGGTTAAGCGATTAGCTAAAAACAAGGCATGATTTACTATAATGTTTTTGATTCATAATCAATTATTTTATTTTTAAAAGCGTTTTTTGAAAGCGAGCTAAAGCAATACTCCGTATAAAGTCACTTTGTATTTATATGTAAACATGAGTAAGGGTTGTGGTGGTGTTTTGATATTTATTTTTACAAATTGAATATAAAAATTAACACTATATTTTCAACCCAATTAAATAACTACTAGCTCCTATAATCACAACAGAGAACGTTAAAATGTCATCATCTTTTACTGTGCAAAACGATCCTTTACAGGAGGATACAATAATAAAAATCACACCAGGGACAGAAGATCTTCCTATTTCAGGTGAAAATAAACAACCTATATCTTGTTTTTGTAGCACTGAAAAAACAGCCGATAGTGATAATAAAGAAAAGGAAGTACTGCTTGACGCTTTAAACGATCCGCCAACTTTACGCGCGCCTAATCTGGTTATTTCGAAAACCTTCTCAAGTTTGGATAGATATTTCACTAAACTTTTTCATGCTTCAGCTGCAACAGATAATAATTCTGCTTCCATCAATCAGTCGATCCACAATATTTTAGACAGATTTAGCGCCAGAAAACTAACTGCAGAAGATATTCACAGGGTCTTTAGCACACTTTAACATCCTCCCTGGCCAGGATCTGCGTTCAGATTGAAACCTGAACGCGATCTGGTACGACCTAACGCTCTAAGAGCCTGCCGCTGTAAATCTACTACAACTTATCGAGTTGCTCTAAAATTTCATATCCCGCTTTTACTCTTTGATCGATGGGATAAGATTTGTTGGCCAATATCACAACGCCTCTTTTTTTGCTCGGCACAAAAGCGATGTAATTGGCAAAACCATTGGTTGAGCCTGTTTTATTGATCAACACATCTGCGGTTGGCCGTAAATTAGAGATGATGCGAGTAGTAGGTGTATCTTTAAGAAGTGCGGCATTTCCTTTAAATAATTCTTTAATGTCAGTTGGATAATGATATTGCTCCCACATTAAATTTTGTGTTATCCCCTCTGCTTTGAAATAAACGAGATGCGTGTTATCTATCGCATCCTGAAGTTTTTGATTAACGGTTATTTCGTTCATATTAGCTTGAATATAGCGAACGAGATCATGGGTGCAGGATTTCAAACCATAGGCTTCAGATGACAACACAGCAGGTTTCATCCGAATCGGAGAGCCTGTCTGTGTGTAACCTTGCGCGTAATCCTTCATTTTATCCGCTGGAACATCAATATAGGTGTGAGTCATTCCAAGTGGTGTCAATATTATATTTTTCAGCAAACTATCATAAGAGCCCTGCAAACTTTTAGCCGTTACTATGCCAAGCAGACCAATGCCTAGATTGGAATAAACTCGATATGTACCAATGGGGTAAGGAGGTTGCCATTGCTTAAAATAGTCCATTAGTTCATCTTTATTCTTAATATTTTCAGGAACAAACAACGGCAGGCCTGATGTGTGCGTAGCCAAATTTAATAAACTAATTTTATCAAACGCGGTCTTTGCAAGATCAGGCAGGTGTTCACTGGCATGATCTGAAAGCGAAAGTTTATTACTGACCGCGGCATAAGAAGCCAATATTGCAGTAAAGGTCTTACTGATTGAACCTATTTCAAAAAGCGTTTGATTGGTTATAGGCGCAGCTGCTTCTTTTGACATGACACCATAGTTGTAAAAATAATGATTACCATCCAGGGTGACAGCAACCGCCATGCCGGGGATGTTATATTCTTGTATTAATGGCTGAACGGTATCATTGACAATCTTATCGATCCTAGCTTGATAAATATTTTCCGCAGCATAATTGCGAGTAGCCATCAAACTTAGACAAAAAAACATCAATGATTGCAATACCTTCTTGATAAACACATAGCGCATATATTCTCCGTATTAAGATGAGGCAAGTGAATGACATCGACAAAAATCCTAGCAGCTTGTTCGAACTCTCTTGTGTTCGCTGATATACCCTTCGTCTTTGAAGCCACCACGTTGTTAGCTGCCAGCCCTCGCCCTCATGGTAGGTCTACGTTCATCGGCCTCACCCCCTGAGCCGCCTAGCGGCAACTTCAAGGACGATAGGTATATTAGATAAAAAAAAGGGCGATAAGTGTTCATTTACTCTGTAAATTACACTTTATCGCCTGTTTTTACTTAATTAAGGCTCGTTCTAGAAAATTTTTTAACGGGGGCTAACGGTGACATTATTACCACTACCTGCCAAGAGTACACGTTGACCAGGGCTAAATTGGGTTTTACCTTGTTTTTGTACCACTGAAATAGTGACACCATCATCTTTACGAATTTCTAACTGAACACCTTTAGTCGTATTTAGCTTGCCTTGTATCCCTTGACCCGCCATCCCCCCGGCTACTGCACCGGCCGCAGTTGCTAAGCTTTGGCCTCTACCCCCACCGATGGTATTTCCTAAAAATCCGCCTAAAACAGCACCACCAATAGCGCCCATGACATTGGATTTATCTCCTCCTTGAATAGTAACGGGACGCACAGAGATCACTGTGCCGTAGGATACAGCCTGTGCTTGCTTAGCTTGGTGGTCGCTAAAAACATCACCGGATGTGGTGCTAAGATTAGTACAGCCTGTCAAAGTAGCTGTGGCAATAGTCACAACGAGTAAAGACTTAATCATAAAAGCTCCTGTTTAGAAATAGATGATCGTTGTAAAGTTAATTGCATTTATCTAAGAGCCTGTTCGAAATATCTTGTGCTCACTGATACTTCGTCAAATATGAGCTTAAAAAGATTTCGAGCAGGCTCTAACAAATACTCAATGTTGATGTGATGTTGTGACTGCTCCCCGCCCATATTATGCGAGGGGTTACGACGAATTTTGCTAAAAGCAAAATTGATAACTCAATTATGCGATTCTAGCAGAAAAAAAACAACTCGGCCAAAACATGACGCCAATAATAATAGCGGGTTTGAAACCTTCTTTATAACGAGCATAAGAAATTGCTAACCGGCTCTATAAATACCGATTAAAATAAGAGCCTGTTCGAAATCTCTTATGCTTATTAAAGAAGATTTCGAATAGGCTCTGAGAGTAAAATAATAACCATTCAATCCTCGCTTCCATCAAGGTTTTTATGTCTGAATGCAATGAATCTGGAATTGAAAATTTACGGCGTGAATATATAGGCGGCAAGCTATGCAGTAAGGATCTTCCCTCTGATCCGTTAGTCTTATTCACCGCCTGGTTCGAAGAAGCAAAGCAAGAAGAGAAGATCAAAGATCCCTCCGCGATCTGTGTTGCTACGGTCGATGGCTATGGCAGACCTTTTCAACGCACCGTTTTGCTTAAACATTATGATGAACAAGGTATGGTATTTTACGGCAATCTAAAGAGTCGTAAGGCGCTGCATTTAAAAGAAAATCCATATATCAGTTTATTATTTCCATGGTATGCATTAGATCGACAAGTTACTTTTCTTGGCAAAGCTGAACCGCTGCCGCGTGATCAAGTAGAAAGTTATTTCGCCAGTCGGCCAAAGGATAGCCAAATTGCTGCTTTGGTTTCTCATCAATCTTGTACAATTGCTAGCCGCCAGGTATTGGAAGCGGAATTCAGTAAATGTCAGCAGCAATATCAACAGAGCACAGTTCCGGTTCCAGATTATTGGGGAGGATTTTGTGTTTGTTTTGACTCGGTAGAATTTTGGCAAGGAAGAGCATCCCGTCTTCATGATCGTTTTCTCTATCAACGCAGTAAAGAGGGCTGGGAAAAGAGTCGATTAGCACCATGATCAGAATTTTGGTACTGGACTTCTTAGAGCCTATTACAGACAGTGCAAATAGTACGGCAAGCGATGACAACACAGAATCAAATTAAACTGATTTGGCTATATATCTCATAGTAAAGCCTAGCAGAGATCACATTAACCTCGTGTTATAATCACTCTACAGTGTCGTTAACGCGGCTTCTTTACACCTTACACTTTGAGCAGAAAATAAATGTTTGACAATTTAACTGATCGATTATCGCGTACATTGCGTCATATCAGCGGTCGTGGGCGGCTAACAGAAGACAATATTAAAAACACGTTGCGTGAAATCCGCATAGCTTTGTTGGAAGCTGACGTAGCCCTGCCAGTTGTGAATGATTTTATCAACCTGATTAAAGAACGCGCAGTGGGGCGTGAAGTCAATAAAAGCCTTACTCCAGGGCAGGAATTGGTAAAAATAGTTAAGGATGAATTGACCTCCGCGATGGGGAAGGTCAATAGCGAGTTAAATTTAGCGACTCAGCCCCCCGCAGTGATATTAATGGCGGGTTTGCAGGGAGTGGGTAAAACCACCAGTGTTGCTAAACTCGGCAAATTTCTTAAAGAAAAACAGAAGAAAAAAGTGTTAGTAGTATCAGCTGATGTTTATCGCCCAGCGGCGATAAAACAGTTAGAAACCTTAGCACAGGGTGTTGGCATCGATTTTTTCGCCTCAAATTTACACCAAAAACCAATTGATATCGTTAATCTGGCTCTTGAGACAGCAAAACTTAAATTTTATGATGTTCTCATCGTCGATACGGCAGGTCGTCTACATGTTGATGAAACCATGATGGACGAAATTAAACAATTACATTCTGCCATTAATCCAGTAGAAACCTTATTTGTCGTTGATGCGATGACAGGACAGGATGCTGCGAATATCGCCAAAAGCTTTAACGACGCGCTGCCACTCACGGGGGTAATATTAACTAAAGTTGATGGCGATGCGCGAGGGGGGGCAGCTTTATCTATCCGCCACATCACTGGAAAGCCAATAAAATTTCTTGGCATGGGTGAAAAAAGTGAAGCATTGGAAGCCTTCCATCCTGATCGAATAGCCTCGCGCATTCTTGGCATGGGCGATGTATTGTCATTAATTGAACACATTGAAGACAAAGTCGATCGAACACAAGCTGAAAAAATGGCAGTTAAGCTGAAGAAAGGTCGTGGATTTGATCTGACCGATTTTCTTGAGCAGCTCAAGCAGATGGAAAAGATGGGCGGTATGACCAGTCTGCTAAATAAAATACCCGGTGCTAACGCCTTGCCCAGTAATATAAAAGTACCCATAGATGACAAAATGACGCAAGGCATGAAGGCGATGATTAATTCCATGACCCATAAAGAGCGCACTAAACCTGAAATTATTAAGGGCTCTCGCAAACGGCGTATCGCCAGTGGCTCAGGTATGCAAGTTCAGGATGTTAATCGCTTGTTGAAACAGTTTGATGATATGCAACGTATGATGAAAAAGATGCAGAAAGGCGGGCTGGCAAAAATGATGCGGGGAATGAAAGGTATGATACCACCAGGTTTTCCCGGTCGTTAACTCAGTCTAAGAGACTATACCCAATGAATTTCGAGTTACGGCAAGGCGGCAATCAATCGAATCCCAGGAGTGTACAAATAGTACATGACGGGGATGAGAGCCAGCAGCCAACAACGCGGCGGCTTCAAAGGCGAGGGGTATACAAAAGTAAATGCGCATTTTGAGCGCGTTTTTGATGAAATATCAACGAGCACAAGAGATTTTGAATAGGCTCTAAAATAAATTGAGTTCAAGAAAATACCGCTTTAGATTGCTTTTTGCACCGAAGTCAGTAGAATTTTGAAACTTTTTACGTGTAGCAGGTTCCGTCTCCACGCGAGATCTGATTGTTTTGTTAATTTGTTAATTGAAAGAGGATGTTATGGTAACCATTCGTTTGGCTCGGGGCGGCGCTAAAAAGCGGCCATTCTACCAAGTAGTCGTCACTGACAGTCGTAATGCTCGTGATGGTCGTTTTATCGAACGTGTCGGTTTTTTCAATCCGATAGCATCGGGTAAGGCTGATGTTTTACGTTTAGATTTGGAGCGTATCAAATATTGGTTCGAACAAGGTGCTAGCGCCTCTGAACGTGTAGTGACACTGATCAAAAATTTTGAAAAAGCCGCTTGATAAATCATCTTCAGCTCAAGTAATAATGATGAAAAGAACACCGGATTTTGTTGTTCCCACTCAGAAAATTGTGGTGGGAAAAATGGGCTCGACTTATGGTGTTCGGGGGTGGCTAAGGCTGTTTTCGTCTACCGAAATCGCGAGTAATATCTTTGACTATCAACCCTGGTTTATACAGCATGCCGGACGGTGGCAATCTATTGAACTAGAAGGATGGAAGCACCACAACCACGATCTGATCATAAAAATCAAAAGCGTCGATGATCAGGGGGCGGCAAGTCAGCTAACTAATTGTGAAATTGTGGTTGACTCGACACAATTACCGGTGTTGAGCACGAATGATTACTATTGGAAGGATCTAATCGGTTGCCAGGTAATCACAACGAGTGGTTATCAATTGGGTAAAATCATTGATATGATGGAAACTGGCTCTAACAACGTAATGGTTGTAAAGGCAGACCTAAAAGATGCGTTTGGTATTAAGGAACGTTTGATCCCCTATCTCGATAAGCAAGTTGTAAAGCGAGTTAATGTTGACGATAAACGGGTTGAAGTGGATTGGGAGCCTAATTTTTGAACTCGAGATTACTTCACGATGGTGCGTCGAAAAAAATTGAGCTAAACACGACTAAAACAAATGACCCGATCGAGATCGGGGTTGTTAGCCTGTTTCCTGAAATGTTTCGCGCCATAACCGATTATGGTGTCACGGGGCGAGCCGTAAAAAATGACCTGCTCAAGATAACATGTTGGGATCCACGTAAATTCACTATTGATCGGCATCATACCGTAGATGACCGTCCTTATGGCGGTGGACCCGGAATGTTGATGATGGTGCAACCTTTATGCGAAGCAATTCATGCAGCAAAAAAAGCGCTGGGTGGTGTAGTAGAAAAAGTTATCTATTTATCCCCCCAAGGACGTAAGCTTGACCAACAAGGTGTTCGTGAATTGGCAACGCATAAGAAAATTATTCTAGTGTGTGGTCGCTATGAAGGCATCGATGAACGTGTGATTGATACGGAAATTACCGAAGAATGGTCAATTGGTGATTACGTTCTCAGCGGTGGTGAGTTACCTGCAATGGTTTTACTTGATGCTATCTCCCGTTTTATACCGGGTGTTTTAGGTCATCAGGCCTCAGCTGAGGAGGATTCATTTGTTGATGGGCTGTTGGACTGCCCGCATTATACCCGTCCTGAAAGGTTAGAGGGGCTGGAAGTACCTGCGGTATTACTGTCAGGCAATCATGCTGAGATCCAGCGCTGGCGCTTAAGGCAGTCTCTGGGACGTACTTGGCTTAGAAGACCTGAACTTCTGGAAAACCTAGCTCTGACTGACGAGCAAAAATTGTTGCTAGCTGAGTTCCAACAGGAACACACAGTTTGAGTAACACAGTACCATGCAAAAGCGATGAGAGGAATGTTGTGCATCTTTCTAACCCTCAGTCTTTTAAGTTGCCGCTAGGCGGCCAAAGGTGAGGCCGATGATACATGATTCGGCGAGCACCCGCAGCCAACAACGCGGCGGCCTCAAGGGTGAAGAGGATATGCCAACTAGCCCTTAATTTATATCAGTTTATCTAGGATAAGAGATTGGTTATGAGCAATATCATTAAGCAACTTGAACAAGAACAAATGAAACCAGATGTCACCAAATTCAGACCTGGTGATTCCATAGAAGTAAAAGTATGGGTGGTTGAAGGGGCAAAAAAACGTCTTCAGGCCTTTGAAGGGGTCGTTATTGCGGTGCGTAATCGCGGTCTACACTCTGCATTTACTGTACGTAAGATTTCTAACGGCGAAGGCATTGAACGTGTATTCCAAACACACTCTCCTATCATTGACAGCATTACTGTTAAACGACGCGGAGATGTTCGTAAAGCCAAATTATATTATCTACGTGAGCGCACAGGTAAAGCAGCTCGTATCAAAGAACGTCTCAAGTAAGAGATAAGCAGCTTCACATTTTTTACTTGTGTAGCCGCCATTAAGAGCCTATTCAAAATCTTCTTAAGCGACACTCAATTGATAAAAAAACGGGCGAAAAAGCGCAGTTGCCTTTTGTTACAAAAACAAGAAGGTAAATGAACATTTTGAGCCCGTTTTTGACAAAAGACTTTCTTGCAAAACCGTAGCGAGGGGTGTGAAGTCAAGGCACAGGGTACGCAGCAACCGCAGTGTACATATGCTAGTACATGAGGATTGCGAGCACCGCGCAACGCAGAATTCACACCACGCAGTAGGTTATGCAAGCAGTCTAAAGTATCAGCGAGCATAAGAAATTTCTTAAAACTGGATAATGCGATCACAGGTGAATAACGCCTCGGCTAATGCTCCCAGCCCACCTAGCGTAAACCCGGGCTGTAGATTGATAGCGACAGTATGATCTTCAGTCTGATTCTTATCACAAACACCCCGCCGTTGAGCAGCTGAAATACACACATTTAGCTGCACTTTATTGTCTTTGGCTAACTGTGACCAGGCTCTGACCAAATCAAACTCATCATTGGCCGGGGCGGTCAATCGATTAGCATTTAAAACACCTTCACGATAGAAAAAAATATTGCTTAGCCGATGTCTTGCCTCCAACAGAGCCAAAGCAAATTGATAAGCGCTGCTTGCCTGCTGAGTGCCATAAGCTGAGCCGGTAACCAGCAAACAATAACTTAAACTTAAAGGCTCCATATTAAACCTCTGCAAAATCTATGCTCGACGCGAATATTTATTTATATATCCACAGTCCTTCAAGTCGCAGCGCGGCGGTCAGGGTGTTAGGGGCTGATGAGCATAGACAAACTACTATACCCTTCGCCTTTGAAGCAGCCGCGTTGTTGGCTGCGAGCCCTCGCCCGAATCATGTAGTAGGTCTACACTCATCGGGTCTCACGCCCTGGCCGCCTAGCGGCAACTTCAAAGACAAAGGATACATAGCCGAATCAGTTTAATTTGATTCTATGTTGTCGTCGCTTGCCGTACTATTTGTACTGTCTGCGCTCCTCCGCCTTGAATCAAATTAAACTGATTCGGCTATATGTGATTCAGACGAGCACCCGCAGCCAACAAAGCTGCAAACTTCCAAAGGCGAAGAGGATAGACTTGTTGCACGGCACAGCCCAATCATTTTATTGAATCAAATTAAAATGATTGGGCTATATCCGCGGTCTTTACACAGTTAATTATTTAGGTGCTGGCGTATCGGTAGTGGAAGGCGCTTTTTCTGTTGATACGGGTTTTGATTTCACGTCCAGCAGCTCCACTTCAAATTTCAGCGTGGAATTGCCAGGGATATTATTTTGGACGCCCTCTTTACCATAGGCCAAATCAGGGGGGATGACTAAGGTAATCTTACCGCCTTTTTTCAGCAGTTTCATACCCTCTTGCCAACCTGGAATAACACCATTAAGAGGGAAAGAGGTCGGTTCAGAACGCTTATAAGAGTTATCAAATTCAGTGCCATCAATCAGATTTCCTTTGTAGTGAACTGTCACAGTATCCGTATCTTTTGGAGCCTGACCTGTCCCTGGTTTTTCTATGTGATAGAGTAAACCAGATGCTGTTTTTTTCACGCCTTTTTCTTTAGCGAATTTTTCACGGTATTTCTTACCGGCCGCCTCGTTATCTTCCGCCTCTTTCACCTCTTTTTCCATTCTTACCTTAGTCTTGTCTGTTACCTGTGCTTCAAATGCCTTTAAAATAGTGTTTATTTCTTCGTTACTGAGTTTTTTTCTATCGTTTAACGCTTCCTGAACTCCGGTTACAAATCGCTCTTTATCTAATTCTATGCCCAATTTTTTTTGTTCTTGAAAAGAATTTGCCATGTAGACTCCCAAAGAAGCCCCTAAAGCATAGGAAGTTTTTTCACCTTCAGTTTTGAAGTTATTGTCAGTTTTTGTTGTTACAGATTTATCTGCGGTTTCTGCAATGGCGAATGCTTGAGAGGTGTTTAGGGTTAGCGTGATGGTCATCGCCAACAGGGTAAATTTAAACCGTGATTTCATTTATTTCTCCAATAGATTAATTCTTTCTTCAGCAACAGTTTTAAGAGCCTATTCGAAATCCCTTGTGCTCGCTGATACTTTACGAAAATAGGGCTTAAATACTCGTTTACTTCGTGTAAACTGTGCTTTTGTTCATCTTTCCCTGAGCTCAGCTTAAAAAAATTTCGAATAGACGCTAACAGATATAACACCACTTCAGGTTAAAATAATAGCGATCAATTATGCGTAATGATTCTCCACCGGCAGGAAAATATCATGAAACCTTTGTCATTTGAAGAGCGGCTAGAAAAACTGGAAAGCCAGATAGCTTTTCAGGATAAAAGCATTGAAGAATTGGAACTCATTGTGACGGAAAACCGCAATACAATCGATAAATTACAAAAGCAACTGCATTTACTCGGTGAAAGATTGCCAGAAACATCAATTCTAGCAGCTGTTTCAGAAGAAGCGCCACCACCCCATTATTAGACTTCTGTATAACCTACTGCGTGGTGTGAATTTCTGCGTTACCGGTGCTCGCAATAGGCTCTATACCCAATGAATTTCGAGTTACGGCAAGGCGGTATCCCAGGAGTGTACAGGTAGTACATGACAGGGATAAATGATCGCTGCCAACGCCGCTGTATAGCCGAATCAGTCTAATTTGATTCAAGGCGGAGGCGCACAAACAGTACAAATAGTACAAATAGTACGGTAAGCGACGACAACGCAGAATCAAATTAGACTGATTCGGCTATAACTTGAAAGGCAAAGGGTATAACACCGCTACACAATATCCATTCATCATCATGGAAACGAAAAATTTGACCACTAAAGAACTTAATTACACTACAACGCGTTTTATCAGTAGCGCACCAGATATTCATCATCTTCCAGCTAATGAGGGAATTGAGATTGCATTTGCTGGCCGTTCTAATGCAGGTAAATCGAGTGCACTGAATGCGTTGACTCATAAAAAAGGTTTAGCACGAACCAGTAAAACACCAGGACGTACCCAGCTAATCAATTTATTTGAAGTTGCCGATGGAAAGTGTTTGGTAGATTTACCCGGTTATGGTTACGCCGCAGTGAAAAAAGAAATAAAAAATCAGTGGCAGCATGCTTTAAATGACTACCTAAATAAACGTGAATGCTTGAAAGGTCTGGTGGTACTGATGGACATTCGCCATCCGTTAAAAGAGTCAGATCAACAGATGATTAGCTGGGCGGTTGCTGTCGACATTCCCATTTTTTTACTGCTGACAAAAGCAGATAAATTAGCTACCAGTGCGGCTAAAGCGCAACTTAATAGGGTACGCGAAGCGGTGCTCCCTTTTATGGGGGATATTCAAGTAGAAAATTTTTCATCACTGAAAAAAACAGGAGTCGATAAATTACGTGCAAAATTGGATAACTGGTTTAATGGCATCGTAACAGCAAATATATAAAATATCGGCGCGCTACGGATTTGCCGCGGTAGGCTGCTGTGATGTCAATCTCTTAGTCACACAGGAGACTTATTACAAAACCTACCGGCAGTTTTGCAAGAAATTTCATGGTATAGCCGAATCAGTTTAATTTGATTCAAGGCGAGGAGCGTAGACAGTACAAATAGTACGGCAAGTGACGACAACACTTAAATCAAATTAAACTGATTCGGCTATGGCACTGTTAACAAAGTTAAATTATTGAATAAAAAAGAATTTATAAAAATATTTAGGACGCATAAAATAATGATGAGATAAAAATAATACTTTTTGTGATCGGCTTCATCATTGAGAGAATTCGCCGATCGCTGCCATAAAAAATCGATTCATCTGTTTTTTTTAAAGAGGAACCGTTTACTTTGAATGCATTTAAATTATAATAATTTCAATAAGTTAAATGAATACACTTTGTTAACAGTGCCATATTTCCTTCGCCTTTGAAGTGGGAAGCCTCGTCCCATAGGGCGGGGAGCAGTCACTGAGTGAATTTATATAACGTAAAGTTATTTTTATCAGCCGGACGTTGTCCAACCCAAATCGGGATCCAGTGATCAGCTTGTATTTTTTCAGGATGGTGCACATTATCTTGAACTAGCAAAAATAGGCAACGTTGGGCGTTTTTATTGAGTGTCACCCCATCACCTTCACCTGAGTGGCCTTCATAGATTTTTATCGCCACTTTACCTGTCACATAATGCAACATACTCTGTTCGGACTCTCCAAGGCCACTGGTTGCAAGACATTCACTATTCTGAATAAAAGGAGCAAGTGTTAGGAAAGTGTCTTGATAGCTGCGTGCGGCGTTGATCCAAGGCATCAATAGTAAAAATGTGATAGACCAGGTTACAGCTAACCCCGAGGCCCATGACAGCAACATCGAATGGTTATCCGATTTTTTAATAATAATTAACCATAAAATGATAATAATCATGGCTAATGTAAATAGATACCATTTCGTTTGTAAGGCAAAGGGCAAGGGTAATACATTATCAATGTCAGACCACAATACTTGCAGTAACCGTGCCTCACCATCCATAACAAGATTAAACCAAGTCAATACTATTATTAACAGTGTGATACCGAAAAAAATGTTCATTACCTTATATAGTGTCGTCATGAGATCTTGAGCCATAGAGCAAGGCATCGTATTTGTACAGCAGCGAGAAAAGAGGAGGTATTTTTTGCATAACGAGTAGCAATACCTCGCCAGCGCTTTAGGTGCAGAAAAGCATTTTCCACGAGATGTCGATGCTTGTAGAGCGCTTTATCGTACTCACGTTGAATTTTACGATTCTTTTTAGGTGGTATTACGATTTGCATGCCGGCTTCTTCTGCTTTTTTAATGATGTTATCACTGTCATAGCCCTTGTCAGCCAACAGATATTCTGCTGCAATACCTTTGGTTAAATTCGTTGCTTGCTGACAATCTGCTGTGGTACCTGATGTAATAAAAATTCTGACCGGCATACCATGCGCATCCACGGCCAGATGTATCTTACTGTTGAGCCCCCTTTTGTGCGCTCCATATCCTGATTACCGCCTTTTGCGCCTGCTGCATGAGGGTGAACTTTGCTATGAGTGGCATCAATCATCAGCCATTCAAAATCTGGCTCCACAATCAGCGCTTCGAGCAGAGACTCCCATAGCCCCTTGTCACGCCAGCGGCAAAACCGGCGATGAGTATTTTTCCAACCGCCATAATCAGGCGGTAAATCACGCCAGGGAGCGCCGGTTCTCAATATCCAGAAAACAGCATTAATAAACTGCCTGTTATCTCTGGCTATGCCACCCCAAGTGCCTTTTCTCCCCGGGAGATGAGCTTCCAATAGGCTCCAAACATGATCGGATATATCGTGGCGGCGATGGGCTAAATTCATTCCCGAATCATCTTTCATTATTGAATCATCTCAACAGTTGTCGTTATTTGTTACATGATAATATATTTTTTATTACGTGACGACACTACTTAGAGCCTGTCTTGTCTAAGCTATGTAATAAAGGAATGAATGGCACTGTTAGTAAAGCCAAGGGTGGGTACAATGGCAGCAGATAAATATCTCGCATTGAAGCTGATGAGAAGAGTGAAAAGAAGCCAGTGGTAAAAAAGAGCAAAACGATGGCATATGCTGATAATTGTGGCCTGAATATCATTTTATACCCTTCGCCTTTGAAGCCGCCGCGTTGTTGGCTGCGAGTGTTCGCCTCATCAGGTAGTCTATCTACGCTCATCGGTCGGTCGCCCTGGCGGCCGAAGGCACCTTCAAGGACTGTGGGTATAAACACGAAGCTATGATGTTTTATTTTGTACGATATCCAACGGATAAAAGCAAAAATGGCACCTATCACAAATAAAATGGATGTTGGCGCACCGTTAACCAGTATTGCGATTATCTTTTCGCTATAGTTTTTGTTATAGACGCCGAGCGGGGCATCAGACAATCCTATAAAACGACCAATATTATTTAGCCAAAACCATTCATGAAAAAGTTCTGCTGAGTGGTGATACAAGGCTAATGGCCACAATATGACGAAAGGTAAAACACCGATAAAAGCCGTGAGGTAGAATCTTAGCTTAGTGTGATTGCGAAAATCCTGAAAGAGAATCAAGCAAAGTAATAATGTTAATCCAGCAATACCAGGGACGAACAATCCTTTTGATAAAAAAGCGATACCAATGCCAGCGCCGAATAAAAAACCACTGATAACTTGCCTGGTTTTCACCTCTTTTGAAGCATTAGACTTCTTTCGAAACCGTAGTTCGTTATGCGAAGTCAAGGCACCCGGCGCACAGCAACCTTCGTTGCCTACAGTACATGAGGATTGCGCGCACCGGGCAACGCAGGATCCGGGTTTCGAAAGAGGTTTATTGCCAACTAGTGCTGCCAAAGCCAAAGTAGCCCCAGCAAGTTGAGCTATATCGGCAGTAAGTTTGTGAATGTGTTCGGTCAAACCAATGATGGCGACTAACAAGGTTATTGAATGCACACGATAAGAAATTGATGTGTGGGAAGGCGCTAGCGACAGTGATTGTCTGTCTATTTCGTCGAACAGACGCGATGCGATGAAACAAAATGCAGCTATTGTTACTGCCATAAAAAGTACAATAGTCAGTCGCGATGATTCATGTGCGGGGATAAAAGGCAGTGCTTTAGCAAATATTGCGCCTATCCAAAATATGAGTGGAGATTTTTCTACAAAGGGATCACCCGCGACATGCGGGATCAGCCATTGATTGTTAATGATGATGTTCCAAATAATGCCGAAGGAATAAGGCTCGTCTGCTTTCCAAGGGAATCGATCAAAAATACCGATTAAACCGTAAGCAAAAAATAAAACATAGATAAACCAAGTAGTAGGGATTTTTTTCAAAATCTGCCAGACTGGCAGAGAAGTCAATGAATATTTTTTTATTGATTTTAACATAAGCTTGGTGTGTCCTACCCTCGTGGATCCTTGAATATACCCTTCGTCTCTGAAGTTACCGCTAGGCAGCCAGAACGACCGACCGATGAGCGTGGACATACCCCATGAGGGCGAGAGCTGGCAGCCAACAACGCGGCGACTCCAAAGGCGAAGGGTATACTTCCTTGTGTTCATTAGAAGGATCTTCTAATAGACACTGAAAAAACTTCTAATAAGATATTTTTTATTTTATAACACTATCAATGAATAAAAATGATGATCTTTTACTCCAGATTAACAAGCAGCTAGCGGGATATCGAGAGCTGCTAGTGGGTTTTAGTGGCGGACTGGATTCCAGTGTTTTGCTGCATCTACTGACTCGTCTACGCACTGGCCAACGGCCTGATCTGAGCATTCGAGCGATCCACATCCACCATGGAATCAACCCACAGGCAAACGATTGGGCAGAACATTGTCAATATCAATGTCAACAATGGCAAGTACCACTAGAAATTGTGTCGGTGCAACTGAATACACACAAAAATGGCATTGAAGCCGCTGCGCGCACAGCGCGTTATCACGCTTTTTCCACCCATCTCACCGACAAAGAAGTGTTATTGACCGCTCAACATCAAGATGATCAATGTGAGACCTTTCTGCTGGCATTAAAACGGGGGAGTGGGCCAACGGGGTTGTCTGCCATGGCGTCAAAAATGGCTTTCGCGCAAAGTCAGTTACTCCGTCCTTTATTGAGCTGTTCCCGACAAAATTTAATGGACTATGCGCAACGGCATCAAATTCAGTGGGTAGAGGATGGGAGTAATCAAGATAGACGTTTTGATCGTAATTTTCTACGGCAAGAAATTATCCCTTTGCTCAATCAACGTTGGCCGCATTTTTCCCAAACGGTCACGCGCAGTGCTAGCCTTTGTGCAGAGCAAGAACAATTGCTTGATGAATTACTCACTGCCACATTAGATCAATGGCAGCATACTGATGGGTCTCTAGCGACTGACGGATTAATCACTATGTCAGAAGTGAAACGCAATGCGGTATTGCGGCGCTGGTTATCTCGCCACCATGTCAGCATGCCGTCTCGAGATCAGTTACAACGTTTATGGCATGAAGTTGTATTAGCGCGTATCGATGCCAATCCTTGTTTACAACTAGGGCAACATCAAGTACGGCGTTTTCGCCAGCGTCTCTATTTATCATCCTCGCAACAAATCAACATAACCCCCCAGTGTTTACACTGGTGTGTCAGTGAAGATCTATTACTTCCCGCTAACTTAGGGGTTCTGCGCCTGACTAATGCCGATGGACAACAAATTCGGGCAGCAAGGCCAGATGAAAGCGTGAAGATCCGTTTTGGCCTGCAAGGAAGGGTGAAAATTGTCGGGCGTGATCGTTCAAGAGAAAGTAAAAAATTATGGCAAGAGCTGGGAGTTGCTCCTTTGATGAGGAATCAGATCCCATTGTTGTATTTTAATGAACAACTAATCGCAGCCTGTGATTTTTTTGTTACTGCTGAAGGACAAGCAAAACAAGGTGAGCATTGTTGGCATTTGCATTGGAATAAATCAATGCAATAGACCTCTTTTGAAACCGTAGCGAATGATGTGAAATCAAGGCACCCGGCACACAGCAACCTTCGTTGACATAAAGTATATGAGGATTACGCGCACCGGGCAACGCAGGATTCACGTCATGCAGTAGGTTTGAGGTCTATAGCCAATGAATTTCGAGTTAAAGGGTAGGGTTGAGTAAACCCTCTAAAAGTTCGCCCCCAATAATGGGACTGTGTCGTCGTCGCTTGCCGTACTATTTGTACTGTCTTGCTTCTCCACCTTGAATCAAATTAAAATGATTCAGCTATAGATTGCTATTATATTATTTCTTTTTGGTACTGTTTATTGGGCTAGATTGACATGAAGTATAAAACTCTTCCGATAATGAAATATGAAATTCTTCCGGTCACAGCATTTAATCAGAATTGCTCATTAATTTGGTGCGAAAGGACGCATCAGGCGGTGTTAATCGATCCCGGCGGTGACGCGGATAAATTAACTGCTGCAATAAACCACAAAAAAGTGACCATCAGCAAAATATTATTAACGCATGGGCATTTGGATCACGTCGGTGCCGCTGCTCAATTGGCTAAACATTTTCAGGTTCCCATTCATGACCCAGCAGTAGAAGACCGCTTTTTATTAGAAAAATTACCCATACAAAGCAAAATGTTTGGTCTTGATGAATGCCAACCCTTCGAGCCAACGTGCTGGTTGAAAGAAGGTGATGAAATTACTATCGGCGATATAAAATTAATGGTCTTGCACTGTCCTGGACATACACCTGGCCATATCGTATTCATTAATCGAAAAGACCGTTTAGCTTTAGTCGGTGATGTCATTTTTCATGGTAGTGTGGGGCGTACTGATTTTCCAGGCAGCAGCCATTCACAACTCATTTCTTCTATCCGGAATAAATTATTACCTCTCGGTGATGATATAACCTTCATTCCTGGCCATGGAAAAATTTCAACTTTCGGCGATGAAAGAAAGCATAATCCTTTTATCAGTTAAATACCCATGATTAACGCTTTAGCGTATTTATCTGCCGGCTAACCGGTCACTTTAAGATTATACCCTTAGCCTTTAAAGCCGCTGCGTTGTTGGCGGCGGGGATTCGCCCGAATCGGGTAGTATGTCTATACCTTCGCCTTTCAAGTTACGGCGGCGTTGGCTGCTGGCACTCATCCTCTGTCATGTACCATACCCCTCACCTTTGAAGCCGCCGCGTTGTTGGCTACGGGGTTCGACCGAATCACGTAGTATATCTACGCTCATCGGTCTCACGCCCTGGCCGCCTAGCGGCAACTTGAAGGGCTGTGGGTATAGCAGTACTTTTTCGAATAATTAATTCGTAATCTAGTAAATGAGAACCCGTTTTCGCTCGCTTTCCAGCTAATTGGTCAAGTAACAATAACATCACTTTTTGACCAATTTGATAGCTAGGTTGTGCTACCGTAGTTAATGGAGGATCACAATACTGCGAACACTTCAAATTATCAAAACCGATTAACGAAACATCTTGTGGGATCCGTAATCCCAATTGTTTTGCCTGCCAAATTGCCCCAACCGCCATAATATCACTGTAAAAAAATATGGCGGTTGGTGCATAAGGCAGAGCCATTAAAGTAGCAAATGCCTTTATGCCAGACTCATAGCTGCAATGTGCACGAACAATATATTCATTTTTTATTGCAATGTTGTTACGACGCAATGCTTGAATATAGCCCTGTAAACGATAATAACTCAGTGGCATAGTTTCCAATCCGGCGACACAAGCAATATGTTGATGACCCAACTTGTAGAGGTAATTAACAGCTTGAAAAGCCGCGCTGAGATTATCAATGTGTACCGTAGAAAGCTCCAATTCAGGCACAAACTCGTTAGCCATCACCATCGGTGGCAAATTGGGTTGTTGTTCTTTAGTAATATCAAAAGGCAGATTGGCACCCAAAAGCAACATACCAGCAATTTTTTTACTTATAGTAAGATCAATAATGGTTTTTTTTGACCAAATTTGTTGTACGCAATCAACAATAATAATAAGGTAACTATGATCGAGTGCCGTTTCTTTGATCCCCTGAATAATCTCTAAAAAAAATGGATCGCTGATATCCGGTACAATAACCAAAATATTATGTGATTTACGATGTTTAACATTGCGACAAAGAGCATTCGGATAATACCCCGCTTTGACTACAGCCTGTTCTACTTTTTTCCTCGTATCAGATGAGACTTTTTCCGGTTTCATCAATGTACGGGATACCGTGGCAGTTGAAACACCTGCTATTTCAGCAACATTTTTCATGGTTAGTTTTTTTTTCTGCTCCAACAGTTTTCTCCCCCCGCTGGCTGCAACTGACAATTCGTATATTGTATACCCAATGAATTTCGAGTTACGGCTAGGTGGCCAGGGCGACCGACCGATGAGCGTAGACATACTACCTGATGAGGCGAACACCCGCAGCCAACGCCGCCGTAACTTGAAAGGCGAAGGGTATATACCCACAGTCCTTGAAGTTGCCGCTAGGCGGCCAGGGGGTGAGACCGATGAACGTAGACAACTACGTGATTCGGCGAACACTCGCAGCCAACAACGCGGCGGCTTCAAAGGCGAAGGGTATATATACAGATAATTAGCGCCATGTGTTACCTAATACACCTAAAATAGATACTCAAAATTATTTTTTTCGATCCGACACGCAAAATCTGTGAATCTTTTCTTTGTTGCAGCAACAAAAAATAAACTAATGATCGATAGGATCAATATCCAACGCCCATTTAACCTTTCTAGCTAATGGTAATTTATTGATCAGTGGCTTGGCATGGGTAATTAACCGTTGTAATAATGAACGAGAAGGATGTTGTAATAATAGTTGCCAACGAAAGCGTCCACTGCGCTTTGCTTGTAAAGCAGGTACTGGTCCCATGATCCACAATGCTTCGTCTTTCCAAGGACTAGATTCCAGTAAACTTTTTAATTGTCGTAAAAATAATGCTGATTGTTGGTTATCGTGATCTTCGCAACGCACGACGATATGACTGCTATAAGGGGGTAAAGATACGCTTTTTCGCTCTATTAATGCCTGTTCAGCAAAGGCGTTATAGCCTTGTTGCAATAAAATTTGCAGTAAGGGATGTTCCGGATGATGTGTTTGTAAAAAAACTTCTCCTGGCTTACCCGCTCGGCCAGCGCGGCCAGAAACTTGAATATAAAGCTGAGCAAAATTTTCCGCCGAACGAAAATCAGAAGAAAAAAGTGCACCATCGACATCCAATAGTGCCACCAAAGTAACATCTGGAAAATGATGCCCTTTAGCCAACATTTGAGTACCAATCAAAATACGGCCTCCACCTTGATGAATCTCTGCCAAATATTTTTCCAATGCTCCTTTGCGGCTAGTAGTATCACGATCAATACGTGTAATTGGAATATCAGGGAAGCACGGCAATAAATGATTTTCCAATTGTTCAGTGCCTACCCCGACGGTAATCAAATGAGTAGAACCACAATTGAGACATTGTTTTAAGACAGGCCGCTGACTATCACAATGGTGGCAACGTAGCTGACGCAAATTTTGATGCAGAGTATAATAATGATCACAACGCTGACATTCTGCAATCCAACCACATTCATGGCAAAGCAACACGGGAGCATAGCCCCTACGGTTTAGAAATAACATTACCTGATTATTAGCCTGAAGGTGAGTTCTGATCCGTGCTAACAGAGGTTGTGAAAGCCCTACAGTCAATGCCAAGCCTTTCAAGTCAATTAAGTGTTGGACTTCAGGTTTAGCATTACCGGCGCGTTTTAATAACCTTAGCTGCCGATATTTTGCTATCTGCACATTGTGTAACGTTTCCAAAGAAGGGGTCGCCGATCCCATGATGATCGGAATATCCTCTTCCTTCGCGCGACATACTGCAAGATCACGCGCATGATAACGCCAGCCTTCATGCTGTTTATACGAATTGTCATGTTCTTCATCAATAATAATCACACCCAATCGTAAAAAAGGGGTGAACAATGCAGAGCGAGTACCTATAACAACAGCAGCCTCACCGCTACGCGCCCGTAACCATATCGATAATCGTTCACTGTCATTTAATGCTGAATGCAGCGTTACAACAGGCACATTAAAGCGTTGCCGAAAGCGAGTAATAGTTTGAGGGGTTAGCGCAATTTCAGGCACTAAAATAAGAGCCTGTTTCCCTTGAGCCAAGATATTTTCTAATATACTGAGATAAACTTCGGTTTTACCCGAGCCTGTTACGCCCGCCAATAACCAAGCCACAAAATGGTGAGCTTCATTACTAATCGCAGTTACCGCAGCGGATTGCTCAGTGTTAAGCGGTAAAGGTTCACCTACTACTAAAGCTTTGTGACGCCAATCATTAAAAACAGGTTTCTGCTCACGCAGTGTAATTAATTCCTTACTGTGTAACGTATGTAATGCCCTTGTAGCTAAAGCCATTTTTTGCGCTTCATCACAGTAAAGCGATTGTTTTAACAATATTGCCAACACTTGTTGTTGTTTCGGTGCTCTTTTCAAACTATCTAAAGGAGTCATCCTGCCTTTTTCAGTAACAACCCACTCGTATCTTGGAGGAAGTTGAGTCGGTTTACCTTGGCGTAATAAAACAGGTAATGAATGGAACAGAACTTCGCCGATAGGGCAATGATAATAATCAGATGCCCATAAAAGAATACGCCAAAGAGCGGTAGGAAATAGGCTTTGCTTATCTAAAATGGCATCAATCGTCTTAAGTTTTTCAGGGGGTAGTTCACTCGTTGTACTTATCGCTGTCACTATACCAATCGCTGTGCGTTTTCCGAAAGGAACTCTAACCCGCGCTCCCACCGTTGGAGACACCATGGTATTACCTAACTGATAATCGAAAGTACGAGCCAGCGGTACAGGTAATGCAATTTGAAAAACGAGCATGGGATCTCATCCTTCTTGGTAAATAAAAATGAGTGGCGCTTACATTGTTAATAACAACATATCCTCTTCGCCTTTGAAGCCGCCGCGTTGTTGGCTGCCAGCTCTCTCGCCCTCATGGTATGTCCACGCTCATCGGTCGGCCGCCCTGGCAGCCGAAGGCAACTTCAAATGCGAAGGGGATATATGGCTAGATTGCGTCGAAGGTTAACATCTTGTATGATCCGCGACTATTGATAACTACGTGTGGTGTCTGGCGGGATAAAGGCCTGATAGCGACACGGTCTTAAAGAGAGCTTTGCTATGAAAGATAATACCCACCCGCAATACCATTCAATTACTGCATCTTGCTCTTGTGGTAACGTTATGAATATCTGTTCGACCCTTAATCACAACATAAACTTAGATGTTTGTGGTAAATGCCACCCCTTTTATACCGGTAAACAACGTGAGGTAGCTACAGGTGGTCGTGTTGATCGCTTTAACAAACGTTTTACTATGCCTAGCATTTCTCGATAATAATCTCTTCAATCTACATACAAAGAAAGGCGCCTTAGGCGTCTTTTCCATGATAACAGAAAATTAAATAAAAGATTCAAAATCCTATACTATCAAGATTATATATCTCTGGTTGTGTATGAGTGTTTTTCCCGTATCAGGAATTATCATTAGTGGCATGCTGCAACCTATTTAGAGCTTAAGCCGAAAATGATCCTCGATGAGGAGGATGTCGTCACAGTTAGAGATGATAAATTATAGTAATGATTTATTAACCATGATATCTTTTTCAAGGTATTAACCCTATTGACATTGCTAGCGTGTCTGGCACAGAAATGATAGGCTATGCACCCTTGAAATTGGATTGTTATGCTCAATGAGTTTCTATTAACGATGCATATAACACACAATAATCACAACACCATTAATGAAAACATTGTATGGCAAGGCATTTATAGCTCTTAAAACACTAAATTTTGTAGAAATTCTATGGTGCTTTAGCTAGTGGCGTACCGGTTACAGGGTATAAATGAAAATTTTGCGGCCTTAAAATTTATTCGAAATCTTCTTGAACGACGCTCAAACGAGGAAAAAGCGCAGCGGCCTTTTTTATACAAAACAAGGCAGTAAATGAGCATTTTAAGCCCGTTTTTGACAAAATATCAGCGAAGACAAGGGATTTCAAATAGGCTCTAAGACTTTTCATGCACAAGCGGCGACCTGTGAAGCGGGGAGGGCTCGCCTAATAGAGTGGGGAGCAGTCACAAATTGATAAAATTACAGTAAAACAATCATTATCAGACTTCCTTCAGTGATCAATTGATTATCATGGACTAGTATTCTTGCCAACCGGCTACAGATTTTTGGGGCAAATAGGTTGTGGGGTGTAAAGATCATTGTCACCTATCACTGCTAAAAGAAATACCGCTAAATGTTAATGACTGTACAGAAACTATGTCAAAACATAGTTTCTGTAGTGACGGCGTAGACGGACAAACACAACGAAAGTGGGGTTCAATAAGTGAATTAAAAAGTAATACTGTACTTTGAATGAATTAACCTAAACGAATATCTCACTACGGCCAATGCATTCACTATATTTATTGCCTAATCATAACATTATGCAGTATATATATGTTCGTGTTTTTAATATTGTTGTCTTGAAATATATTGGACCATGGGAATTATGATAGCAAGCTAATTATAAGGAGAGGCAGGTGGAATCAACATTAGGAGCTGATTTAGCAAGATTAGTTCGCCAATGGCGGACAGTAATCGATGAGAGGCTAAAACCACAGGGGCTGACTCAATCCCATTGGGTTACATTACATAATATTAATTGTTTACCAGAAGAGCAATCCCAGATACAACTTGCGAAAGCCATCGGTATCGAACAACCTTCACTTGTTAGAACTTTAGATCAATTAGAGGAAAAAAAATTAATAGTACGGCATACGTGTAAAAATGATCGTCGTGCTAAAAAGATACAGTTAACTGAGGCTGCCAAGCCTATTATCGAACACGTTAATTGCGTCATTATTGAAAGAACATGTAAAGAAATTTTAGAAAATATACCAAAAGAGGATCTTGAATTCTTATCAAAAATCATCAAAAAACTTGAAGATAATATTATAAAATTGCAAGACACGAAGCGGTAGGTAATAATAAAATTTCATTCATGTCCTTTTCCACAATACAAAAAACTAAGCCGAGTAAAACTCGGCTTTATACAATTTACCATCCAATAAGGAACACAATCGCTCCCAGAGCCTGACTATAGCCGAAATCAGCTTAATTTGATTCTGTGTTGTCGTCGCTTGCCGTACTATTTGTACTGCTGCGCGCTCCTCCGCCTTAAATCAAATTAAGCTGATTTCGGCTATATCAAAAGAGTTTATGGTATTTTTAGAAGGTATTAGTTAGAAACCGGCAATGACAACATGCTTCAGCTTAAACCAATAAGATCACTAAGACCCATTTAAATTTTCTTGCCCATTTTTTATCGGCGTTGTGCTAGAAAAATTTCGAATAAGCTTTTGTAACTAGACAACTGTTTTGTGGGTCGTGCTGGATTCGAACCAGCGACCAATTGATTAAAAGTCAACTGCTCTACCGACTGAGCTAACGACCCCCTATTTCTTTATTGCTTGGATTTTCTATCTAACCCTGACAATGAAAGCATATGCTACTATCTTATCTTTTTAGTGCAACTTAAATTTCTTATAAAATAACTGATTGTTTTTTATTTGTTCATCTCGAGTAAAATACAATCATTTTAATGAATATTGATCAATATTACGTAACAACTCATTAATACTTGTTTTAGCCCGGGTTTTTGCATCCACTTTTTTCACAATAATCGCACAGTATAAGCTGTAATCACCTGCTTGTGAGGGAAGAGTACCCGACACAACAACAGAGCCTGCGGGTATACGGCCATAAGAAATTCTCTTAGTTTCACGATCATAAATACGGGTGCTTTGACCAAGATAAACTCCCATTGAGATTACTGTGTTTTCTTCTACGATGACCCCTTCAACTACTTCGGAGCGAGCACCAATAAAACAGTTATCCTCAATAATTGTCGGATTAGCTTGTAATGGCTCCAACACCCCACCAATGCCAACACCACCAGAGAGATGAACATTTTTACCAATTTGTGCACAAGATCCTACGGTAGCCCAGGTGTCTACCATCGACCCCTCATCAATAAAGGCACCAATATTAACATAAGAGGGCATCAAAATGGCGCCAGGTGCGACAAATGCCCCTTTTCGTACACTAGCCGGAGGAACCACCCGCACACCCTCAAGTTGAAAGCGTGCTGTATCATGGTTGGAAAATTTCAATGGGATTTTGTCGTAATAGTGCGTTTCAGCACCTGAAATTAACTGATTGTTATTGATAAGAAAAGAGAGTAATACCGCTTTTTTTAGCCATTGATGCGTGATCCACTGACCATTAATTTTTTCTGCTACTCGCAGTAAACCTGTGTCTAACTCATTTATCACTTGGTTAATCACAATACGGGCGCTCGAGTCTATCTTATCTGGCGCAGTACGCAGGTCGAAAGCTTGCTCAATCACAGTTTGTAGTTGCTGCATATCATGCTTTTTCCTGAAAAGAGATTAAAATTTTGACAAGCAAATCATTTTAAGCAAAGCATTAATGCCGCCCCTAAAATAAAGATTAGAGACGACATTAATAAAAATTACAGACTCAACAATAATTGATTTATACGACGTGCGAAACAGTTAGGATCATCTAAAGTACCTCGCTCGGCCAATAATGCTTGATCGAGGAATAGCTCAATCCATTCTGCGAATTGTTTATCATCACTCATATCAGCAACACGTTTTACCAAAAGATGATCTGGATTTAATTCGAAAATATATTTTACTTCCGGTGCTTTCTGACCCGCAGCAGCAAGTAATTTCGCCATCTGCGTGCCCATTTCATTACTATCCGTGGTGACGATAGCCGGTGTCTCTGTTAAACGATGTGTTAATCGCACTTCTTTTACTTTGTCACCCAAGAGCTCTTTTACCCGTTTAACAAAAGGCTCTAGCGCTTTTTCTGCTTCTTTCTGCTCCGGTTTTTTTTCTTCATCAGCCAGTTTATTGATAGAATCATCTGCCTTGCTCACGGAATGTAATTTTTTTCCTTCAAATTCAGTGAAGTATCCCATCATCCATTCGTCGACACGATCAGATAATAGTAGCACTTCAATTCCTTTTTTGCGGAATAATTCCAAATGTGGGCTACTCTTCGCAGCATCGTAACTGTCTGCAGTGATAAAGTAAATTTTATCCTGCTCTGAGGACATGCGAGCAATATATTCTTCCAGTAAAACGGTTTGTTCCGAGCTGTCATTATGTGTTGAAGCAAAACGTAGCAGTTTAGCAATGCTTTCTTTATTGGCATAATCTTCTGCCGGCCCTTCTTTTAATACCTTGCCAAATTGCAGCCAAAATTTTTGATATTTTTCACTGTCGTCTTTAGCCAATTTCGCTAACATTTTCAGCACACGTTTTGTTAATGCGCTACGCAAACTTTGAGTAATTTTGTTATCTTGCAAAAGTTCGCGTGAAACATTGAGAGGAAGATCATTGGAGTCAATTAAACCACGGACAAAGCGCAAATAGTTAGGTAAAAACTGTTCTGCATCGTCCATAATAAATACCCGCTGCACATACAGCTTTAAACCGTGTTTATGCTCACGGTTCCACATATCCCAAGGGGCTTGCGCAGGAATATACAGTAGACTGGTATACTCTTGCTCGCCTTCTACACGATTATGACTGCACAGCAAAGGATCGACAAAATCGTGAGAGATATGCTTGTAAAGTTCATTGTATTCCGCCTCTTTGATTTCATTTTTACTACGAAGCCATAACGCCTTGGCTTTGTTGATCTGTTCCCAGGTAACCGTTTCCTCTGTCTCAGTAGGTGTTGCAGGATCTTGAGCAGCATCATCAGTGGCTTCAGCGTCAATAACAGATTCTTGATCGGCCTCTGCGTTTTCATCTTTTTTCGCTTCTACTGCCTTTTCTACTTTTGTTCTATTCTCGATTTCTACTGGTAATGCAATATGGTCGGAATATTTGCTGATGATTGAGCGTATTCCCCAGTTGTCGAGATATGCATCTTCACCTTCACGTAAATGCAGTGTAATTTCAGTACCACGAGCTTCTTTGGTGATAGTGGCGATAGTGTAATCGCCCTCTCCAGAGGATTCCCACAATACGCCAGCATCGACTGGCTCGCCAGCTGCGCGGGTACAGACGGTGACTTTATCTGCTACGATAAAAGCAGAATAAAAACCAACACCAAATTGACCGATTAACTGACTGTCTTTGCTCTGATCTGAACCCATAGATTCAAGGAAAGCTTTGGTACCTGATTTAGCAATGGTTCCCAAATTATCAATCACTTCATCACGGCTCATACCAATACCGTTATCACTTATGGTAAGGGTGCGTTTCTCCTTGTTAACGGAAACTCGAACCCGTAGATCAGTATCTCCTTCGTACAATTCTGGCTTAGAAAGCGCGCGAAAACGCAGCTTATCTGCAGCATCCGACGCGTTTGAAATTAATTCACGCAAAAATATTTCTTTATTAGAATAAAGTGAATGGATCATCAAATGGAGCAGTTGTTTGACTTCAGATTGAAACCCACGTGTTTCTTGATTTTTCGTACTCATTAAATTACCTCAATCCAAGGCTGATAAGTAAAGCAGTGCAGATCAGATGGGGGTAACCTGAAAGGGTTTCAAGTGTGGCAATAAAAAAAGAGGAAACGATTTCTATAAAAATTTACAGAGTAAATATAAGTGTAATACTAACTATAATGTTAACATGCAATGAAAAACCGAAAGATATACTATTAATGACTTATGTTGTCGCACTCACAGGTGGAATCGGTAGCGGAAAAAGCACTGTCGCTGAAGCGTTCGCCAATTTGGGAGTACCTTTAATCGATGCAGATGTCATTGCTCGTCAAGTAGTTCAGCTCGGCACAGATGCATTGAGTCAGATTGTAACACGTTATGGAAATAATATATTGCTTGCTGACGGTTCGCTAAATCGAGCGGTATTACGGCAAAAAATATTCAGTGAGCAACAAGAAAGAGCATGGTTAAATTCGCTATTGCATCCTCTTATCCAACAAGAAACCCAGCGCAGAATAACAGCAACTAAAGAACCATATCTAATTTGGGTTATTCCTCTATTGATCGAAAATAACTTATTTTCTCAAGCCGACCGAGTTTTATTAGTCGATGTAGATAAAGGAATACAATTAACTAGGATAATATCCCGAGATAATATAACTCGTCAGCAAGCAAAACAAATTTTATCCGCACAAACCACACAAAAAGAACGGTTAGCTTGTGCTGATGATGTTATTAATAATAATGGCAATTTTGCAGAGCTTTCATCGATGGTTAGCACCCTACATCAGCAATATTTAGATTTTTTATTGTTACCAAATTTAACTAAAAAATTTTAAATTACATGAAAAAACGATTCTGCTTGCCAATATTATATAAAAAAAGGGCACAAATATTATTGTACCCGGTAATAATGCTATTTATCCTTTAAAATCTTAAAAATTAACATTAATCCACAACCATACGATAAACACTACATAGTAGGTACTTGGCTCATTAATTCAGTAAAATTCATTTTTTTATCAATAACTTTTACTTTATCTAAAATATATTCTACTGCCTTCTCTTCTAAAATTGCGCTACGTATATTATTCAACAATTCTTCGTTATTATTATAATAATCGATAACTTGCTGCGGGTTTTCATAAGCTGATGCAATTTCTGATAGTCGTTTATCCAACAGTACTTTATCAACTTTCAGATCATTTTTAGAAATTATTTCTGCGAACAACAAACCAACAACTACGCGCTGCCTTGCTTTTTCTTCAAATAGCTTACGCGGTAGTCCTGACATTGATGTTTTATTATCACTAAAACGTCTGATGACTTGTCCATAGAGGGCATCAATTTCTTTCTCAACTAACGCTTTCGGAACATCAATTTCATGCGATTTTAGCAATTCTTCTATAAGCTTAGTTTTAATACTGTTACGTACCGTATTTTTCAGCTCACGTTCCATATTTTTACGTACTTCACCACGTAAATTAACTAAAGAACCATCAACTATACCAAGTTTTTTAATAAGCTCTTCAGTTAATTCTGGTAATTGTCGGACTTCTATTTTTTTCAAGACTATAGCAAAGCTGGCCAATTTACCGCGTAATTTTTCAACTTGGTAGTCCTCTGGAAAATTTGTCTCGATGACAAATTTATCTCCGATTTTATGATCTAAAATACCCTCTTCAAAACCGGGGATCATTTTATTTTCACCCATAACCAGAATAAAATCCGTCTCTGATCCTCCTTCAAATTCCACACCATCAATAGAACCAGCAAAATCAATGGTTACACGATGATCTTTAGCTTTTACCACATCGTTAGTTTCTTGCCAACTAGCTTGCTGTTTACGTAAGGTTTCCAGCATGGCGTCAACATCAGCATCATTTATTTCAACGATAGGCCTTTCTGCTTCAATATCTTGCAGATTTTTTAATTCGATATCCGGATAAACCTCAAATTCTACAGAGTAACTAAAATTTTCACCTTTTTTATATTCACCAGGAAAATAACTTGGAGGGCTAGCAAGATTAATATTCTCTTTTTCAATCGCATCAAAAAAATTACGCTCCATCATATCACCCAACACGTATTGAAGCACCTCAACACTGTAGTGACGTTTAACAATATCCATTGGTGCTTTACCTTTACGGAAACCGTCAATTCGAACATTCTGAGCTTTTTTAATGAGTCTATTTTTAACTGCGGTTTCAATAGGATCAGCAATAAGCGTAATAGTGGCACGGCGACCCAAACCCTGGGTGGTTTCAATAGAAACTTGCATCTATGTTACCTCAAAAAAATATTATCATGCTCGGTCAACTGTAGAATGCATAACAAAGCAGCATATACCGTTCGCCTTTGAAGCCCCACCGCGTTGTTAGCTGCGGGTGCTCGCCAAATCACGTAGCATGTCTACGCTCATCGGTCTCTCGCCCTGGCCGCCTAGTGGCAACTTAAAGGCGAACGGTAATAATCATAGCTAACTTTGAAAATGTCTCCTAGAAACCAGGACAACCGTATTACAAATACTGAGTGCCCCAAATATCACAAGTATCCCGAAACCATTCTGGAAAAATGAGAGGCAGCATTATAGCGAAGCATAGGATATGAGTCGAGGGAAGTAAGGTATTTGCTCATGATCGCCCCATAAAATTCCGGCTGACGAAAGCGATGCGAAGAGATTTTTATTTATATTTGAGGAGGGTTTTAAGAAATTAAAAAATCCGTGAATAAAACGGTTTTACAGTACAGTAACTTATACCCACGACGAATTTTACTCATAATTGAAAAACACCGTGTTTCATCTGAACTACCGCACCACCGATTTTTTGATTTTCGAGAAAAAGGCCTCTGGCATTGAACAAGAGGCTTGTGGTATTGGGTGCCTGGCGGTGACCGACTCTCACATGGGGAGACCCCACACTACCATAGGCGCAACGGTGTTTCACTGCTGAGTTCGGAATGGGCTCAGGTGGTGCCACCGCGCTATAGCCGCCAGGCAAATTCTGTATGCTGCGTACACAGCTAATCTGTTAACAAGCGCGTAAACCAAAACACTTTCGGTGTTGTGAAGTTAAGCCTATCGGGTCATTAGTACTGGTCAGCTCAATGTGTCACCACACTTACACACCCAGCCTATCAACGTCTTAGTCTTAAACGTCCCTCAAGGGAAGACTCATCTCGGGGCAAGTTTCCCGCTTAGATGCTTTCAGCGGTTATCTCTTCCGCATGTAGCTACCGGGCAATGCCATTGGCATGACAACCCAAACACCAGTGATGCGTCCACTCCGGTCCTCTCGTACTAGGAGCAGCCCCCCTCAATCTTCCTACGCCCACGGCAGATAGGGACCGAACTGTCTCACGACGTTCTAAACCCAGCTCGCGTACCACTTTAAATGGCGAACAGCCATACCCTTGGGACCTACTTCAGCCCCAGGATGTGATGAGCCGACATCGAGGTGCCAAACACCGCCGTCGATATGAACTCTTGGGCGGTATCAGCCTGTTATCCCCGGAGTACCTTTTATCCGTTGAGCGATGGCCCTTCCATTCAGAACCACCGGATCACTAAGACCTACTTTCGTACCTGCTCGAGCCGTCACTCTCGCAGTCAAGCTAGCTTATGCCTTTGCACTAACCTCACGATGTCCGACCGTGATTAGCTAACCTTCGTGCTCCTCCGTTACGCTTTAGGAGGAGACCGCCCCAGTCAAACTACCCACCAGACACTGTCCTCGCACCGGATTACGGCGCTGAGTTAGAAAACCAAAACTCACAGGGTGGTATTTCAACGGCGACTCCACAACAACTGGCGTCATCGCTTCAACGTCTCCCACCTATCCTACACAGTCAGTTTCAACTCCCAGTGTCAAGCTATAGTAAAGGTTCACGGGGTCTTTCCGTCTTGCCGCGGGTACACTGCATCTTCACAGCCATTTCAATTTCACTGAGTCTCGGGTGGAGACAGCCTGGCCATCATTACGCCATTCGTGCAGGTCGGAACTTACCCGACAAGGAATTTCGCTACCTTAGGACCGTTATAGTTACGGCCGCCGTTTACCGGGGCTTCGATCAAGAGCTTCGTATCTCTACTAACCCCATCAATTAACCTTCCGGCACCGGGCAGGCGTCACACCGTATACCTCCACTTACGTGTTTGCACAGTGCTGTGTTTTTAATAAACAGTTGCAGCCAGCTGGTCTCTGCGACTGACTTCAGCTACAGGGAGCAAGTCCCCTCACCTAATGCCAGCGTGCCTTCTCCCGAAGTTACGGCACCATTTTGCCTAGTTCCTTCACCCGAGTTCTCTCAAGCGCCTTAGTATGCTCTACCTGACCACCTGTGTCGGTTTCGGGTACGATTGACTGTAACCTAAGCTTAGAGGCTTTTCCTGGAAGCCGGGCATCAACTACTTCTGCACCTAAGTGCTTCGTCATCACGCCTCAGTGTCTATGAAAAAGCGGATTTGCCTACTCTTTCCACCTACACGCTTAAACCGGGATTACCGTCACCCGGATAGCCTAGCCTTCTCCGTCCCCCCTTCGCAGTCACAACCAGTACGGGAATATTAACCCGTTTCCCATCGACTACGCTTTTCAGCCTCGCCTTAGGGGTCGACTCACCCTGCCTCGATTAACGTGGGACAGGAACCCTTGGTCTTTCGGCGAGCGGGCCTTTCACCCGCTTTATCGTTACTTATGTCAGCATTCGCACTTCTGATACCTCCAGCTCGCCTCTCAGCTCACCTTCTACGGCTTACAGAACGCTCCCCTACCCAATAACGTCGTCTCCAACGCTACTGCCGCAGCTTCGGTGGAGGGTTTAGCCCCGTTACATCTTCCGCGCAGGCCGACTCGACCAGTGAGCTATTACGCTTTCTTTCAATGATGGCTGCTTCTAAGCCAACATCCTGGCTGTTTTCGCCTTCCCACTTCGTTTCCCACTTAACCCTCACTTCGGGACCTTAGCTGGCGGTCTGGGTTGTTTCCCTTTCCACGACGGACGTTAGCACCCGCCGTGTGTCTCCCGTGGTCACATTCTTCGGTATTCGCAGTTTGCATCGGGGTGGTAAGCCGGGATGGCCCCCTAGCCGAAACAGTGCTCTACCCCCAAAGATTAACCCACGAGGCGCTACCTAAATAGCTTTCGGGGAGAACCAGCTATCTCCCGGTTTGATTGGCCTTTCACCCCCAGCCACACGTCATCCGCTACTTTTTCAACAGGAGTCGGTTCGGCCCTCCAGTTAGTATTACCCAACCTTCAGCCTGCACATGGCTAGATCACCGGGTTTCGGGTCTATACCCTGCAACTATTCGCCCAGTTAAGACTCGGTTTCCCTACGGCTCCCCTATTCGGTTAACCTCGCTACAGAATATAAGTCGCTGACCCATTATACAAAAGGTACGCAGTCACCCTTACCACACTCGCGTATGATTCAGGCTCCCACTGCTTGTACGTACAGGGTTTCAGGGTCTATTTCACTCCCCTCCCGGGGTTCTTTTCGCCTTTCCCTCACGGTACTGGTTCACTATCGGTCAGTCAGGAGTATTTAGCCTTGGAGGATGGTCCCCCCTTCTTCAAACAGGATTTCTCGTGTCCCGTCCTACTCTTCGAGCTCACACTATTGCTACCTTCGAGTACGGGGCTATCACCCTCTTTCGCAGGCCTTTCCAGACCCTTCCTCTGATAACAACAATGATGCACACTCTGGGCTGCTTCCCTTTCGCTCGCCGCTACTCAGGAAATCTCGGTTGATTTCTTTTCCTCGGGGTACTTAGATGTTTCACTTCTCCCGGTTCGCCTCGTTAAACTAGTTTATTCATCTAACGATAGTGCAACTGCTTGCACTGGGTTTCCCCATTCGGGTATCAACGGCTAATAACGCTTCCTATCAGCTCACCGTCGCTTTTCGCAGATTTGCACGCCCTTCTTCGCCTCTGACTGCCTAGGCATCCGCCCTGTACGCTTCTATCACTTAACTTCACAACCCGAAAGTGTCTTACTAATAAACACTTCTCGCTGTTCATTACTCGCTTGTTCCAGATTGTTAAAGAGCATTTTAATACATTAGAATAAATTTTGACCACTTCACATGGTGGAGCTAAGCGGGATCGAACCGCTGACCTCCTGCGTGCAAGGCAGGCGCTCTCCCAGCTGAGCTATAGCCCCATAGGCAAAAATTAACTTGACCCATCGTCACAGCACGCCCTGGTAGAATCACCTCACAAAGCAGTTCTTCGTCCTATCGTGCCGCGTTGGTGGGTCTGAGTGGACTTGAACCACCGACCTCACCCTTATCAGGGGTGCGCTCTAACCACCTGAGCTACAGACCCAACAAGGTTCGATTGCTAAACCTAACCCGCTTTCTTATTAAAATTGCTCGCTACTTTCATCAGACAATCTGTGTGAGCACTCAGCGTAGCCGCCATCTTTGGTAAGGAGGTGATCCAACCGCAGGTTCCCCTACGGTTACCTTGTTACGACTTCACCCCAGTCATGAACCACAAAGTGGTAAGCGCCCTCCCGAAGGTTAAGCTACCTACTTCTTTTGCCGCCCACTCCCATGGTGTGACGGGCGGTGTGTACAAGGCCCGGGAACGTATTCACCGTAGCATTCTGATCCACGATTACTAGCGATTCCGACTTCATGGAGTCGAGTTGCAGACTCCAATCCGGACTACGACGCACTTTATGAGGTTCGCTTACGTTCGCACGCTCGCCGCTCTTTGTATGCGCCATTGTAGCACGTGTGTAGCCCTACTCGTAAGGGCCATGATGACTTGACGTCATCCCCACCTTCCTCCGGTTTATCACCGGCAGTCTCCTTTGAGTTCCCACCATCACGTGCTGGCAACAAAGGACAAGGGTTGCGCTCGTTGCGGGACTTAACCCAACATTTCACAACACGAGCTGACGACAGCCATGCAGCACCTGTCTCACGGCTCCCGAAGGCACTTAAGCATCTCTGCTAAATTCCGTGGATGTCAAGAGTAGGTAAGGTTCTTCGCGTTGCATCGAATTAAACCACATGCTCCACCGCTTGTGCGGGCCCCCGTCAATTCATTTGAGTTTTAACCTTGCGGCCGTACTCCCCAGGCGGTCGATTTATCGCGTTAGCTTCGGACGCCATAACACTAGGTCACAACCTCCAAATCGACATCGTTTACAGCGTGGACTACCAGGGTATCTAATCCTGTTTGCTACCCACGCTTTCGCACCTCAGCGTCAGTCCTTGTCCAGGGAGCCGCCTTCGCCACCGGTATTCCTCCAGATCTCTACGCATTTCACCGCTACACCTGGAATTCTACCCCCCTCTACAAAACTCTAGCCAGCCAGTCTCAAATGCCGTTCCCAAGTTAAGCTCGGGGATTTCACATCTGACTTAACTTACCGCCTACATGCCCTTTACGCCCAGTTATTCCGATTAACGCTCGCACCCTCCGTATTACCGCGGCTGCTGGCACGGAGTTAGCCGGTGCTTCTTTTGCGGGTAACGTCAATCGATAAGCATATTACTCTTACCTCCTTCCTCCCCGCTGAAAGTGCTTTACAACCCTAAGGCCTTCTTCACACACGCGGCATGGCTGCATCAGGCTTCCGCCCATTGTGCAATATTCCCCACTGCTGCCTCCCGTAGGAGTCTGGACCGTTTCTCAGTTCCAGTGTGGCTGGTCATCCTCTCAGACCAGCTAGAGATCGTCGCCTAGGTACGCCATTACCGCACCTACTAGCTAATCTCATCTGGGTTCATCTTATGGCGTGAGGCCCTAAAGTCCCCCACTTTGGTCTTGCGACATCATGCGGTATTAGCCACCGTTTCCAATGGTTATCCCCCTCCATAAGCCAGATCCCCAGACTTTACTCACCCGTCCGCCGCTCGCCGGCAGAGTAGCAAGCTACTCCCCGCTGCCGCTCGACTTGCATGTGTTAGGCCTGCCGCCAGCGTTCAATCTGAGCCATGATCAAACTCTTCAATTTATTACTTTTTTAACAACTTCATAGACCCTGCTTTCTATTATGTTTCCATAAAAAAAACAAATTCCAATCCGCTGTCAGCTTTTATACTGCTTTTACTGCCCTCAATATTACAGAGCAGCACAACAGCGCACTCGCCAGTGCCCACACAGATTGTCTGATAAATTGTTAAAGAGCTTCTCGTCTAGCCTTACAACGAGAGGGCGCATTCTACCCTTTCTTCTCACAGAGTCAAGGCCTTCTTTTACTAAGCTCCCCTTCTTCTGTGGGGTCGCATTATAGCCCCTTTATTAACGCCCGCAACCTTTAATTTAAGAAAAAAAATTAGATGTCTATTTATCGTTCAAAAGATTTCATTATAGTAAAAAATCAACACGTAGAGGATTATGATCCGAAGCGCGTGTTACTAATACAGATGCTTCGGCCACATACAAATCACGGAAAAAAATAAAGTCCAGTGGAAACCCAAATACTCGACTACGATTATCAATAAAAAATTCTACCTCTTGTAATTCCATGCTTCGGGTAAATAAACGTAAAGCATTCACCCGCTGACGATTCCAAGCATTGAAATCTCCTGCGAGTATTAGTGGCCCACGATGCAACGCAATTTTTGCGCCGATCGAGCTAAATTGTTTACTGTAAACATTCACCCCTACACTGAAATTTACCGCATGGATATTAACCACCATCAGTGATCGTCCATCCTGAATGGGATAAACTGTAACTAAAGCTGATTTGGACAAACGTAACAATGGCTCTCGTTCACGCAGCGGGCAACAATAAATAGGATGAGCAGCAGCTAACGTCATTACGCCAGAAGGATGATGAGGCAAAGTAAAAGCAGGCACTTGATCTGTTGTCAAATAGTGAGAGGTAGCAAAGCGCACCATTTCAGGCGTCGTTCGCGCTTCTTGCAACAACATCAATTGAGAATCTTTACCAAATTTCTTTAGTACAGCCAACCAGCTGACCCGCTGTTGCTTAAAAATATTCCACACCACAACCCGTAAAAATTTTGATGCTTGTAACGGCGCACACAAAGGCAAGCCCTGCCTGGGAAAATAGGCAGAGCTTGAAAAGATCTGTTCAACTGGTTTACCAGCCACATATCGCATTGCATGTGTTCGTTTCGGCACGCTAATTGTCTATTCCATCGCTCATATCTATTCTATACCCTTCGCCTTTCAAGTTAAGACGGCGTTGGCAACGATCACTTATCCTCCTCTGTCATGTACTATTTGTACACTCCTGGGATTCGATTGATGGCCTCCTTGCCGTAACTCGAAATTCATTGGGTATATTATCTTCTCCTACCTGCCTGTTTTTAAAGTTTGGCCAACTTTCAAAAAATCTGACGTAGTTAAGTTATTCCAATTTTGCAAATCATATGGATCGATATTAAAACGCTTGGCTATCGTAGATAAAGTGTCCCCTTGGCGTACTTTATATTGTAAAACTGACTCTGCATTAGGATTATTTTTCACCAATCGCGCAGGCTGAGGCACCATAAATTTAGCCTCGGCGAGTGAATTTTTAAAATGCCTAGCATTATCCTCAGGCAGCACGATGTAATGAGGGCCGTTAGGCGCTGTTACATCTAATTTATAGCCAGCATTATAAAATTTCAACTGAGCTAACGACAAACCAGACATCTCAGCAACTCGACTGAGTTTCATCTGGCGCCCAATATCCACACGGGCTAACCCATGTCTTTTATCGGTATTAGGTAATTTAAAGTTATGCTGTTTGTGATTTTTGATAATATGACTCAAAGCGAGCATTTTTGGCACGTAAATAGAGGTTTCACGTGGCAAAGATAATTCCCAAAAATTCGTTGATTTACCTTGTCGTCTATTAGCGCTTATCGCTTTATTAACTCGCCCTGCACCACTATTGTACGCCGCGAGCGTCAACAACCAATCACCATCAAACCTGCGATTTAAATTCTCCATTAAGTCAAGCGCTGCTTTAGTAGACGCCACAATATCCAGGCGACCGTCATACCATCGATTTTGTTTTAAGCCATAATGCAAGCCAGTACTAGGCACGAACTGCCACAACCCGGCGGCACCGGCTCCAGAAGTTGCACTGGGGTCAAAAGCACTCTCCACTATGGGTATCAGTATCAATTCCATCGGCATCTCACGTCTTTGGATCTCAGATACAATCAGGTACATGTACGGGTTAGCTCGTGCTATAACATGGTGGAGATCACTCTTATTTTTTAAATATTTTATTTTTTGTTCACGGATCAGGCTGTTATCCTGAAACTTCATCTTCAGCTCGCTACTAACAAAGTGCCACAGATTGGGTTGCGAGAGGCTATCTTTACCTTTCGTTAACCGTCCCAATTTCTCTTGATTGCTATCTATGTATTTTCTTGCTTCGTTTTCTACACTTGCCGAAGACAAACTCTGTGCATGCTGTATGGGGAGCTGTGTACCTAATTTTGATGTTTGACAGCCCACCAGCAAGACCGAGGCGAGAAATATCGCTTTAGTCTTCATCTATTATATATCTCTGTTACTCTCATCTTTCCTGGTTAAAAGATGAGCGATAATACTTTGATCTGACAAATAAAACAACTAAAAGCTTTAAAAACGATCTTTCATCATCCGTAAAGCAGAGAAAACTAAAGAAAGAGAAGTTAAGGATTTTCCCCCCAGAACTCTTTTTTGTAGCTCAATCTCATCACAACGTAAAAAAATATTGATCTCACGTTCCCATTGCAAAGTTGTCGGTAGGCTAGGTTGTTTTTCTGCCCGTAATTGCATTACTTTTTTTTGATAGGCTTCAATTTTTTTATCTTCCGCTAAAATTGAACGAGCAAAGGCTAAATTGGAGAGCGTATATTCGTGGCCACCACAAATTAAGGTATCGTCAGGCAATTGCATAATTTTTTGCAATGATCTATACATTTGATCGCCGGTACCTTCAAATAACCGGCCACAACCGGCAGAAAATAGCGTGTCTCCACAAAAAAGATAAGGCGCATTGTAGTATGCAATATGACCCAATGTATGCCCCGGAACAGCGATAACCGAAAAATTTTGACGACCAATAATCAAATCATCGCCCTCTTCTATTAGCTTGGTTGCACCTTTTTTTTCTGTTTCTTGCGGCCCGTAAACAGGTATCTGTGGAAAATGTTTTAGCAATTCAGGAACACCATCGAGATGATCCTGATGATGATGAGTTAATAAAATGGCATCCACAATGAGATGTCGTTTATTTAAGATGGCTAAAACGGGAGACGCTTCTCCAGGATCGACAATAATGCAATGATCTTGTTCGTCTATTAATAACCAAATGTAATTATCTTGTAATGCTGGAATACTGATCAGATTCATCCGATACCTATGCTCAACCATTCAAATATGAAGATAATAAAACATGAAACCTGCGCAATTATACCTGAAGACTCATGCGCCCACATCTTGGAGCGAACTCCCTTGGGGAGAGTATTATCGGGCTGCTATTGAAGAGGCAATGCAGCCCTGGTGGTCAAAATTTTTTGGTTTTCATTTACTCAAGATAGGTCATCTCAGTGCTGAAATCGCCAGTGATCAGTGTAGCATCAGTCACCAAGTGAGTGCTGTTGAACAAGGTTACAATACACAAGTGCTCGCTAGCCCTTATCAACTCCCTTTTGCCGAAAAATCAGTGGATGTTTGTCTACTTTTACATACTTTAGCCTACGGGACGGATCCTCATCGTATTTTACGTGAAGTTGATCGAATATTAACCGACGACGGCTGGTTAGTCACCACTCACTTCAATCCGCTAAGTTTATTAGGAGTGGGAAAATTATTACCGCTATTACGCCATCGTGAACCTTATGTCAGCAGAATGTTTACCCGAATACGTATACTTGATTGGCTTAATTTGCTCAATTACCAGGTGATGCATCAATCTCATTTTCACGTATTACCCTGGCATAAGAGAGGCGGCGGAAGTGCTATGAATACTCATCTTACCGCGCTGGGTTGTATTAGCCTGACCATTGCACGTAAACGTACGTTGCCATTAACGTTGATGCCAATCAAATTTGCCACAAGAAAGCCTTGCTTTAACCGTGCCCTGGGTGTGACCAAAAACTATAGCTGAATCAGCCCAATTTAATTCAGCTTATATCGTCAGGTGCCTTGATCTGACAGGGATGAAGCTTCATAACCGATGTCTTTTTGACTTGGGTTGTTGGCAGCTGTTCGTGCTAATTGATCACAGCGTTCGTTTTCAAGATGACCTGCATGACCTTTCACCCATAACCAGGTCACTTGATGGTTTTGGATCACGCCATCTAAACGCTGCCATAAATCGGCATTTTTTACCGGCGTGCGTTGAGTGGTTTTCCAGCCACGTTTTTTCCAGTTATGGATCCATTCGCTAATCCCTTGACGAACATATTGACTGTCACTACTGAGCCTGACTTGACAAGGTGATGTCAGCGCTTCGAGCGCAATAATCGCCGCCATAAGTTCCATACGGTTATTTGTGGTTAAATAATAGCCATCACTGAGGATTTTTTCATGCTGTTTATAGCGTAAAATAGCGCCATATCCTCCCGGTCCGGGATTACCCAAACATGAACCATCAGTGAAAATTTCTACCTGTTTATGCATTCTGATAGACTCTTCATTAAAATCCCAATTCTGACATAAGCGAACACAATGAACACGGCAACAAGACGACAAATTGTTTTGGATACTGAAACCACAGGGCTCAATAAGGTAGGAGCGCATTATCAAGGCCACCGGGTTATTGAAATCGGGGCGGTTGAGATGGTGAATCGGCGTTTAACCGGTAATCATTTTCATGTCTATTTGAAACCTGATCGATTAGTCGATCCCGAAGCCTATGCTATTCATGGTATTAGTGACGAATTTTTAGCAGATAAACCCACCTTTGCCGATACAGCCAAAAGGTTCCTCGATTTTATTCGTGGAGCGGATTTAATCATCCATAATGCCGCCTTTGATATTGGCTTTTTAGATTATGAATTTCGTTTACTAGAGCAGAATAGCGCTAAGATTGAAACCTTTTGCACGATCACCGATAGTTTATTGTTGGCGCGACAGTTGTTCCCCGGTAAACGTAATAATTTAAATGCGTTATGTGATCGTTATCATATCGATAACAGTAAACGGACGTTGCACGGCGCGTTACTCGATGCCGAGATTTTAGCGGAAGTTTATCTGGCAATGACAGGGGGGCAAACTTCGCTCTCTTTTTCGATGGAAACCGATCAGCAGCAGCAAAATAATAAAGAAGAAATTAAACCCATTGAGCGCCCGACCTCAGCGTTAAAAATTATTTATGCCAGTGCCGATGAATTAGCAGCGCACAAGGCACTGCTAGAGGGGATGGTGAAAAAGGGGAAATGCTTGTGGCGAGATTCATCTTGCAATTCTAACCTGCTGATATGATAAAAAAAGCCACTAGCCAAAAATGATCTGATAAATGGCGGGTGATTATCTAACTGAGAAGATTTGCTTCATGATATTTTTTAATCTCCAAGCTATTTACACCGCCATCAATTTTTTCTAGTTTAAAATGATGATCCTTTTTCTCCTGGGAAGAGAATATATCTCTCCATTTTGTAGATACTTCAATTCAAGATTAGCTGGTTTAGGTGGCTTTGTAGGATACTGACTGATCAGCATAGGCGATACGCTTTGGAGCCGTCTACGACCAGCTGGTGTAAGTGGTACGAAAGACCCAAAAACAGTTCGTGGTAGTAGCACCGGCGGCTCTTTTTTCTCTACAGGAGGCTGACTGGCCGCACTCGATACTTGTTTGAGCCGTTTACGACCAGCTTGAATATCATCTTGTGTAACTCGAAGAATAGTTCGCGACAGTGGCACCGGCTTCTGTGTAGCATTCTTAATATCATCTAAGTTCTGTTGATGTTTATTATATCTAATTATATAACTTATCGCTTTCATTTCATGTTCATTCTTAGCTAGAATAATTGCATTTCCTCCATTTAGATTGACTAATTTTTCTAGTCTATCTAGACCATTGCGATCAATTTTATTTCTACTTATCAATTCCTCCCATTGACTTTTCATCTCACTCATTATTTTATTGCTATTTTTTTCCTCTCTTTTTAATCCATCAATATTTTTATTTTTCTTATTTAAGAGATAATTTTTTTTTAATGCTTGACTACTATTGCTTGTGTTTTCTATATTTTCTAATGCGTTTAGTTTTGCAGAAATTTTTTTATTTTCTTTCAAAAGCGCAGCCGTTCTCTGTACACCACTTCTACAGGATAATATGTTCATAATGTAATCTCTCATATAGAATGTTATTGAAGTAATTATAAATACTATTTTTAACATCCATTTTAACTTTATAATTACTGCTATATTAGGTTTATTTATTATATGCTTGTGGCAAAATTCATCTTGCAATTCTAACCTACTGATATGATAAAAAAAGCCACTAGCCAAAAATGATCTGATAAATGGCGGGTGATTATCTAACTGAGAAGATTTGCTTCATGATATTTTTTAATCTCCAAGCTATTTACACCGCCATCAATTTTTTCTAGTTTAAAATTATGATCCTTTCATCCTCCTAGGAAGAGCATATTATGTAGTTCCCTTTTCTTCATACCTCGGTACTTTCTTTTAACTTTTCAAGAGCATAGGAAGTTGCTACTGGATCAGGTAAAGCTGCTACTGGTTTAAATTCAAACTTGGATGAGAAATTTGTTACCTGCTTATCTGACATAGGAGACTGACTGACCGCGCCCCGTTTAAGATAATCTGGTTTAGGTGGCACTGGCGGCTTTTCTTTCTGAGGAGGTGCAAGATTAGATTCAGATTGCCCACCCATCAGCTTCTCAGAAAACGGCTGTGGTTTTAGTACCAATGAGGTATCATCAGGAGCAGAATTAGATGGTGAGGTTAATGCCACTGATCTCGGTGATGCATTACCGGATTTGAAGTTAGTGATAAAAAATTCAAGATCATCTATTTTTCTATTAATATTATCTATTCCTTCTTTTAATTTCGTTTCTTCCAAAAAATCTTGAACACTGTTCCCTAACCCCTCTAATTTTTCTTTTTTTGCTGCCAGATCTTTTTTGAAAGATAATATATGTTCCTTCGCTTTCAATATTTCTTTATCCAATACTGTGGAATCGTCTTCTACCATTTTAGGAGCACGTTCTTGTGTAAATGCTGTGAAGTCATCTCCCGCTTTCCTAGCCATAAATATCTCCGCTCCATTCCTTGGCTCAGCTACATTTAGTGAACTTCCTGGCGCTAGCGATAACGGTGTACCAGTACTAGTACTAGTATCAATCAGCCCCTTACTTGGACGCGAGTGAGGGGCATATGTCGTTCTACCGCTCGCCCAGGTTGAGAAATCCTCTTCCGCTTTCCTAAAATCCTCTTCCGCTTTCCTATTAGTCATAAATATCTCCGCTGCACTTCTTGTTGGAGATAAATTTAGCGAACTTTTTATCGGTGTCGATGACTGTGTATTAGTACTAGTATCAATCAGATCCCCAGTCACAAGATTGAATTTATTTTTTAAATTTTCAATTTTTTCAATTACATTATTATGTTTATCTGTATCTTTATCTTTATTATTAGATTTTTCTCTAGCTTTACTTTCAAAAACAGAAAGTTTAATAAAAGAATCACGTATTTTTATTGTTAATTTTTCTGTTTTTTCTTGAGTAGCCTCATTAACATTAACGCCTTTATTTTTTACTTCAGTAATGTATTTTTCAATATCCTTATTTAGTCGTTTCATTTCTTTTTCAGTATTTACGGTATTACTTCTTCCCAAAAATTGGGAAAGCTTATGTGACATAGAACCTAAAACTTTCATAATAACCTCATTTTATTTTTAATAATAATCTTAAATTTATTTTTTATGGCCTAAGAATATTAAATGTTATCTCGTTCAATAAATACCAAAAATCGCTCATTCAATAAACATTATTATTTTAAATCAAGTAGTAATATAAATAAGATAACGTATATTTACATTAGTTTTAAAATAACAATAAATAAAATGATTTATCGATATAACATCCTATTTATTGGCTTTAAATTAAAAATCTTCGCCGAAAAAATTAAATTCATATTTAAAATAAAAATATCAGCTGAATTAATATGCGCTGACTGTTTAAACTGAGTTCGTTATGTTAAGAAAAAGCAAGATTTGCGTCACCTAATAGATTTCGAATAGGCTTTAGATACCCAGCAAACGGGCGATCTGTTCTTTAAAGATTAATCCCAGCGCCGCCGCGACGATAAACCATTGTACACGATCGAATTTGGATTCTAATTTATCAAAACGTTTATCCACTTGCTCAAAGCGCTTATCAACTTGCTCAAATCGCTTGTCTACCTGCTCAAAACGCATATCCACTTGTTCAAAGCGGACATCCATATCTTTGCGCACACTGGCTATCTGAGCATCGGTTTTTTCGAAGCCCGCATCCATATCCTTACGCAAATCATCCAGATCACGTTTAGTGGCCACATCAGAAGCCGCGTGAGATTCAAGTACCGCGTCGGAAAAGGCTTCTGCCTGTTCGACAGGGATGCCCTTAGCGGTGAGGATTTTTACAAATTTTAACGTGTCAAATACTGCCTGTGCCATCGAAGTGCTCCTTCACTTTCACTAAAATTGAAAAATTTCTTAAAGATACTCCATTCTTTCTCTATAAACAACTCTCACCCATGCACCTAGAGAGCTGGCAGCCAACAACGCGGCAGCTTCAAAGTCGATGGGTATATAACGGCTGGCAAACCATCACAGCATCGGCTGGGCAAATTGAATTAATGACATTAACGGTTGGGGATAAATACCAAAGAACAGCACTAATAGCGTGCAAATTAACACCACCATACCGGCGGCAGTGAGAGCCCAATGATGAGGGATGTGGCGGGGGAATTTTTGCGAGGGACTGAGAAACAAGCTGACGGTGACACGTAGGTAATAATATAAGCCTATGGCGCTCCCTAATACCACCGCACCAGTTAGCCACCCTAGCTGTGCGCTGACACCTAAGGTGATCAGCAAAAATTTACCAATAAAACCTAAGGTAAGTGGGATGCCGGCGAGTGATAGCATCATCACCGTCATCACCGCAGCCAGGATCGGTTTGTGCCAAAATAAACCACGGTAGACAAATAATGATTCGGCATCCGCCCCTTGGTATGGACTAGACATCAGGCTGATGACACCAAATGCACCTAGGCTACTCAGTAAGTACCCTGTCAGGTAAATGCCAACGATACTCGATGAAGGTTCGGGGTTCACCAGCATTAATGTGATCAGCAGGTATCCTAAATGGGCGATTGAAGAATAACCCAGTAGCCGTTTGATATTGCTTTGCGTGAGCGCCATCAAATTGCCAAATAAAATTGAACCCATCGCCATAATCGATAACAGAATATCCATCACTTCATCATGCGTGGCGGAAGAATAAAGAAATAAACGCATGACGACTGCAAAGAGGGCAATTTTACTCGCCGTCGCTAAAAACGCGACTACCGGGGCAGGCGCGCCCTGATAAATATCTGGTGTCCAAAGCTGAAAGGGAACCAACGATAATTTAAAACATAAACCCACCAGCATCATGCCCAATCCCGCCAAGATCAGCGGTCGATGCACAGTACTCTCATTTAGGCTATTGCCCAATTCGCTAAAAGATAAGCTGCCCGATTCGGCGTATAACAGCGCCATACCAAATAACAGAAACGACGACGCAGCCGCCGATAGCAACATATATTTGATGCTTGCTTCTAATGCGCGAGGTTGGCGATAAGCGTAACCAATGAGACCAAACAGCGGCAAAGAAATCAGTTCAATTCCCAAAAATAACGAAGCCAAATGATGTGCACTGACCAGCAATATACCGCCCAAGGTGGCAATCAATAGTAGTAAATAAAATTCTTCGCGATTATCCGGGTACCCCACTAGCCAAGGATAAGCAAAAATAGTGGTAGCAAGACTCGCTATTAGCACCAGTCCGGTATAAAACATCGAATAACCATCGAAGCGTACTAATGCCGTCACATCCTGTGGCAAGTATTGCAAAATCCCCATTTGCCAAGCAAAGCAGAGCGAAATCAGCGCGGCAGTCAGCCCTATCACGGTTAGCGTAGCGTTAATAAAATGATGACGGCGCCAGGCAATAGAGAGCATAAGCACTACCGTCATTAAACCAATAATTAACAGCGGTAACATTGAGATCAGCGATAGTGTTACGGTCGATAGCTCAAAAGTGGTTGTCATGGCATCACAGCCCTGTGGTTAAAATGGATGAGGCAGCAAACCGTTGTTGGATTTTTGTCATCACAGCATCAAAGGTATCGAGGATCGGCTGTGGATAAATTCCGAGCAATATTAACAGCGTAACCAATAATAAGATGATTGATAATTCTCGCATCGTCATGCTCGGCAAAGCGTGTGGTGATTTCGCCTCGCCATAATAGGCGCGCTGGATCATCACCAGAGAATAAACACTGGCAAATACCAAGCCAAAAGTGGCTATCACCGTGATCAAGGGCGCTACTTGGAAACTGCCGCATAAAATCATAAATTCACCAACAAAGTTACCCGTCCCCGGTATACCGAGGGTTGCCATGGCAAAAAACAGTGATAAAGCCGGTAGATATTGAATGCGTGACCATAATCCGCCCATTTGACGTATATCACGTGTATGCAAACGCTCATACAATTGACCGCAAAGGATAAACAGCCCCGCCGCCGATAAACCATGCGCAATCATTTGGATCACAGCCCCTTGGTATGCCAATTGACTGCCGCTATAAATGGCAATTAAGACAAACCCCATATGCGACACACTGGTGTAGGCAATAAGGCGTTTAATATCTGTTTGACAAAATGCCAGCCAAGCGCCGTAAAAAATACCGATGACACCGAATCCCATCGCTATGGGGGCAAAATCATGAGAAGCCTGCGGGAATAAGGGTAGACCGAAGCGCAATAAACCATAAGCCGCCGTTTTGAGTAAGATCCCCGCCAAATCGACAGAGCCTGCTGTCGGTGCCTGGCTGTGTGCATCCGGCAACCAACCGTGTAACGGTACCACTGGCATTTTTACCGCAAAAGCGATAAAAAATCCTAACATCAGTAGGTATTCAATCTGCGGCGACATCGGTGTTTGTAGTAGCAAATTATAATTAAACGTCCACAGCTCAGTGGTTTGGTAATGCACCAGCACCAAACCAATAATGGCAATCAGCATGATCAAGCCGCTGGCTTGGGTATAAATAAAAAATTTCGTCGCGGTGGTGATCCTGCTCTGGCCACTCGATGCTTTATGCCCCCATAACGCGATCAGGAAATACATCGGCACCAACATCATTTCCCAAAAAAGAAAAAACAAGAAGAGATCCATCGCCAGGAAAACACCGATAACAGCGCCAAGGATCCACAATAAATTGAGATGGAAAAAACCGAGATTGCGCTGAATTTCACACCAAGAGCAAAGGATCGCTAGCAGACCCAGCAGACAGGTTAGCATCACCATTAACCATGACAGGCCATCAAGCGCTAAATGAAACTCAATGCCAAAACTCAGGATCCAGGGCAGGGTAAATTCTGCTTGCCATTGGGGTATGTCTGCTGTATCAGTCAGCCCCTCAGTGAGGGCTGATATTGCCGTAGGCTGTAAAAATAAATAGACCGTCAGTGCTAATGTCAGCCCCATGGCGAACAACGCTATCCAGCGCGGCGCTTTAGTCCCGAAGCGTTCACACTGCCAGCAGAGCAGACCGCCAATAAAGGGAATAAGAATTAGCCAAGGTAGTAACATAGCACTTTGTGTCCCTTATATGGTTTTATACCCTTCGCCTTTGAAGCCGCCTTACCGTAACTCGAAATTCATTGGGTATACAGGATATCGGTTAAACAAATAGCAGTACCAACAATACAGTGACTGCCCCCAACCCCATCGATGCCGCATACCAACGCACACTGCCATTTTCACTGATAGACAAAGCACGATTGGCAAAAAGCGCCAGCAACACAGGAAAATTCATCAATGAATTGAGCGGATCACTTTGTAAAACTTTAGCAATCCACAGATAAGGCTTAACAAAGAGTCTATCGTACAGCCAATCGAATCCCCACGCATGGAGCCACCATGAGGTAAAAAATTTTCCTATTCTGCTAGATGCAGCCCTATTCACAAACCGCCTTTTACCCAAATACAGCGCTGCGGCCAATAAAACACCCATAATCACCAATGTTCCAGAGAATATCTCTAACAAGGTTTTATCTGTTTTAAAAAAATGAGAAAAGTACCCTTCTGGCCACACACCAATAAAAGTAGAAAAAATCATTAACATCACCAAAGGTAAACTGTGGCTGATACCCGTTACCCGTTTTGGCTGAGTGTTAATATCACCATGAAAAACAATAAAAATCATTCTGAAGGTATAAAGTGCAGTGAGAAATGCCCCGAATAGCCCCATGATCACCAAGGTGATATGCCCTCGCTCCCACGCATGCCACAAAATATCATCTTTACTGTGAAAACCGGGAGTAAAGGGCAATGCCGCCAGTGAAGCCCCTCCGATTAAAAAACAGAGATACACCAGCGGAATTTTTTTACCTAATCCGCCCATTTTGAATATATTTTGCTGATGATGACAGGCCTGGATCACTGATCCCGCCGCCAAAAACAGCAAGGCTTTAAAAAAGGCATGGATAACCAGATGATGTATTGCTGCATCCCAAGCTTGGATCCCCAATGCGAGGAACATATAACCAATCTGACTCATGGTAGAGTAGGCCAGTACCCGTTTGATATCGGTTTGTACCAAGGCGGCAAAACCCGCCAGCAGCAAAGTGATAGCCCCAACCATTCCCACCAGCTGTAACACTTCCGGCGCCATGAGAAATAAGCCCTGAGTACGAACAATCAGATAGACCCCGGCAGTGACCATGGTTGCGGCATGAATTAATGCAGAAACCGGGGTTGGACCCGCCATCGCATCCGCCAGCCAGGTTTGTAACGGCAATTGCGCCGATTTACCCACTGCGCCAACCAGCAGCATCAGTGTCACCCAGCTGATGACATTCGAACCTATTGCCCATTTTTCGGGCGCTAACCGCATTAATTCATCAATATTCAAGGTACCCAATGCTTGATATAGGATGAATAACGCCACCGCCAAAAACACATCACCAATACGGGTAACGATAAAGGCTTTCATTGCCGCAGCGCCGTTAGCCGAATGGCGGTAATAGAAACCAATTAATAAATAGCTGCATAACCCTACACCTTCCCAACCGAGGTAAAGTAATAATAAATTATCCGCCAACACTAAAATGACCATGCTGGCGATAAACAGGTTGGTATAAGCGAAAAAGCGCGAATAACCTTCTTCCGTGCGCATATACCAAGAGGCGTATAAATGGATAAAAAATCCCACGACAGTGACGACAAGTAGCATGGCTAAGGATAATTTATCTAATGTTAGCGTCACTGGAATACTGAAATCACCGACCGATATCCAATGCCATAATGTTTGATGAAAGACGGGGAACGCCTTTTCTGGTTGGCTAAGTGGTTGGTTCAAGAAATCGACGGCAACATAAAGCGTGACCAACGCGGTTAAACCTATCATTCCCACACCAATAAGCGCGGAGATCTTTTCCGAAAAACGTCCGGCAGAAAATGACAATAATAAAAAGCTAAGCAAAGGGAGAAGAACAATTAAAAATAAAAGATTCATCCACGCATCTCACTGAGAGAATCGATATTTAGAGTATGATGACGACGGTAAAGCTGTAGCAATAATGCCAGGCCAATACTGGCTTCCGCCGCCGCCAGACTGATAGCTAAAATATACATCACTTGACCGTCTGCTTGCTGCCAATAGCTGCCCGCTACCACAAACGCCAAAGCCGCGGCATTGATCATGATTTCCAAACTGATCAGCATAAATAAAAGGTTACGGCGTATGAGCAAACCGGTTAGTCCGAGCACAAACAATATCGCCGCCAAAATCAAGCCGTGTTGTAGTGGGATCATGGTTGTTTTTCCATCGTTATACCCTTCGCCTTTGAAGCCGCCGTGTTGCTGGCTGCGGGTATACAGCAATTATTTTTACCCCCGCGATCTTCACGGCCAAGATGAAAGGCTACTACCAGACCTGCCAATAACAACATGGACGCTAATTCCACAGCCAATACATAAGGGCCGAACAAACTGATCCCTACCTGTTTGGCATCAACCATAGTACCCCTTATCTCAGCTGTGACACTGCCGAGCGCCATCATCAGCACCACCAGCAACGTCAATGACAATAAACCAGGGCCGATCCACACACTGGGTTTTAGCCATGCCTTTTCTTGCTGCTGGATGCTATCACCCAAATTCAGCATCATCACTACAAAAACAAACAGCACCATAATCGCCCCGGCGTAAACAATAATTTCCAACGCCCCGGCGAAATAAGCACCGAGTGAAAAAAATACCGCGGCGATCGCTAACAGAGAAACCACTAAATACAGCAAAGCATGAATGGGATTGTGGTGAGAGATCACCCGCAGTGTTGCCAACACCGCGATCACAGCGGCAGTATAGAAGACAAATTCCATCAAAAATATCCTTAAGGCATCAGACTTTTAACATCAATCGGCTTGGCTTCATGCTCGGCCTCTCCTTTTTGCTTCCCTTCAATTGACATCCCTGCCATGCGGTAAAAATTGTATTCTGGATATTTACCTGATCCTGAGATCAACAAATCTTCTTTTTCATAAACTAAATCTTGGCGTTTAAATTCCCCCATTTCAAAATCCGGAGTCAACTGGATAGCTAGCGTCGGGCAGGCTTCTTCACACAAACCGCAAAAAATGCAACGAGAGAAATTAATACGAAAAAATTCTGGGTACCAACGACCGTCTTTGGTTTCCGCTTTTTGCAACGAGATACAGTCCACCGGACAGACCGCCGCGCATAAATTACAGGCAACGCAACGTTCCTGGCCATCAGGATCCCGTGTTAATACAATTCGACCGCGATACCTCGGCGGCAGATAAACCGGCTCTTCTGGGTACATTTTCGTTTCACGCGGATGAAAAGCATGCAACGCCATTAGCCACAGGCTACGTATCTGAGTGCCAAAACCGATTATTAATTCTTTTAATGTCATGGTGATCACTCTTTATTTAAGTGTTACACAAAATAACCGCAGCGGTGGCCAGCAAATTGAGTAAAGTCAATGGCAAGCAAACTTTCCAGCCGAATGACATCATCTGATCATAACGTGGGCGTGGTAGCGCGGCGCGGATCAGAATAAACATCACCATAAAAAAAGCGGTTTTCAGGGCAAACCAGACAAAAGGCGGTAAAAATGCGCCTTGCCAGCCGCCAAAAAATAACGTCACGATCAACGCCGAAACCGTCACAATAGCAATATATTCACCGACAAAAAATAAACCAAATTTCATCCCCGAATATTCAATGTGATAGCCATCAGCCAGTTCTTGCTCTGCTTCCGGTTGATCAAAGGGATGACGATGACAAACCGCTACCCCAGCAATGGCAAAAGTGATAAAACCAAAAAATTGCGGGATGATGTTCCAAACCTGCTGCTGTTGATTGACAATATCTTGCATATTAAAAGAGCCGGTTTGTGCCACCACGCCCATTAATGATAAGCCGATAAATACTTCATAGCTCAGCGTTTGTGCGCAAGCACGCATCGCACCCAATAAAGAATATTTGTTATTACTCGCCCAACCCGCAAACAGCACGGCGTACACCGCCAAACCGGCCATCATCAAAAAAAATAAAATGCCAATATTCAGATCCGCCACCACCCAAGTTGGGCTAATGGGGACAATAGCAAACGCCAACAGTAACGAAGTAAAGGCGATCATCGGTGCCAGGGTAAAAAAGAATCGATCAGCGAAATGGGGCACCCAGTCTTCTTTAAAAAACATTTTGATCATGTCAGCCAGCAGCTGTAAGAATCCGCCCCACCCCACCCGATTTGGCCCATAACGATTTTGAAACAGCGCTAACAAGCGACGCTCGCCAAAGCTCATAAAAGCACCGCAGATCACAATCACCAATAAGATCACCCATGCTTTTAAGATAGAGCATAAAATTTCACTCAAGTCAGGAGAGAGCCAACTCATTATGGCGTCTCCTGCAAATGATAAATGCGTTCGCCAAGCAAAATCGGCGGGATCCCCGGTAGACCCAGCGGCAAACCCACTTGCCCAGGCGCTAAGGTTGCACTGCAACGCAGCGGCAGACGTAGCCTTTGGCCGGCACAGATAAATTCAATCACCGCGCCTAGGGTTAACCCCAGTTGCGTTGCATCGTCAGTATTGAGTATTAAATAAGGCATCGGCATGCGTTGCTGGATCACCTCTGCCCGTTGTGACATTTCTTCACTGCCGAATAGATGATAATAAGGCGCGACAATCCAATGATGGCTTTCCGAGTGAAAAGCAGCAGGCACCTGATCAAAATAAGCCAAGTTGCTTACGGCAGCGTCGATCAAACGCACGCCCGGATCACCAAAGCGCAATGCGCCCCCCACTTCGGCCTGAAATTTATTCCAGGCTTGAGGTGAGTTCCAACCCGGCGCCCAAGCGAAGGGAATTTGCTGCCGATCGGCACAGGGGCTGTTGTTGCCTTCCATGGAAAAAGCAAAGGGGCTATCGAGATCCTGTGGCTGACGCGGCTCATGCACGTTGATATCGGCACGCATTGCGGTGCGACCACTGTAACGCTGTGGAGAACGCGCTAATTTTTGGCCGTCAATGCGGAAAGTCGCATCAGGGGCAGCAGCAAGGATACCTTGCAATGATGGCAAAGCGGTGGCGCAAGCTTGAATGACATCATCAAGTTGTGCCCAGTGAATCGGATGGCAGTGATAGCTCGCGGCTAATGAATGCAGCCAACGCCAACTGGCTTGCATGAACCTTTTATTATCTGCGGTATCATAATAAGTCGGATCATAAACTTGAAAAAAGCGCTGCGCCCGCCCTTCCTGATTGACTAAAGTACCGTCACTTTCGGCAAAACTCGTCGCGGGGAGGATCACATCAGCGCGATCCATAATGGCAGTGTGTTGGTGATCTAACACCACCACATTTTTTACTGCTGCTAAAGCGGTATTCACTTTATCGGCCACAGCATGACGATAGAGATCATTTTCCAACACGATCAGGGTATCTGCCATTTCAGCGTTGAGCTGATCTAACGCCTGATCCAAGCAGCCGCCGCCCATCATGGCTAAACCCAAGCTGTTCGCGGCCGAGGCAACAAAACTGATGCCCACTTCACTCCCGCGACTTTGCAATGCCTTGGCGACGTTAGCCGCCGCGGCAATGATCGCTTCACTGCCAGCGCTACTGCCGCTAATGATCAGCGGTTTTTGCGCGCCCGCCAGCGCTTGCACGATGATATCCACTTTAATTTGTAAATTATCGGCAAGATCACTGACTGCCGGGGCTAAGGGATCTAATCCCTGTGCGATGGCAAAACCTAAGCGCGCCTGTTCACACACCGGCGCGCGGTAATTCCAGGCGGCAATATCATCCAAACGAGTATCATCAACGTTAGTGATAAATAAAGGATGTTTAGCATGCTGGCCAATGTTTAATACCGCGGCAATTTGCCAATCGGCTACTTTTTGTGCCGCAGCCATCTCACGGGCTTTGCCTTTCACCGCTTGACGAACCGCCAACGCAATACGGGCAGCGGTTTGCGTCAGATCTTCACCCAATACCAGTACCGCATCGTAACTTTCCATTTCACGCAATGAGGGCGTGTGGATCCCCCCTTCGCGAAGTACTTTCAACATCAGTTGCAAACAGTTTTGCTCACCCTGCGCTATGCCGCTATAGAAATTTTCCGCGCCCACCAATTCACGTAACGCGAAGTTATTTTCTAAACTCGCCCGGGCGGAGCCGATGCCAATTATTTTTTTCGCTTGGCGCAGCAGATCGGCGGTTTGTTGTATCGCTTGATCAGCATCCAGCCTGATCCAATCATTACCCTGCCTTTGTTGCGGCTGACGTGGACGATTTTTTAAATTGACGTAACCGTAGCCAAAACGCCCCCGATCACAGATAAAATAATGGTTGATGCTGCCGTTGTAGCGGTTTTCAATGCGACGCAACTCGCCATAACGTTCACCAGGGCTGATATTACAACCGACACTGCATTGCTGGCAGATACTCGGCGCAAATTGCATATCCCATTTACGGTTATAACGTTCGGAATGCGTTTTATCCGTGAAAACACCGGTGGGGCAGATTTCGACTAAATTGCCAGAGAATTCGCTTTCCAAAGTACCGCTTTCAGGGCGACCGAAATAGACATTATCATGAGTGCCATACACCCCAAAATCAGTACCATCGGCATAATCGTTGTAATAACGTACACAGCGATAGCAGGCAATACAGCGGTTCATTTCATGGGCGATAAAAGGACCCAGCTGCTGGTTTTCATGGGTGCGTTTGGTAAAGCGGTATCGCCTCGCGTTGTGTCCGGTCATCACTGTCATATCTTGCAGATGGCAATTCCCCCCTTCTTCACATACGGGACAGTCGTGTGGATGATTGGTCATTAACCATTCCACCACGCTAGCGCGAAATTCTTTGGCTTCATCGTCATCGATAGAAATAAAGCTGCCGTCACTCGCCGGCGTCATGCAAGACATCACCAAACGCCCGCGCGTATCTTCTGAATTTTGATACTGTTTCACCGCACATTGACGGCAAGCACCCACGCTGCCTAGCGCCGGATGCCAGCAAAAATACGGAATATCTAGCCCAAGAGAAAGGCAAGCCTGCAACAGGTTGTTAGCCCCGTTGACATGATATTTTTTTCCGTCTACATGTATCGTCGCCATATCTATTTTCTTACTCTACCCAGCGCTCATTCAACAAATTGGCCTGAATACCCTTTATCGATGCAGCATTCCCCCTATTAATAATGTCAAAGTGCCCCTGATATTTTGACGCTATGCCAGCGGCAAATTCATCACGAAAATATTTAATCGCACTTTGCAGCGGTTCAACTGCCCCAGGGGCATGCGCGCAAAAGGTTTTTCCTGGCCCGAGTAAACGACACAATTGCTCTAAAGTTTCGATATCACCCGGCTGCCCTTCGCCACGCTCCAACGCTTGCAAGATCTTAACGCTCCACGGCAAACCATCACGACAGGGAGTGCACCAGCCGCAAGATTCACGCGCAAAAAATTCTTCTAGATTACGTGTCAAGGAAACCATATTGATTTGATGATCCACTGCCATCGCCAACGCCGTACCTAAACGGCTACCGGCTTTGCCAATATGTTCAAAATCCATCGGCAGATCGAGATGATCGGCGGTCAAAAAATCCGTCCCCGCCCCGCCCGGTTGCCAGGCTTTCAATTTCAACCCATCACACATCCCGCCCGCATAATCTTCCAAAATTTCACGGGCGGTGATGCCAAAAGGCAATTCCCATACGCCCGGATTTTTCACCCGACCAGAGAACCCCATCAGTTTCGTCCCCGCATCATTACTTTTTCCTGCGGTGATCCCCTGATACCAGTCAACACCCTGTTCAAGGATAGCAGGTACGTTACAAAGCGTTTCTACGTTATTGACGCAAGTCGGCCTGCCCCACACCCCTGAAGACGCCGGAAAGGGCGGTTTAGCACGTGGGTTGGCGCGACGGCCTTCTAACGAGTTAATCAGCGCGGTTTCTTCACCACAGATATAACGCCCCGCACCGGTATGCACAAACAGCTCAAAATCAAAACCACTGCCAAGAATATTTTTACCCAATAATCCCGCGCCCTTGGCTTCACTAATCGCTTGACGCAAGCGTACCGCGGCTTCAATGTATTCGCCGCGCAGGAAGATATAACCACGATAAGCTTTGAGGGCAAACGCACTGATTAACATACCTTCTATCAGTAAATGAGGCAGTTGCTCCATTAATAAGCGGTCTTTGTAAGTGCCCGGCTCCATTTCATCGGCATTACACAGCAGGTAGCGAATGTTGATGCTGTCATCTTTAGGCATCAAGCTCCATTTTAAACCGGTAGGGAATCCTGCGCCGCCACGCCCTTTTAAACCGGCATTTTTCACCACATCAACCACCTCTGACGGTGCCATGCTGGTTAAAGCAATTTTAGCGCCTTGATAACCATTTTTATTACGGTATTCCTCTAACCACAGCGGTTGTTTGTCGGCACGCAAACGCCAGGTTAACGGATGAGTGGCCGCGGTTAAATGAGGATTCATGGATATCGCTCCAATAACGGTTCGATGTCTTCAGGTTTGAGATAACTGTGCGTATCTTCATCAATCATCATCGTCGGCCCTTTATCACAATTACCTAAACAGCAAGTGGGCAACAGAGTGAATCTGCCATCGGTCGTCGTTTGACCGGGCTTAATGCTGAGTTTTTTTTCAAGCGCCGCTTGGATCTCCTGATAACCGGTGATATAGCACACTACGCTGTCGCAATAACGGATCACATGACGACCAACGGGACGGCGGAAAATCTGACTGTAAAAAGTCGCGACCCCTTCCACATCACTAGCCGGAATAGCCAATATTTCAGCAATGGCATAAATAGCCCCATCCGGCACCCACCCACGTTTTTTTTGCACGATTTTTAACGCTTCGATGGTGGCCGCGCGCGCATCCTCATAATGCTGTTTTTCTTGCTCAATAGCGGCCTGTTCTTCTGCACTCAGCACAAAATCGGATGGGGTAATAGCCATCCCCTCGAGATGATTTTTTTGATCATTCATCATTAAACCTTTTTTGAAACCGTAGCGAGTGATTAGCGATCCACATCAGACATAACAAAATCAATACTGCCCAAATAAACAATCAGATCAGAAACCAAGCTGCCACGGATCACCGAAGGGATCTGCTGCAAATGAGCAAAACTCGGCGTACGAACCCGCGTGCGATAGCTCATGGTGCCGCCATCACTGGTTAAGTAGTAACTATTAATTCCCTTGGTCGCTTCAATCATTTGAAAAGATTCGTTAGCCGGCATCACTGGCCCCCAAGAAACCTGTAAAAAGTGAGTAATCAGCGTTTCAATATGTTGTAACGTACGCTCTTTCGGCGGTGGCGTGGTCAGCGGGTGATCGGCCTTAAAAGAACCTTCTGGCATATTTTTATAACATTGTTGCAAAATACGCAGACTTTGGCGGATCTCTTCAACTTTGAGCATCACTCGAGTATAGCAGTCACTATTGCCATCGCCGATCGGGACATCAAAATCAAAGTTTTCATAACCAGAATAGGGGCGCCATTTACGTACATCAAATGGAATACCCGTCGCTCGCAGAGCCGCGCCAGTCACTCCCCATTCCAAAGCCGCCGAGGCATCATAAGAAGCCACACCGATAGAACGCCCTTTTAGAATGCTATTTTTCAGGGCGATTTTTACATAGGAATCAAGGCGTTTTGGCATCCAATGAAGAAAATCATGCAGTAAATGCTGCCAACCGCGCGGCAAGTCATGGGCGACACCGCCAATGCGAAACCACGCCGGATGCATACGAAAACCGGTGATCGCCTCAACCAAATCATAGATTTTTTGTCGATCAGTAAAAGCCAAAAATACTGGACTCATCGCCCCCACATCTTGAATAAAGGTGCTGATATACAATAAATGGCTGTTGATGCGGAACAGCTCCGATAACATCACGCGAATAACCTTCACACGATCCGGCACCACAATACCGGCCAATTTTTCAACAGCCAGCACGTAAGGCATTTCGTTAACACAACCCCCTAAATATTCAATGCGGTCTGTGTAAGGAATATAGCTATGCCAAGACTGGCGTTCGCCCATTTTTTCGGCACCACGATGATGGTAGCCAATATCCGGTACACAATCGATAATCTCCTCTCCATCCAGTTGTAAAATAATGCGAAAAGCGCCATGAGACGAAGGATGATTGGGCCCCAGATTGAGAAACATAAAATCTTCATTTTCGCGCCCTCGTTTCATGCCCCAGTCTTCCGGTTTAAAAGTCAGCGACTCCATCTCCAGATCTTGTTTTTGTTTGGTGAGGATAAAGGGATCGAACTCAGTGGCGCGCGCAGGATAGTCTTTACGCAGCGGGTGCCCCTGCCAACTCTGCGGCATCATGATACGTGTTAAATGAGGATGGCCTTCAAAGGTAATACCAAACATTTCCCAGGTTTCACGTTCATACCAGTTAGCATTAGGAAAAATTTGCTGAACGCTAGGGAGTTGTAATGCTTTTTCAGATAATGCCACTTTCAGCATGATATCGCGATTACGTTCAATCGAGAGCAAATGGTAAAAAACTGAAAAATCCGCCGCAGGCAAATCCTGACGATAAGTACGTTGACGTTCATCAACACCATGTAAATCAAACAACATCACATAGGGTTGCGGTTGTTTTTTTAACCACAACATCACATCAAGTAATTTTTCTTTTTTTATCCACAATACTGGCATGCCAGTACGTGTTGCCTGCAACACAAAAGCTTCAGCGCCGAAAAAGAGTGATAAAAGTTCAATGATCGGATCATCGCTATGATCAGAGGTAGGATATGTTGGTTGGGCACTGCCGGACGCCGTCGGCTCTGTCATCATGGCTAAACTCTAAATGTCATCAGGCGTACGCAAATGCGTCACCGCAATACGTTCGGCTCGTTTACGCTCTCTTTCTGACGGCATGTTGGCGCGATAGACCCCTTGATCGCCAACAGTCCAAGAAAGCGGACGGCGTTCTTTATCAATAGATTTTTGTAACAATAGCAAGGCTTGCATATAGGCTTCTGGACGGGGAGGACAACCTGGAATATAAACATCAACCGGCAGGAATTTATCCACCCCTTGCACTACTGAATAAATGTCATACATGCCCCCCGAGTTGGCACAGGCTCCCATTGAAATCACCCATTTCGGCTCAAGCATCTGTTCATATAAGCGCTGAATAACCGGTGCCATTTTGGTAAAACAGGTTCCTGCTACCACCATAAAATCAGCTTGGCGCGGCGAGGCACGCAGCACTTCAGCGCCGAAGCGCGCCACATCATGCACCGCAGTGAAAGAGGTCACCATTTCAACATAACAACAAGAAAGGCCAAAATTATACGGCCACAGGGAATTTTTTCGCCCCCAATTCACCATATCATGCAACGCATTTTCCAGTTTCCCCATATAAACACTACGGTGAACATGCTGTTCAAGCGGATCACCACTGACCGTTTCCTGCGATTGCAGAGGATAACGGTCATTTTCACCGCTCGGCTCTGCCCGTGTAAGCGTATAGTCCATATTAATACCTCGTTACTGTCTCTGTTTCGAATAGGCTTTCGTGATCACGCTTGGTTTTACTTGACGACCAGATCGCGGCGGCGTCCAATTTAAAGCACCAATACGGACTAAATAAACCAACCCCGCCAACAACACGAAAATAAAAATACTGGCTTCGATAAAACCCAGCCAGCCATTTTCACGAATAGAAACAGACCATGCGTATAAATATAGTGCTTCAACATCAAAGATAACAAAAAACATCGCGACTAAATAAAATTTAGCCGACAATCTCATCTGTGCCGAGCCAACAGAATCAATACCTGACTCGTAAGGAATATGCTTAGCACGGGCGAGCGCTTTGCCACCGAGAAAAAAAGCCGCCAATAGCATAAAACCACACAGACCTATCGCACTAATAATAAAAACAGCAAATGCCCAATGGTGGGCGATTATTTCCGTTGTTGTCGACATAGTTTCACATGACTCAATCTGCTTATACCCTTCGCCCTTGAAGTTGCCGCTAGGCGGTCAGAGAGTGAGACCGATGAGTGTGGGCATACCATGAGGGCGAAGGGTATAAAACGCGCCGCCAGGAGAGGCTCCAAGAAACTAACATGATAGCCCATTAGATGATTTTTACCAGGAAGGGGAGTTTTCAGTGTTGTAATTATGCCCAATGAATTTCGAATTACAGCAAGGCGGCCAATATTAACTCGCCATAAGTAATTCACTTATTTTTGGCACAAATTGTCTGTTATGGAAATTGCATAATGCGCTGTATGTTTTATATGAAGACAGCTCATCAATACCGATAAAATCCATTGATATTATCCCCGGATTAAAATTATTTTCTTTTACTAGTTTAGAAAATGCAGTGGCCACTTTTGCATGAAGGCTTTTCGCTAATGCTTCCAGTCCCATTAATGCCTTAGGGTTTGAAAAAATAGCCGCTGAAGGGGGTAAAAATGCGGGAAGATTTGTTTGTGATACCAGAATTTCTTCTTTATCACTTTTTAAGCTTTTTTCTAAATGCTTCACTAATTGTTCGGCACTGGGCGTTTTACCCCAACCCCCTCGGGTAGTTGCTTTATAATCCCAAATTTCTTCATTATTCTGAGGCACTGTACCGGCATGATTTGCTAGTATTGCAATATTATTTTTTTCCTTAAGCGTCTGATCTAGAGTCAGATCCCCTAACCTATCATTCTCATTGGTTTTTTTGATCAAGCGAGCCCTATAATCAGATGATACTTCATCGATAAAATTCTTAACCGTGGTTTCATTGTCAGTCGCGAATCGACCCTTTGTATCAAAATGAAATTTAAATATAAACATATTTTCGGGATGCTCAGCGGCATATTTAAAAAGGGCTTTCACTTCCGGTATAGCCTCATTGGGGCTATTAAATCCTCCGAATGCCGCTCCTCTTTCTCCATGATAAAATTTCCAAACCCCCTCATCGTTTCTTCTCACTCGCAGATCGAAATATTGAGCGCCTTGCTCTGCTTGTTGGATTAAATTAATTTTTTGGCATCTACTGATTCCTGTTAAATTTTCCATTGCATAAGTTCCCGAATCATGCGTACCCAACATGGCAATGTTATTTATTGGTGTTGTTCCACACATTTGAGCATTAGTAATAGCTTCAATTCTATTTGCTTTTAGTTCTTTTCCGCTCAGCATCGTTTCTGGTGTGTTGTCACAGTGAGTCAAATGATTGACGAAACCTGGTTTGGAAAAATTTCCTTCAGGTTGATTTAAAATATTTTGAGTAAGAATACTTTTTCTTGAAGAATCATTAACTAAATTAAAACCCGTCATATTATAAATTCTTTTGAGAACCCTCTAGTCTGGAGCTGTTTAAAAAGAAATTTTTTCACAGCGATAAATGAAGAGAGGGATATTAGTTAAAAAAGAATGGAATAATCCTGATGAAAATATGATGAATAATAGGGTTATAGCCAAATCAGTTTAATTTGATTCAGCTATATCACTCACAAATGTGATAATAATGTTTTTCAAAATCGGCAAATCATTTTTATCATTACTGTCATTTATCAAAAATAACAGTAATTGACCAAATTAACGCTTAGGCATTATCAGTGTAAATACTACCAAGGAGATAATTTCGTCGATTTACAACTGACAATGTGTTGCGCGATACCAAAACCAGTGAACTGATTGAAAATCAGAGTTTGACAGGCTTCATCATTAAAATCTAAAATTTTTCTGGCATAACGAAGCAACTGGAAGCCGTATTCGGTCAGCAGTTTATTGCGGCCATGACGAATAAATAATTCTTTACCAACCAATTGTTCTAAACGTTGCATTTGTTGACTTACCGCAGACTGAGTTCGACAAATTGTCTCAGCAGCAGCAGAAAAAGTTTTTCTATCCGCCACAGTGACAAAAGTTCTAAGTAGCTCAAGATCGAGATTTATTATGGGGCGATTTGAATTTATCATAACCTATTTTTTCACTTTATAATTTTATTTAAAGGTTATCTTAGCCTTCAGCTAAAATATAATGACAGGGCGGGCATCGAAAAAAAGACACTTTGTATCATGTTATTCATTCTATTCTTATAAAGAATGATTATTATCTATTTTTACTTATAAAAACAAGAGAATATAAAAATTTTTAATATTTAAAAATAAATAATTACCCGTTATTGTAACTTGTTATTCTAATGTTTTATTTATAATGCACACTGAAAAACTTAATTATTAAATATAAAAAATATTTTTCCTTCTTGGTAAGAAAATGACAGATACTTATAAATAAAACTAATAACATAAATAAGTAAAATAAATGAAGCAATTATTTAATATCACTCAAACGCATTATCCCCTTCGTCTTTGAAATTGCCTTCGGCTGCCAGGACGACCGACCGATGAGCGTGGACATACCCTGAAGGCGAGCACCCGCAGCCAGCATTCCTACCTAGAGGCGCTTCTAGAGCACTTTTATACCCTTCGCCTTTCAAGTTACGGCTTTGTTGTCTGCGGGTGCTCGCCGAATCACGTAGTCTATCTACGCTCATCGGTCGGTCGCCCTGGCCGCCTTGCCGTAACTCGAAATTCATTGGGTATATTTGTGAAAAATCTCGCATCTTTTGTTCAAATTACGGCAGAACGAACAAAGAGTGTTATTATCAAGCACACAAAAAACAATTTTAATCCATCCTTCTAACGAGGTAAAAATGGTCACTACTGATGAAAACAAAAAAAAGGCGTTAGCAGCAGCACTCACACAAATTGAAAAACAATTTGGTAAAGGCTCCATCATGCGTTTGGGTGAAGATCGCTCGATGGATGTTGAAACTATCTCCACCGGATCATTGTCACTGGATATCGCATTAGGGGCCGGTGGTTTGCCGATGGGGCGTATCGTTGAGATCTACGGCCCAGAGTCATCAGGTAAAACAACACTCACCTTGCAAGTTATCGCAGCAGCTCAACGTGCAGGTAAAACCTGTGCATTTATTGATGCAGAACATGCGCTCGATCCGATCTATGCGCAAAAATTAGGCGTAAAAATTGATGATTTATTATGCTCTCAGCCAGACACCGGTGAACAAGCGTTGGAAATTTGTGATGCGCTGACCCGTTCAGGGGCGGTTGATGTCATCATTGTTGATTCAGTTGCCGCCTTAACACCGAAAGCGGAAATCGAAGGTGAAATTGGCGATTCTCATATGGGTCTGGCCGCGCGCATGATGAGTCAAGCCATGCGTAAATTAGCTGGAAACTTGAAAAACGCCAATACGTTGCTGATTTTTATCAATCAGATCCGGATGAAAATTGGGGTGATGTTTGGTAATCCCGAAACAACGACAGGAGGAAATGCGCTAAAATTTTATGCGTCGGTACGTTTGGATATCCGGCGAATTGGCTCGATAAAAAACGGTGAGGAAGTTATCGGTAGTGACACGCGCGTCAAGGTGGTGAAAAATAAAATCGCAGCACCCTTTAAACAGGCTGAATTTCAAATTCATTATGGTGAAGGGATTAACCTCAATGGTGAATTAATTGATCTGGGCGTAAAACATAAACTCATCGAAAAAGCCGGGGCTTGGTACAGTTATAAAGGCAATAAAATTGGCCAAGGTAAAGCTAATGCAAGTCAATATTTAAAAGAAAATGAAGCAATCAAATCTGAATTAGATAAAACATTACGTGACATGTTGCTAGGAGGTGGATCTAATGCAACCGATGCTGATACAGCACATCCAGCGGTAACAGAAAGCTTCATCGCAGAAAAAAACAATGAAACCAGTGAAGAGTTTTAACCTCATCTTAAGTGAAAATACCACTAATATACCCTTCATCTTTGAAGTTGCCTTCGGCTGCCAGGGCGGGCGATGAGCGTAGACAACTACGTGATTCGGCGAGCACCCGCAGCCAACGCCGCCGTAACTTGAAAGGCGAAGGGTATATCACGCCGAGATGTAAACAATGCTCTCATAGCATAGATAGGTATTGAATTTGCCTAAACAGTGTTTTTATCGCTTTATTCCAGGAAAATTATGAGTAAGAGTACCGCTGAGATCCGTCAAATGTTTCTCGATTTCTTCCATAGTAAAGGACACCAGGTCGTAGCAAGCAGCTCGTTGGTTCCTCACAATGATCCTACCCTGTTATTTACCAACGCGGGTATGAATCAATTTAAAAACGTTTTTTTGGGTTTAGAACAAATTGACTCTGTCCGCGCCACCAGCTCTCAGCGTTGTATCCGTGCCGGAGGTAAACATAATGATCTCGAAAATGTAGGTTATACCGCGCGTCATCACACCTTTTTCGAAATGCTAGGTAACTTCAGTTTTGGTGATTATTTTAAATCTGAAGCCATTCATTTTGCTTGGGAACTATTAACCAGTGAACAGTACTTTCATTTACCCAAAGATAAACTTTGGATAACCGTATATAAAACTGATGATAAAACTTATCGTATCTGGGCTGACGAAGTGGGTATCCCCGCCGAAAGAATTATTCGGATTGGGGATAACAAAGGAGGGGCATTTGCCTCAGATAACTTTTGGCAAATGGGAGACACCGGCCCTTGCGGTCCTTGCACTGAAATTTTCTACGATCATGGTGATCACCTTTGGGGAGGTCCCCCCGGCAGCCCTGAAGAAGAGGGTGACCGCTATATCGAAATTTGGAATATCGTGTTTATGCAATTTAATCGTCAGCTCGATGGGACGATGCTAGCGTTACCCCAGCCCTCAGTAGATACCGGTATGGGGCTAGAACGTATTGCGGCGGTATTGCAACAGGTTAACTCCAACTATGAAATTGATTTATTCCGTGATTTGATTAAAGCCATCGCCGAAATTACCGCTGTTAGCGATTTATCCAACCAATCTTTACGGGTGATTGCGGATCATATTCGTTCCTGTGCTTTTTTAATTGCTGATGGGGTGATGCCGTCAAACGAAAATCGGGGCTATGTTTTACGACGCATCATCCGTAGAGCCATTCGCCATGGCCATATGTTGGGCATAAAAAGCGTTTTTTTCTACAAACTGGTGGCGCCATTAATTTCCGTGATGGGATCAGCGGCAGAAGCATTGAAACAGCAGCAATCATTGATTGAACAATGGCTAAAAACCGAAGAAGAGCAGTTCGCTCGCACTTTAGAGCGTGGTCTGGCCTTATTAGATGAAGAACTCAGCAAAATAACTGGGGATACGCTGGCGGGTGAAACGGCTTTCCGTTTATATGACACCTATGGTTTTCCGCTCGATCTTACCGCAGATGTCTGTCGTGAGCGTCACCTAAAGGTTGATGAAGCGGGTTTTGAACGGGCGATGGCAGCACAACGTCTTCGCGCACGGGATTCGAACGTTTTTGCCACTGATTATAATAATTTGATAAAAGTAGAGGGGAAAAGCGAATTTTCTGGCTATGAACACCAACATCTACAGCAGCAGGCTCTCATCATTGCGCTAATTCATAATGGCAAAGCAGTGGATGAAATTCATTTCAGTGACAAAGCTGCTCCTGACGAAGAAATTTTAGTGATTTTGGATAAAACGCCCTTTTATGCTGAATCCGGCGGACAAGTGGGTGACAGCGGTAAATTAGTGAATGATAGCGCGCATTTTACCGTGCGAGATACGCAAAAACATGGCGCCACTATCGCCCATGTAGGGCAGCTCACGACAGGCTGTTTACGAATCGGAGAGAATATTAATGCCGCTGTTGATGCTGAGCGACGTCATCGTATTCGCTTAAATCATTCAGCAACACATTTGTTGCATGCCGCCTTGCGTCAAACCTTGGGTCAGCATGTTGCTCAAAAAGGCTCTCTAGTCAATGACCACTACTTGCGCTTCGATTTTTCTCATTCTCAGGCGATGACGAAAGCGCAAATTCAGCAAGTTGAACTTCAAGTGAATGCTGAAATTCGCGCTAATCTGCCTATCGAAACAAAAATTATGGCGTTAGAAGAGGCTAAAAAAACAGGGGCGATGGCATTTTTCGGTGAAAAATACAGCGATAAGGTGCGGGTGCTCACCATGGGAACTTTTTCTATTGAGCTTTGCGGGGGAACCCATACTAACCGTACCGGTGATATCGGTTTATTCCGTATTACTGCTGAATCAGCGACGGCGGCGGGGATTCGTCGTATCGAAGCAGTAACCGGTGAAGCGGCAATGACATTGTTACATCAGGAAAGTCATTTATTACATAAGATCTCGTATCAACTAAAAGGCGATAGCAGTAATCTGCTTGATAAAATTAGTAAAATACAGGAGCACAATAAAAATTTAGAGCAGGAATTACAACAGCTTAAAGCGCAACAAGCTAAGCAGAAAAGTATCTCCTTATCCGATAGTGCACAACAGATAAAAGGAGGCAAACTCCTGGTAAAACAGGTGGATAATATTGCGCCAGAAATGCTGAAAACCCTTATCGATTCACTAAAACAAGAATTAAAGTCAGCCATTATTGTTTTGGCGACGAAGCAAGATAATAAAGTTAATGTGATCGTCGGAGTGACTAAAAATCTCACTGATAAAATCAAGGCGGGTGAATTGGTCACTGATCTTGCCAAGCAATTGGGGGGTAAAGGCGGTGGACGAGCAGAGATGGCGATGGGCGGAGGAACGAATGTAGCGACGCTCCCAGCGGCATTAGCTAGCGTGCGAGCGTGGGTGGATGCGCGATTATAGATACAGCCTTGGCCTTTCAAGCCACCGCGTTGTTGGCTGCGGGTGTTCGCCTAGCGGCAACTTGAAAGGCCAAGGGAGTAAACCTCTTTCGAAACCTACTGCATAACGCAGAATTCACGCCACGCAGTAGGTTATTAGTGAGCAGTGAGGAATTTGACACATGAAGCGACAAAAAAATAACGATAACAATGATGATGATGAAATTATTTGGGTAAGTAAAAGCGAAATAAAACGCGATGCCGAAGCACTGAAAGATCTCGGTAGTGAATTAGTTAACCTCAGTAAAAATGTATTGGAACGTATTCCATTAGACGAAGAACTGCTGGCCGCTATCCAATTAGCCCAAAAGATTGATAAAGGCGCGCACCGACGCCAAATTCAACTTATTGGTAAATTATTACGGAAGCGTGAGATAGAGCCCATTCAGACCGCGTTGGATAAAATAAAAAACCGCCACAATCAACAAGTTTTTCTGTTCCATAAACTAGAAACACTGCGTGATGATTTAATTCATAAAGGGGACGAAGCTATGCCTAGCGTATTAGCACTTTATCCTGAAATTGATCGTCAGCAATTACGCAACCTCATCCGCAATGCGCAAAAAGAAAAGACAACCAACAAACCAGCAAAATCATCCCAACACATTTTTCAATGCCTACGTGAGCAAGCAGAAAAAAATCAATAGACCCCTAGGTGCTTAGCGCTGAGCTAAGAGGAGACGGCGCGAGTTTCGCTAAGCCGTCATGCTAAAGCGCAAGCGTCCTGACAACTCTTGTTCTGCTTCAGAAAATACTCGCGCAAGATCAATAAAATGCCGTGCTCTATCTCGATTGAAATGAATAAATTCAATTTTTACCGGTAAACTAATGCCACCGCCGGTCAACATATCCCACAATGCATCCAAATTAGCGCCAAAATCGTCATCCAGTGCAAACTGGCGAATAAACTCAACATAAAAGGTCGCGACATCGGGAATATGGTCAAAATCAAATATCACTTTCATTATTTTCATTGATCGATTGACTCCAACAAAACGAAGTTTTTGTAATGATTCTGGGTGAGATAAATCAAACCATCGTTAGAATATAACAACCGTTCGCTTCCCCGATGACCACATTTATAATTCACATCTGCTTCATGCCAAATACGCCCGCGTGCCTCAGGGAGCTGCCGTTCACGGTTAGAAAAAAGATCACCACCAATGGCTTTACCCGGCAGTATCTGGCACAAGTTTCCTTTGCGTGCATCCCAACCTAGCTCGCGCGCTTGTTTCTTCGTGATATAAAAATGAGGTAAACGATGATGTTGCTTTAAATAATTGGCTATGCGTCTATCTTCCGTCAATTGTTCGATAGAGACAGGGTGCGCAGAAATTTTTACTGCTGAGCTAGGATCCTCTGGAGCGATCTGGTCTGTTTTTGACACTATCATTACAACAGCCACTACGGATAACATTATCATCAGTAAAATAGACCAGAATTTTTTATTCATCTCCCTTTCCTTAATATGTACCCTTCGGCCGCCGTAGAAAGACGAAGGGTACATGCTGATTTAAGCGGTGCCACCGACTGTCAAATTATCCAGTTTCAGCGTAGGCTGCCCGACACCTACAGGTACGCTTTGCCCGTCTTTGCCACAAACACCAATACCTTTATCGAAGGCCAAGTCATTACCAACCATTGAAATTTGCTGCATAGCTTCAATGCCGGAACCAATCAAAGTCGCGCCTTTCACTGCCTGAGTCTTTTTACCGTTTTCAATTAAATACGCTTCTGAGGTTGAAAAGACAAATTTGCCTGAGGTGATATCTACCTGCCCACCCGAGAAATTCGGGGCATACAGGCCATATTCTACACTCTCAATGATTTCTTCCGGCGTTGATCGTCCCGCTAACATATAGGTATTCGTCATACGAGGCATCGGCAAATGAGCATAAGACTCCCGACGACCATTACCTGTTGCTGCCATCCCCATTAACCGTGCATTCAGTTTATCTTGCATGTAACCTTTTAAAATGCCGTTTTCAATCAAAATATTATACTGACCTGGCACCCCTTCATCATCAATGGCCAGTGAACCACGAAGGTTCGACAAGGTACCATCGTCAACCACAGTACAGAGTTCAGAAGTAACCATTTTTTCTATTTTTCCACTAAATACAGAACTGCCTCGGCGATTAAAATCGCCTTCCAAACCGTGACCTACTGCTTCATGTAGCAATACCCCTGGCCAACCAGCACCTAACACCACTGGCATGGTACCAGCAGGAGCAGCGATAGCATCAAGATTAACCAAGGCGATTCGAACGGCTTCTTTAGCAAAAGTATCAACTCGCTCTTCACCATCAACAGATTCAAAAAAATAATCATAACTACAACGTCCACCCCCACCACAACTACCCCGTTCACGCTTACCGTTGGCATCTTCTACCAAAACATTCACGGATAAACGAACCAACGGACGTACATCAGCCGCCAGGGTGCCATCAGTGGCGGCGACTAAAATCAATTCATAAACACCGGTTAAGCTAGCGGTCACTTCTTTTACCCGCTTATCTACAGCACGCGCCACCCTATCGACCCGATGCAACAACTCAATTTTTTTTTCACGATCATAATTTGTTAATGGATCTAACGACGAATAACGGCTGGGATAAGAAACTTCACGCAACAGGGGTATTTGACTTGTCCCATTTTCTTTAACGATGCTACGAGCCGCTTGTGCACTTTGTTGTAATGCCTTTAAGGTAATTTGGTCTGCATAAGCAAATCCGGTTTTTTCACCGCTGATCGCGCGCACCCCAACGCCTTGGTCAATATGATAAGAGCCTTCTTTAATCAAGCTGTCTTCCAATACCCAAGCTTCATGATAGCTGGATTGAAAATAAAGATCGGCGTAATCAAGAGCGCGTTCTGTCAACTGGCTTAATACTGAAAACAGATCCTGATGGGTCAGCGTATTAGGAGTAAGTAGCTGATCGCTGACAGAAGTAAGACTCATATTTTTATCACTCTTTATCTGATTAATTTTTAATGGATTGATATACCCTTCGCCTTTGAAACCGCCGTGTTGTTGGCTGCGAGCCCTCGCCCGAATCATGTAGTCTGTCTACACTCATCGGGTCTCACGCCCTGGCAGCCCAAGGCAACTTAAAAGACACAGGGTATAAGCATTTTATACTGATTACATCATCACGACGTTAAAATTTTCTTGGCTATAAAGGGGGTTAATCTGTATTTTTATCGACTTACCTACAAAATTCGCGGTTTCTGTTAATGCACCAAATTCTTTGCTCTGTAGTTTTTCACCTACAGAAGGAGAGGCAGAAACGACAAAACCATTGGCATCATTGTTACGATGCATCTCAACAATTTTTCTTAAAATTTCATAGCACACTGTTTCTGCTGATTTCACTCTACCCTGCCCTTGACAAGTTAAGCAATCATGGCAGAGCACCTGTCCAATACTTTCACGAGTACGTTTACGTGTCATTTCTACCAGTCCAAGCGGAGAAAAACCACTAATCGTGGTTTTCACTCGATCCTTGCTTAACGCTTCTTGCAAAGACTTTAATACTGATTCACGATGCTGTTTATTATGCATATCAATAAAATCAATGATGATGATCCCTCCCAAATTACGTATCCGTAACTGACGTGCAATAGCTTGGGTGGCTTCAAGATTGGTATTGAAGATAGTTTCATCAAGATTATGATAACCCACAGAGGAACCCGTATTAATATCAATAGTCGTCAGGGCTTCCGTTTGATCAATAATTAAATAACCGCCCGACTTCAAAATAACTTTCCGATTCAATGAGCGTTGAATTTCATTTTCAACATTATACTTCTCGAAGAGAGGCTGACTAGCGGTGTAATGCTGCAATTTTGACTTTATTTCTGGAATATATTTACCCGTAAACGCCAAAAGCGAGTCATAAGTTAATTTAGAATCAATTAGAATGTGATCTAATTCGGTAACAGCAAAATCACGCAATATACGCGAAGAGAGGGGGTATTCAGCATAAAGTTGGCGGATTTTTGCATGATTACATTTTTTCTTTGCCAGCACGTCCTGCCATAAACGTTGAAGAAAGAGCACATCAGCTGATAATTTTTCTTCACAAATATTTTCAGCGGCAGTACGGATAATAAATCCCAGTGTTTGATCACAGGACAAAGTAACAATATTTTTTAAACGTTCACGTTCTTTTTCATTTTTAATGCGCTGAGAAACACCAACATGTTGAACGCCAGGCATCATGACTAAATATCGAGAGGGCAAACGGATATCCTTTGTTAACAGAGCACCCTTGCTACCCAGCGGATCTTTAACTACTTGCACCATTAAATATTGGCCTTGATAAACTTGCCGGGTAATGTCAGATGATTGAAAATGATGGGATTCATTTTTTTTCATCCTGTCAGGTGTTATCTCCTTAGCATGAAGAAATCCAGCCTTATCCAAACCAATATCAATAAAAGCAGCCTGTATCCCTGGTAAAACTCGCTTAACATGACCTTGATAAATATTGCCGACAATGCCTCTTTTTGCTTCACGTTCAATATGAATCTCTTGTAAAACGCCCTCCTCGAGATAGGCCAGCCGTGTTTCTGATGCTGTAACATTGATCAATAATGTGGTGGTCATATCATTCTCCCGACCCACCAGCTAACCTTTCACCAACATCTATTGCACCTCGAATTGACGGCGGATCTTGCGCATCAATAAAAATAACCAAGGCCATAAAATACCATTTATTACACTGCTATAAAAAATTTCTGGGCGAAACGAGACATTAATAACCAAAAACTCTGACCAGAACACCACTACATTCATCATAAGAACCAGTAACATCACCATGAGCGCTTGCTGCCATAACGCCATATTGCGAAATAACTGAAACTTAAAAGCGACAAAATAAGCGACAAAACTCAATCCCAATGCGCGTACGCCAAGGGTTGATCCAAAAATAAGATCCATAGCTAAGCCGAGAAAAAAGCCAGTACCTACGTTAACACGGTGAGGTAAGGCCATTACCCAGTAAATAAAGACGAGAGTCAACCAGGAGGGACGAAATAGATAAATTTTTTCAGGCCAAGGTGTAATCTGAAAGATAATCGCAATCAGGAATGATAACCAAATGACCCAACGGCCATAGCTATAAAAGTAGCTCATGGCATTACTGTGCCTTGAACAAGGGGTGTATTCGCCGGAGCACCACTGACTGTGTTAGGGCTGGGATCATCTGATATTAAACCTGTATCAAGCGTTGCAGGGTGCTGCTTGTCTTCTATTACGTCGGGATGGAGCTTATCATGTGCTTGAGTAGATGACGCTGGATCCATTTCGTTAGATTTTCTTTCATCCCATTCAGCACGTATCTGTGTCAAACGCTGTTGCGCCACTTGATGTACAGCATCCGCCGCCGACGGAGGCTTATCATCTCCACGATCACTGGCCCAAAGCAATAGTAAATAACGTAGTCGCTGTAAATCAGCGGTAGGCTTAGCGTGAATAACCGTATAAGCACGTTGATTATCTACTTTTACTGAAGTCACTATCGCGACTGGATAACCTTCAGGAAAACGTCCACCTAACCCAGATGTCACTAACACATCCCCAACACGGATATCCGCATTGCTAAAAAAATGCTCTAACACTAAATCATCGCTACAACCCCCGCCAGCAGCAATTACGCGAATATCATTGCGTAATACTTGAACGGGTAAAGCATGCGATATATCGCAGATCAAGACGACACGGCTAGTAAACTTCCCCACTGCCGTTACCTGGCCGATAACACCGCGGTCACTAATAACCGGCTGCCCTTCGTAAACACCATTACTGCTGCCTTTATCAATGACCACTTGATCACTATAGGGATCAGTACCGCTAGACATTACCTGAGTGACCATTTTGTATTCATCCTGACGCAAAGGAGAACCCAGCAATTCACGTAATCGGATATTTTCATATTTAAATTGTTTTAATAATTGCAGGTCGGAACTTTTTAATAACAGCTCTTGGCGTAATGCCCGATTTTCCAGCTCAAGTTGTTGTCTCGTTGCTAAGGCTTCAGAAATGCCGTCTAGTAGGCTGCGGGGCACGTTGGCAAGAAAATAGAAGGGGCTAATAGCCGTATCCATGTAAGTTCGTATTTTTATAAATGAACTAAAACGGCTATCAACAATAATCAGCGCAATCGCTGCACTAGCAGCAATAAACAATCGTAAAGAAAGGGATGGATCCCGATGAAATATCCGCTTCATAAATTCGGTTTCATAAATTTATTCTTCACTAAATAGATCGCCACCATGAATATCTATCATCTCCAATGCTTTACCGCCACCACGAGCAACACAAGTCAGCGGATCATCAGCAACCACGACCGGAATACCTGTTTCTTCCATCAGCAGACGTTCTAAATTACGTAATAATGCCCCACCCCCCGTGAGCACCATCCCGCGCTCAGAAATATCAGAGGCCAACTCCGGCGGACATTGTTCCAATGCAACCATCACCGCGCTGACGATACCAGTAAGCGGCTCTTGCAGTGCTTCAAGAATTTCGTTTGAATTCAATGTAAAACCCCGCGGTACCCCTTCTGCTAGATTACGACCGCGCACTTCAATTTCTAATACTTCATCACCAGGATAAGACGAACCAATGCTGTGTTTAATACGCTCAGCTGTCGCCTCACCAATTAAAGAGCCATAATTACGGCGCACATAATTTATGATAGCTTCATCAAAACGATCACCACCAATACGTACCGAAGAAGAATAAACCACCCCATTTAGTGAGATAACAGCAACCTCTGTCGTCCCTCCACCAATATCAACCACCATTGAACCCGTCGCTTCAGAAACCGGTAAACCAGCACCAATTGCTGCCGCCATCGGCTCTTCAATCAGAAAAACTTCACGGGCACCCGCGCCTTGAGCAGATTCACGGATCGCGCGGCGTTCAACCTGTGTTGCCCCTACAGGTACACAGACTAGCACCCGGGGACTGGGACGCATGAAGCTATTGCTATGCACTTGCTTAATAAAATGTTGTAGCATTTTTTCAGTCACGAAAAAATCAGCAATGACGCCATCTTTCATCGGACGAATGGCTGCAATATTGCCAGGAGTACGCCCCAGCATTTGTTTGGCATCTTGCCCAACTGCCGCAACACTCTTAGGCGAGCCCGCGCGATCCTGGCGTATTGCAACCACGGAAGGTTCATTTAATACAATGCCTTGTCCTTTAACATAAATTAAGGTGTTGGCGGTACCTAAATCGATTGATAAATCATTAGAAAACATGCCGCGAAATTTCTTAAACATAGTAAAGGGTAATCCTGCAAGCTGAGGGAGGAAAAATCCGCCTACTTTATCAATCACAAGCAGCAGCGACAAGACTCAAAATATCCTGCATAAGTGAAAAAAGTGGTTGAGTTACGCACATCGGATACGGTTAAAATTGTATAAATTGAAAATTTTCAATAAACATCCATTATCTTAAGTTCTTTTCACATGCCGCCTAGTACAAGGGGTCTATTATAGCCAAATCAGTTTAATTTGATTCGGCTATATCTCTATACCGTTCGCCTTTGAAGCCGCCGCGTTGTTGGCTGCGAGTGCTCGCCGAATCACGTAGTATATCTACGCTCATCGGTCGGTCGCCCTGGCAGCCGAAGGCAACTTCAAAGGCGAACGGTATATCTTGTTGTAAATCTTTACAACTATAAAGACCGTGGCACGTGCTAAACCTTTTTATTTTACTATATTCACGAAAAAATGCTGGAGATGAGGTGTTTCGCTCCTCAGGATACTCCTAATGCTAACTATTTTAACGCCTTCCACACTTTTGAAGCTTAATATCACAGCCTTGATTATGCAAAGATCATTTAATTTCTAAGAGCCTGTTCCAAATCTTCTTAAGCGACACTTAGACGAGGAAAAAATGAGCGAAAAAGTGCAGTTTACATAAAATATAATGAGCATTTTGAGCTCGTTTTCGATAAAAGACTGCTTGCAAAACCGTAGTTCGTTATGTAAAGCCAAGGCACAAGCAACCTTCGTTGCCATGCGAGTACATGAGGATTGCGAGCACTGCACAACGCAGAAATTCATACCACGCAATAGGTTATTTACCCCTCGTCTTTGAAGCCATGTTAGCTGCGGGTGATCGCCCTCATGTGTCCACACTCATCAGCTCACACCCTGGCCGCCGGCAACTTCAAAGACGAAGGGTATGCAAGAGGTTTAACTGCGAATACGTAGAGTGAGTCCCTTCAAAAAATGGCGTAATAGTTGATCGCCACATAAACGAAAATTTTTACTGCCTTCTTTGCGGAAAAGCGCATTTAATTCCGGTTTGCTTACAGGAAAATTAACCGAAAGAAAAAGAGCATGCATATCACTATCTTTCAACGAAAAAGCCACCCGTAATTTTTTTAAAAAAATATTATTATTTAATTTAACTTCAATATTAGGGAGCGGAAATTTATCATTTTTACCACGTTTAAAAAAAATTAAACCATTAAGAAAATGTACCATTACCTCATCAGAGCAATATTGATAACCTGCTTCATTGTCTTTTTTAAGAAAACTAATAATATCTAGATTATTAATTTGATAACCTGTTAATTTAATAATGTCGACTATTTTAGTATCATTAACATTAAGCATATAGCGAATACTACGTAGTACATCATTATTAATCATCTCTTATCCTATTTGAATTTTATTTAATAATAAAACCTGGTTGTAATAAAAATTAATTTCGAATTTTCAAAAAAATATCATCAGCACTTATATTTATTTTTATCTAAAATAAATATAGTGATAACAAGAATATTTTCACTTTCATTCGGTACGATTCATTTAATAAAAATTCCAGCAATTAAGCCAAAGAAATCCATAATAGCATACCCCTATAAAAGCTCCAATTAAACGACAAGGACAATAGATAGAATTGAAGTTAATTTCTACGAAAATGTGAATTCAAGATACCTACTGACATATAAAAATCATCAACCTCCGTTATACCCTTCGTCTTTGAACCCCCGCGTTGTTGGCTGCGGGGGTTCGCCTAGCAGCAACTTGAAGGACTGTGGGTATATCATAGTAAATCAGTATGTTCTACGTTAAAATAATGCAAAAATTATTGAATCAATTAAGGCAATAAATTCATGAAGGTACATAATTCTAGCATAATGCCTGCTCTTTTTTTTATCGTTTTTTATGCCATCGCATGGACATTCGCGAGTTATCTTTTTGATCCATCCGTACCTTATGATGCTATTGAGGCATTAAATTGGGCAAGCAACTCTGAGTTTGGTTCACCAAAAAATCCTTATCTAGTAGGTGCGGTAATGCTCCCTGCCTTATTTTTTAATAAATTGATTCCCTTTGATTTCTATTGGTATGCAACACATTTTCTCACTATATCTATTGGTATGTTCGGAATATGGTTACTGAGTTTACGTCTTTTTTATTGTCATGTTATGGCTTTTTTTTCCTTAATGAGTTTAAATATAAGTGGTATTATTAATTTTGATATAATTCCTTATAACGATAATTATTTACTTGTTATGCTTTGGCCTTATCTATTTCTTTTTTTTATTAAAGCAATTTATGACAATAAAAGATATTGGTTATTACTCGCATTATTTTGTGGGTTAGCAACAATGTCGAAATATTCTTCATTATCTTTTTTACCTTTTATGCTGTCTTATATTTTAATAACAAAAGAAGGCAGGAAAGCTTTTAAATATAAAGAATTTTATTTTTCAATTCTGCTGTTCATTTGTATCATTTCACCCAATGTTCTGTGGCTTTATGAACATGATTTTGCCGCATTTGATTGGGTTGGCTCACAAATAGAACCAGGTCTCAATGGAAAAATTTTTATTGCTTTTTTGTCTGTTTTTTATCCGGTAATTATAATGGGATTAATTTTATTTCCACTCGGTGGGAAAATAGAATCACCGAATACAAAAGAAAAGCGAGCGGTTATTTTCATTTTATTGCCACCTGTTTTTATAATATTCATTTATTTTCTTTTTAACAACGGTGGACGGATAACAGAATGGTTACAACCTTTTTCAATTTTAGCACCGCTATTAACATTGCTATTTATAAATGTAGAAAAAATAAAATGCTGGAATAAAATAAATTTAGGATTATTATCTTTTGCCATTCTCGTTGTTTCCGGTTACGTTTTAGTACTCACGAAAGATATTCGTGGAGCAGGTTCGAAGCGTAATTATATAAAACCTATCAGCTTAGAATTAAATAATTTATGGCAGAAACACTATAATGTGCCATTAAAATATGTGGGAGGAGGCAGCCTATCTGAATGGTTAATATTTTATGCACCTGATCATCCGAAAATTACGACCAAGTGGTCAAATCAACAAAAACCTAATGTTTATAATGTAGATATCACTGAAGAAAACATTATAACTGACGGGGGATTATTCCTGAGTGAAAGCGGAATGAATTGCCAGCAAGCCGATTTTAGTAACGTAAAAAAAGATTTTCCTACTCTCAATTTGTCACAAAAATACGACTATAACTTTATAACGAAACAAGGTGAAACAATCACCCTGTGTTTAGCTTTTGCACCACCAAAATGACGAATTGGTTTACCTGGCCTATAAATTCTACCGAGAATCAAGAATGCTGTAGCATCCTTAGATGCCTATACCCTTCGCCTTTGTGTTGGCTGCGAGTGCTCGCCGAATCACGTAGAGGTCTACGCTCATCGGTCTCACCCCCTGGCAACCGAAGGCAACTTCAAGGGCTGTGGGGATATTCGAAATCTCTTGTGCTCGCTGATACTTCGTCAAAAAAAAGATTTCGCATAGGCTCTTAAAAAATTTTTGTATTTTTACTGGCGTTGATGTTATCTATGTGAACGCCTAGTTTGACTGATATTTTTACCACGATTCGACGAACCCCGCCCCTGGCGTCCATTTTGAATCGGTTCGGCTTTAATGGTTGGATCAGGTTGATAGCCATCGATTGCAATACGCGGTATTTCATTTTTCAGCAAGCGTTCAATATCTCTCAATAATTTATGCTCATCGACACACACCAAAGAAATCGCTTCACCGCTACATTCTGCTCGACCCGTTCGACCAATGCGGTGCACATAGTCTTCCGGAACATTGGGGAGTTCATAATTAACAACATGCGGCAATTGATCGATATCCAGGCCGCGAGCGGCAATGTCTGTCGCCACTAATACCCGGATCTTACCGTCTTTAAAATCGGCGAGAGCACGTGTACGAGCCCCTTGACTTTTATTACCGTGAATAGCAGCAGCAGTGATGCCATCCTTATTTAACTGCTCGGCTAAATGATTGGCACCGTGTTTAGTTCGATTAAATACCAGTACTTGTTGCCAGTTTTGGCTGCCAATCATATAAGAAAGGAGTTGGCGCTTACGACTTTTATCGACGAAATGAACTCGCTGAGTAATATGTTTAGCCGTGGTATTACCAGGAGAAACTTCAATATAAGCAGGATTATTTAACAACTTTTTTGCTAATAATTTTATGTCATTTGAAAAAGTGGCCGAAAATAACAAATTTTGCCGCTTTGCCGGCAATTTAGCCAAAATTCGGCGGATATCATGGATAAATCCCATATCCAACATCCGATCAGCTTCATCTAACACTAAAATTTCAATTTTGGCTAAATCAACAGCATTTTGATGTTCCAAATCCAATAAACGACCCGGTGTTGCCACTAAAATATCGACGCCACCTCGTAATTTCATCATTTGGGGATTGATACTGACTCCACCAAACACGACCATCGAACGCAACTTAAGGAATTCACTGTAATTTTTTACGTTATCACCGATTTGGGCTGCAAGTTCACGGGTCGGCGTTAAAATTAATGCTCGTACTGGACGTCGGCCTTTAATTAGCGACTGATTTTCGCTCAGTAATTGTAGTAACGGCAAGGTAAACCCTGCCGTTTTTCCCGTACCGGTTTGCGCAGAAGCCATTAAATCACGGCCAGCCAACACCTCAGGGATTGCCTTTTCTTGAATTGGCGTAGGCGCAGAATATTTCTGCTCTGTAATAGCACGCAGGATATCGGCGTTTAAGCCGAGAGAGTCAAATGACATATAATGAGAAGCTCCAGATTCTCCTGTTTTCAACAATAAAGTTAGATGCAGTTTACGGAGAATATTATAAGAGGGATCACCGCGAGGGATCGGCACAAGCTGCAATGCGCCATTAATCGGCGACTATAGCATCTAACGGCGTACAGCAATAGCCTCAATTTCAATTTTTACATCTTTAGGTAAACGAGCAACTTCAACACAAGAACGCGCAGGAAACGGGGCTTGGTGTTCCTCAAAGAAAAGGCGGTATGCTGTATTCATGGTGACAAACTCATTAAGATCTTTAACAAATACGGTAGTTTTAACGATATCGGCAACACTTAGACCGGCTTTCTCGACTACCGCTGCTACATTTTCAAGTGACTGACGAGTTTGGGCGGCAATATCATCAGCAATTGTATTGGTTTTGGCATCAATAGGGAGCTGGCCAGAAGTGATAATCAGACTACCTAAATCAACACCTTGGATATAAGGGCCTATTGCTTCAGGGGCGCGTTCAGTCTTGATTGTGCGTTTTTCTTCGGTGTTCAATGTGGCTTTAACCGTATGTTTCATATTGATTCCTGATCGATAAATAATAGACCGCTTTCGAAATCTATTGAGTGACGTGGATCCTGCGTTACCCGGTGTGCGCAATCCTCATGTACTCGCATGGCAACGAAGGTTGCTGTGTGCCTTGACTTCGCATCACTCACTAGGGTTTCGGAAGTGGTCTAATAAAAAAGGTTAACAAACGATTTTTTGATCCTATTAAATTAATCTGCAACAACCAATTCAGCATTTAATAACAGTGCTAGTAGCGCTTGCCGCGCAAAAATACCGTTACTCGCTTGCTGAAAATAATATGCGTAAGGGGTCTCATCTACCTCTGTAGAAATTTCGTCAACACGTGGTAAAGGATGTAGTATTTTTAGATTCTGGCGTGCAGAGATAAGCATATTTGCAGACAAAACAAATGGAGACTTCCGGTTTATATCGGTCAATCCTTCTTGACGTTCTTTCTGTATTCGAGTCATATACAAAATATCTAACTCCGGTAGAACATCTTCAATACTAGCGTGCATACTGTAAGAAACCGCTTTTTCATCCAATACTTTCACAATATCAGCAGGCATAGCCAATGCATCTGGAGCAATAAAAAACAAATGATTACCACAAAATTTTGCTAAGGCTTGAGTGAGAGAATGCACTGTACGACCATATTTTAAGTCACCCACCATCGCGATATTAAGATTATCCAAACGCCCCTGTGTTTCTTGAATAGTAAATAAATCTAACAAAGTTTGGCTTGGATGTTGATTAGCACCATCACCTGCATTAATGATAGGCACTCTATTTGACAATGAGGCAGCATGATAAGCGCTCCCTTCTTGTGGATGACGTATTATAATCGCATCAACGTAGCTGCTAATGACTCTAATGGTGTCTGCTAGCGTTTCTCCTTTATTTACCGAGATATTACTGCTATCGGCAAAACCTACTACTGAACCACCTAAACGATAGATTGCCGTTTCAAAAGATAGACGAGTACGGGTAGAGGATTCAAAAAAACAACTGGCTATAATTTTATTTTTTAATAGTTCGGGTTGAGCACGTTGCTTTAGACTCCCCGCCATACGCATAACTAATGTTAATTCGTTGCGGCTTAAATCTTTTATAGAAATAATGTGTTTTTGATACAGCGGATTAGCCATTTTTTATGCTCCTGTATACCCTTCGCCTTTCAAGTAAGGGTATATACTCAATGACATTATTGGTCTTCATCAAAACCAGAATCAAACAGTTCGATGACCGCCCGCAATGCTAGAATTTCATCCGGACCACTGGCTTCAACCTCGATTTGGCGACCTTGTGCCGAATCAAGCATCAATAACGCTATCACACTGCTAGCTTCTGCTGTCGTGCCGCTTTCATTACGTAATATCACTTCCGCGTTAAAATGTTGTACAAGTTCAAATAATCTCATCGCGGGTCTAGCATGCATGCCCAATTTGTTTTTTATTTCAACTGTTTTTTTTATCATTATTATTTTTCCAAAGCACGGTGATGTAATTGGACAATTTTCCCTTTAGAACGAAAGTGTTTCACTAATTTTTCAGTAACATAGACCGAACGATGTTGACCACCAGTACAACCAACAGCAACGGTGAGGTAATGGCGGTTACTATTCTCCAACATCGGCAGCCATCTTTCTAAATAGCAACCTGTTTCATTAATAAATTCACGCACTTCAATATGCTTTTCAAAAAAATCAATGACGGGTTGGTCTAGCCCTGTCATAGAACATAATTTTTGATCCCAATGCGGATTCGGCAAAAAACGGACATCGAAGACATAATCTGCATTAATTGGCAGGCCGTATTTAAAACCAAAAGACTCAAAAAGCAAGGTCAATTTACTGTCACATTTTCCAAGCAAACAAGTACGTAATTTTGTCGCTAATTCATGCACTGATACCTCAGAGGTATCAATGATTAGATAAGCATCGGCACGTAACTGAGCGAGTAATCTATTTTCTTTATCGATGGCGTTTTCTAAAGACAAATCTTTACTCGATAGTGGGTGTAAGCGGCGCGTGTCGCTATAACGGCGGATTAATGTGTTGTTATCAGCATCTAAAAAAAGCAGCTTTGGGGAAAATTTTTCAGGCAATTCTTCTATTGCCTGTGCAAATGTTTCAGGTGATTCAGGCATGTTACGGATATCAATACTGATTGCGGCAGAACTATTGCTCTCAATGAGCGTGTCCACCAGCTGTGGTAGTAACACTATAGGCAAATTATCAACACAATAAAAACCCATATCTTCCAATGCGCGTAAGGCCACCGACTTACCCGAACCAGAACGACCACTAACAATTATCAACACCATAACCTCCCCAGTATTTCAATGACAACCTGTTCCTTTTAATTTTAAATAATTAAATTTATTATTAGTATGTAATATATCTGTTAATGGTGAATTTTATATTAATATATTGATATAAAAAAATAATCATGTTAAATAGCTCATACTGTTTTATGTGTTTTTTAGAGGCGGCTCAGTAATGATTCGGTAAAGCGCCTCATCGCTTTCAACCGTACGTAAAGAGCGACAAACCGTTTTATCAGCTAATTTATCAGCAACTAAAGATAACATATGTAAATGAGTTTTACATTGGTCTGCAGACACTAATAAAGCGAACAATATATCAACGGGTTGATTATCAATAGCCTCAAAAGATATAGGTTGCTTAAGACGAATAAACACACCAACGGCGCGCAATGTATCTTCTTTTAGTTTTCCATGAGGGATGGCGATGCCGTTACCAATTCCCGTGCTACCTAAACGTTCACGTGTTAACAAGGCGTCAAAAATAACCTGGGTGGATAACCCAAGCTGTTTAGCCGCCAGCTCACTAATAATTTCTAAGGCGCGTTTTTTACTTGAGCACTCTTCAGGACTTAGAATCTTAGTACACTCGATATTTAATACTGAATGTAGCTGCATTGTATAATCGTTAGTCATGTTATCTTTCACTTAATCGCTGTTTCATCCTTATTCTAAAAATTCTGTCGTCGATGGGTAATTCAGTTTGCTCCTGATATAACAAACTTACTACAGCAAATTTAAAATTTTCTTTGCAATAGCCCTTAACGCTTTTTCAATTTGTCTTTATGTTTTTTAAGTTGACAGGCCAATTTATCGACCAAACAATCAATCGCAGCATACATATCTTGGTGTACCTGTTTGGGGTGCTCTGAGGTTGCATGCAGTTTTCCTCCATTTACATCCACCGTTGCTTCTGCAATGTGTTCCGTTTTTTCTACTCTTAACTCCACACGTACCTGATTAATATGGTCAAAATAGCGCTCAAGCCTGCTTAATTTTTTTTCAATAAAATCACGCAATGGATCAGTAATCTCTAGATGATGACGTCCAGTTACATTTAGCTGCATACATTTTTCCTTCTCAATTCAGGTCAAATTAACCGTTTACGTTGATTAGAGGGTGGAATGGACAACGACTCTCGGTACTTGGCAACAGTACGCCGAGCCACAATAATGCCTTGTTCGCAAAGCAATAAAGTCAATTTGCTATCACTTAGCGGCTTGATAGGGTTTTCTCCGGCTATCAATTTTTTTATCAACGCTCTGATTGCTATAGAAGAAGCTTCACCTCCACTTTCAGTATTTACATGACTAGAAAAGAAGTACTTGAGCTCAAAAATCCCTCGAGGACTGTGAAGATATTTTTGAGTAGTAATGCGCGATATTGTTGACTCATGCATCTGCACTACACTAGCGACGTCAGCAAGAACCATGGGTTGCATAGATTCTTCACCCTGTTCGAAAAACGCAATTTGTTGATCAACAATACAGCGCGCCACTTTCAGTAATGTTTCATGGCGGCTTGCTAAACTTTTTATTAACCATTTTGCTTCTTGTAGATTACTACGAATATACTGGCTGTCGTTATCGTTAAGTAAACCCCCTCCTGCTGATGTTAGGGCTGCATATTGTTGGTTAATTTTCAAGTGTGGAAGGCTATCAGTGTTCAATTCAACCGTCCAATCATTCCCCTTCTTGCTCAAAATAACATCTGGAATAACATACTGTGATGTGCCTGTACTAACAACCGACTGCCCCGGACGCGGATCGAGCGACTGGATCAAGGCAATGGCTTCTTTTAGCGCCGTTTCTTTTAGTCGGCTTAAGCGAATTATTGTGCGGTAATCATGATTACCCAACAAATCGAGATAATCCGCAACTATTAAGCGTGCTTCTATCAGGTAAGGCGTATTTGTAGCACATTGTGATAATTGGACTAATAAACATTCCCGTAAATTACGAGACGCGACCCCAACAGGATCAAAATGTTGTACCCGTTTTAACACTACTTCCACTTCGTCAAGTGTCAGCTCTTTATCACCGATAGTGGCTAAAATCTCTTCTAGCGATACGGTAAGATACCCAGTTTCATCTACCGCATCAATGATAGAAATGGCGATAGCAGTATCAGTATCAGAAAAGGGCGTGAGATCCACTTGCCACATCAGATAGTCTTGTAAGCTTTGAGTATTTTCCCCCTGGTAGCAGGGTAAATCATCATTATCATTGCCGTAATCATGACTCATTCCGAATGACATACTGGTGTTATACATCTCTTCCCAGGTTACATCCAGCGGCAACTCTTCCGGTATATTTTCTTTTTCTAGGGCGTTAAGGCTATCAAAATCTTCTGGGTTTACCGTCTCTTTCGTGTCAACTTCCACATGGCTATTTGTTTGCTCTAGCAGAGGATTATTGGCTAATGCCAACTGAATCTCTTGTTGTAATTCAGCAGTAGAGAGATGCAACAAACGTATTGCCTGCTGAAGTTGTGGGGTCATAGCCAATTGCTGACTGAGCCTAAGTTGTAAACCTTGCTTCATAATGTTAGATCAATTTTCCGTAACCACTCAATGTTAGACATCAGCCTTTTATTAAAATCCTACATTTATTAAAAATGCGGATGACCAAGAGCCTATTCGAAATATTCTTGAGAAAAGCTCAGATGAGGAAAACCCAAAAAACGCAGTAATATGAATATATTAAATAAATATTTTTAACCCGATCTTCATAGGATCTAAAATCACAGCCGAAACTCTTCGCCTAAATAAACTCGTTTAACTTGTTCGTCTGCTAAAATTTCTTGCGGTGTGCCCTGGGCGATCAGATGCCCTCGATTCACGATATAGGCTCGCTCACAAACATCTAGCGTTTCACGCACGTTGTGATCGGTAATCAAAACGCCCAATCCCCTCCCTCGTAAATGCTTAATAATTTTTTTGATGTCAATCACCGAAATCGGATCGACTCCGGCAAAGGGTTCATCAAGTAAAATGAACTTAGGATTAGCGGCCAACGCTCGAGCAATTTCAACACGTCGACGTTCTCCACCGGAAAGCGATTGGCCTAGGTTATCGTGTAAATGCGCAATATGGAACTCTTCCATCAGCTCTTTTGCACGTTCTGTACGCTGCTGAGCTAATAGATCTTGACGAATTTCTAGTACCGCCATTAAGTTATGATAAACACTTAGGCCACGAAAAATAGACGCTTCTTGCGGTAGATAACCAATCCCGCGTCGTGCGCGCTCATGCAAAGGTAACAGGCTGATATCTTCTTCATCAAGCAAAATACATCCAGCGTCACGTGCAACTATACCCACAATCATATAAAAAGTAGTTGTTTTTCCTGCCCCATTAGGGCCTAACAAACCAACAATTTCACCTGAATTTACGGTTAAGCTAACCTCTTCAACTACTTTGCGTCCTTTATACGCTTTGGCCAATTTTGTTACGATTAAGCTTGCCATTGTTGTCGCCCATGGTTGTGAGAGCCTGTTCAATATCTGAGCGTCGCTCAAGAAGATTTGAAATATACCCTTCGCCTTTGAAGCCGCCGCGTTATTGGCTGCGGACGCTCGCCCGAATCACGTAGTAGGTCTACGCTCATCGGTCGGTCGCCCTTGCCGCCTTGCCGTAACTCGAAATTCATTGGGTATAGGCTCCTAATTTTTTGTCTCATTTGTTTTACGATTTTTTTGTGGCTTAGTATCTTGTAATTGAGCAGGCAACAATACAGTGGTGACACGTTTACCTTTATCACTGAAAGCTTCCATTAACTGCTTTTCAACCTGATAAGTAATGCGATCAGCTTCAATATTGCTATCTAGTTGTTTCAGGTAGGCATTACCAGTAAGTACCAAGAATTGATTAGCTAACTGATAACGCAATTTTTCGCCGTGTCCGGTCACTAACTTACCGTTATCTTGCATTTGCTGAAAAGTGACTGGGGTGCCAAAACCTTCCATTACCGTTTTTTTTTGCTCACCGTCGGGACGGGTGACAACCACTTTATTCGCTTTAATTTCAATGCTACCTTGCTTAATGATGACATTATCGATAAAAACTGAAACATTGTTAGGTAAATCGAGTGATTGTGTATCTGAGGTGATATGAATGGGTTGCTCACTATCACTGCTTAACGCTAAAGCGGGAAAGTTCACTGTTAAAAATGCCGCTAAAAATAAGCCGGTCAGTAAAATACCATGGATTTTATTGCTGATTTTCATAATGGGTTTTAACCTTCTCGCTTAGTTCTACGGTTTGATTACGCAAATTTCCCCGCATTTTCATACCATTGACAGTGAATCCAACACCATACAGGTTAACATCATCATTTGATGAGATATTTTGATTGATTAAATTAACTTCAGCATTATCAGTGGTAATTTTTTGCAACTGTGAGATTGCTGTTAAATTATTAACCTCAACATGACCATACAAATAGAGCATTTTACCATCGGTGAGTTTGGCCTGATCCGCTTTTATTGCCCAACTGCCTACCGCGTTTTCATCAAACAAGGTCATGACTGGCTTAGTGAACCAAGTGACCGTCGAATGATCGAGAGCCGCATTATTAACTGAGCTATTGGTGTAATTCTTAACCTCTTCTGCCATCAATCGATAATGTAGTTTACCGTCTAGTGCATATACCGCTGTAGCCGTTTGTTGACTTTGATAAGTAGGCCGATGATGATCAACAGGTTGTATTACCTGCTGATTAAAACCAGAGAAATTCCAACCAATTAACACCAAAGCGATCATGGTCAGTAACAGTGTTATCCCTATTCTGATTTTAGTCATATCCCCTTCGCCTTTGAAGCCGCCGCGTTGTTGGCGGCGAGTGTTCGCCGAATCACGTAGTTGTCTACGCTCATTGGTCTCACGCCCTGGCCGCCTAGCGGCAACTTCAAGGGCTGTGGGTATATCAACATCCTACAAATCTGTTGCATTTTTTTGTTCAAACTTTTTTTTTGCAAACAAGATGAGATCACAAACTTCTCGCACCGCACCCTGTCCCCCTGCAATACGAGTAATATAATGTGCTTTTTTTCGCACTACAGGATGAGCATCTGCCACCGCAACTGATAATCCCACCTCATTCATTACGGGTAAGTCGATCAAATCATCACCAATATAAGCCACTTGCTCAGGTTGGCAATTGAGTTTTGTTAATAATTCTTTATAGGCTAAAGATTTATCCACTTGGCCTTGATATAGGTGTGTAATGGATAATGTTTGCGCCCGATTTTTGACTAATTCGGCACTACGCGCCGTGATAATGGCAACTTCCACACCAGATTTTTTTAAACAACGGATACCATAACCGTCTCGCACATGAAAAGCTTTCAGTTCTTCACCTTGATTACCCATATAAATTAAACCATTCGACAATACCCCATCGACATCACAAATGAGTAAACGGATCTTAGCAGCGCACTCAATAATTTTTGTCAGTACTAATCCATAATCAGTTTCTGTATACATTTATGTCTCCCTTTTATACGATACCCGCTTTTAGCAGGTCGTGCATATGCACTACACCCAATAGGCGCTCACCTTCGACCACTAGCAGTACCGTAATATTATGTAATTGCATTAAATTGAGCGCTTCCACCGCCAGCTTATCAGCAGAAATATGGATACCACCCGATGTCATAACCTCAGCAATTTTAGCGTTATTGAGATCAAACTTGTTATCAGATAATACTCGGCGTAAATCGCCATCAGTAAAAACACCGGCAATTTTCATCTGATCATCACAGATAACGGTTAAACCGAGTTTTTTTTGCGTAATTTCCAGCAATGCATCACGCAATGAAGCATCAAGAGTCACCTGTGGAATTTCAGTTCCAATATGCATAATCTCGTCAACACGAACGAGTAATTTTCGTCCTAATAAACCACCTGGATGAGAAAGGGCAAAATGTTGTGGGGTAAAGCGACGTTTTTTCAGTAACGCCACTGCAAGGGCATCACCCATAACAAGGGTAGCGGTGGTACTCGCTGTTGGGGCAAGTCCCAATGGGCAAGCCTCTTCGGGTACTTTAATGCATAAATGGATATCCGCCACTTCACTCATGTTACTTTTAGGATTGCCGCTCATGGCAATCAACAAAATTTTTTGGCGTTTTAAAATCGGGATCAGGGATAAAATTTCACTTGTTTCACCCGAATTTGAGATAGCCAAGACAATATCCTGTGATGTCACCATTCCTAAATCACCATGGCTAGCTTCGGTGGGATGGATAAAAAAAGCAGGGGTGCCGGTACTGGCAAAGGTCGCTGCTATTTTTCGGCCAATATGACCTGATTTACCTATCCCCATTACTACCACTTTGCCCTGACAATTAAAGATTTTTTCGCAAGCATGAGAAAAATCATGATTAATGTATTGATCAAGCTGTGCTAGAGCATTACGCTCAATTTGTAATACTTTTTTTCCAGCTTGTTGAAAGCAACAGTCTTCAGAGCAATTGCCTGGAAAACAGGCGCCTGATGATAATTCAACATGAGACATATTCGACCCCTGCTCGGTTATAAAACTCGGCTGCGACGTTAAATCGAGCAATGCTATATACCCTTCGTCTTTGAAGTTGCCTGGCTGCCAGGGCGACCGACCGATGAGCGTAGACATACCATGAGGCGAGAGCTGGCAGCCAACAACGCGGCGGCTTCAAAGACGAAGGGTATAAAAAACATCACAAGATAAACGATAAACTTACTTAATAACAGAGCTTCGGTCACACAGCCGAGTAAAATATATCCACAGCCTTTGAAGTTGCTGCTAGGCGGCCAGGAAATGAGACCGATGCGCGTAGATAGACTACGTGATTCGGCGAACACCCGCAGCCAACAACGCGGCAGCTTCAAAGGCGAAGGGTATAACCGTCATCAAGCACAACAAAGGCGAATAAAAATGAACCCATTGGCAGCGAATTTAATTGAAATCCAGAGTATGAGTTTTACCCGCCGTGAACGTAGGATATTTTCCGATATTAATATGACAGTACCCCGTGGAAAAATAACGGCGATTATGGGGCCATCAGGGATAGGTAAAACAACTTTGTTACGATTGATCGGTGGGCAATTAGTGCCTGACTGTGGCATGATTTTATTTAATGGCGACAATATCCCAACCTTGTCACGTCAACGACTGTATAATGTACGTAAAAAAATGGGAATGTTATTTCAGTCTGGTGCCTTATTTACTGATCTGAATGTTTTCGAAAATGTTGCGTTTCCTCTACGTGAACATAGCAGCCTACCAGACGAACTATTGCACATTACAGTAATGATGAAATTGGAAGCCGTCGGATTACGAGGCGCTGCCAAAATGATGCCGTCGGAACTTTCTGGCGGTATGGCCAGGCGAGTTGCATTGGCTCGAGCGATCGCACTCGATCCTGAATTAGTTATGTTTGATGAACCCTTTGGCGGCCAAGATCCGATTACGATGGGAATTCTCGTTAAACTTATCGATGAGTTAAACCATGCATTAGGTGTTACCTGTATCGTGGTGTCGCATGATGTACAAGAAGTACTCAGTATCGCTGATTATGCTTACATTATTGCTGACCAACAGGTGATTGCTGAAGGAACAGCAACACAATTACAAAATAATCATAACCAACAGGTACGTCAGTTCCTTGACGGTATTGCTGATGAGCCTATTCCTTTTCGTTTTCCAGCCGGTGACTATAAAATAGAATTATTAAAAAAACATAAACATCAATAATATAAAAATACGCGCTAACAAAAAAGCGAAAAATGAAACTCAGATCCACTGTGATAAATGATAGATTAGCAACTTCTTAGAGCCTATTCGAAATCTTCTTTGAGCGGCGCTAAGACGAGGAAAATATGTTGCTACTGATTTTCACCCAATATCAGCGAACACAGCAGATTTTGAATAAATTTTAGGCTGATGGAGTATTTATGCTAGTAAAAGCGTTGGCGTCCCTAGGTGGTAAAGCGATCGATGTATGCACATCATTCGGGCGCGCCGGATGGATGTTATTTCATGCGCTGGTGGGTAAACCAGAACCGCGCAAACAATGGCCATTGCTAGTAAAACAGCTCCACAATCTGGGAACACAATCTCTGTCAATTATTGTGGTTTCTGGATTATTTATCGGCATGGTACTGGGATTACAAGGCTATTTAATCTTGATGACTTACAGTGCTGAGAGCAGCCTGGGGATGATGGTAGCGTTATCATTGCTGCGGGAACTGGGTCCAGTGATAACAGCATTATTATTCGCCGGAAGAGCAGGATCAGCGCTAACTGCTGAAATCGGCCTAATGAAAGCCACGGAACAGCTTGCTAGCTTAGAGATGATGGCGATTGATCCTCTTCGACGGATAATCGCCCCTCATTTTTGGGCCGGCGTCGTTAGTATGCCATTACTGATGGCTATTTTTATTGCGTTTGGAATAGTCGGGGGAGCGATAGTCGGGGTTGACTGGAAGGGGATCGACGCTGGTTTCTTTTGGACGGCGATGCAAAATGCTGTTGAATGGCGAGTTGATTTAATAAATAGTTTGATTAAAAGCCTAGTATTCACCGTGGCCATCACTTGGATTGCGCTATTTAACGGCTATGATGCACTTCCGACATCTGAAGGCATTAGTCAAGCAACCACTCGTACTGTAGTGTATTCATCATTAGCAGTGCTAGGATTAGATTTTGTGCTGACCACACTCATGTTCGGAAATTAAATAATGCAAACGAAAAAAAGTGAAATAGGAGTAGGCCTGTTTGTTCTAGTGGCTTTCATTGCCGTGATTTTTTTATGCCTAAAAGTGGCTGATATCAAATCAATAGGTAATCAATCAACTTACCGTATATACGCGACTTTCAACAATATAGGCGGATTAAAAATCAATTCGCCGGTGAAAATTGGTGGGGTGGTAGTGGGGCGAGTAGCCGATATCTCTTTAGATAAAAAAAATTATACCCCTCGAGTCGCAATAGATATCCAGGAAAATTATAACCATATTCCCAACAGCAGCTCTTTAGCTATTAGAACCGCGGGGTTGCTAGGGGAACAATTTCTGGCACTTAATGTCGGTTTTGAAGATCAAGAAATGGGTACGCGTATCTTAAAAGCGGGTGATACCATTGAAGACACTAAGTCCGCGTTGATTTTAGAAGATTTAATCGGGCAATTAATTTATAAAAAAGACGACAATAATACCGTAACATCAACCCAGGAGGGATTTTGAAATGATCAGGGCACGCATGCTTAACTATTTATTAATGATGACGTTATTGTTAATCACACCTTTGGCCAGTGCGGTAGACAAAACGAATCCTTATCGCCTGATGGAAGATGTGGCACAAAGAACCTTTGATAGGTTAAAAAAAGAACAATCCACAATCAAACAAAATCCCGATTATCTACGAACCATTGTAAGTCAAGAGCTCATCCCTGCTGTACAAATAAAGTACGCCGGAGCATTGGTATTAGGGTCTTATTATACAAGAGCAATAGAAACCAAAGGCAAAACCGAAGACCAAATCAAAGCCGATAAAACCACTCTCGACGATTATTTTAGCGCCTTCACAAAATATTTAGAACAGGCTTACGCCCAAGCATTAACAATGTATCAGGGGCAAACGTACAAAATTTCACCGGAACAACCGTTAGATAGAGAGATTATCCCTATCCGTGTCGAGATCATAGATCCCAACGGACGCCCACCAATACGTCTTGATTTTCAGTGGCGTCGTAACAGTCAAACTAAAAATTGGCAAGCTTTCGACATGATTGTTGAAGGAGTAAGCATGCTTCAGACCAAAAAAAGCGGGTGGGATTCTATTTTGCAGCAAACAGGAATTAAAGGTCTAACCAAAGCATTAGAAGCCAGCAGCAAGCAGGAAATAAAATTAAACAAAAAATAATAATGGAATGAATAACAATCATGATCGTTAAATTACACTGGCAATTACAGACAAACAGCTTACTATTGCAAGGCGATCTGGATCGTGGCACCTTGTTGCCCTTATGGCAGCAACGTAACAAACTGCTCACTGATATTGATTGTATTGATGTAGCACAGCTACAACGAGTCGATTCTGCTGGTCTAGCGCTGCTGGTTCATTTCATTCATTTTAAATCTCAGCAGCAAAATATAAAGTTAGCCATATCAGGTATCAGTGATCAGTTAGCCACACTGATTAAGCTCTACAATCTCCAGCAAATAATTTCTATATGAGACGGTTATACCCTTCGCCTTTGAAGTTACCGCTAGGCGGCCAGGGCGTGAGGCCGATAAGCGTAGACATACTACCGTGATTCGGCGAACACTCGCAGCCAACAGCTTCAAAGGCTGAAGGGTATAACAATACCGCTTCAATTAACGAGTAAACATGAACATTATTATTGACGCTGCAAAAGTTAAAGAATTGTTGATGCAAGCAGAAGCATTATCACTACAAGACGCTCACGTCAGTGTTGAAGGTAGCCATTTTCAAGTGACGGTTATCAGCGAGGTTTTTACTGATATGAATCTTAGACAAAAACACCAGGCTGTCTACGCAGTATTAGCGGAATATATTGCTAAAGGCAGTATGCATGCTGTCTCAATTAAAGCCTATACACCACAAGAATGGCAAAGAGATCGCAAACTCAATGGTTTTTAATCTTTCATCTATATACCCAATGAATTTCGAGTTACGGCAAGACGGCAATCAATCGAATCCCAGGAGTGTACAGGTAGTACATGACAGAGGGTGAGTGATCGCTGCCAACGCCGCCGTAACTTGAAAGGCGAAGGGTATATACCCACAGCCCTTGAAGTTGCCGTTAGGCGGCCAGAGTGTGAGACCGATGAGCGTAGATAGACTACGTGATTCGGCGAACACCCGCAGCCAACAACACTACAGCTTCAAAGGCGAAGGGTATAACCATAATTCAATCATAAAGAGCCGTCATAATGGAAAAATTTCAGGTGGAAGGGGTAGCTTGCCTGACAGGTGAGGTCACTATTTCTGGTGCAAAAAACGCCGCCCTGCCAATATTATTCGCTTCATTATTAGCTGAAAAGCCTGTGGAATTACAGAATATTCCGCATCTCAAAGATATCGATACCACCATTAAATTACTCCGCCGTTTGGGGATCAAAATTGAGCGGAATGGTTCGGTGTTTATTGATGCTAGCCAAGTTAATAAGTTTCGTGCTCCTTATGAATTGGTGAAAACGATGCGTGCTTCCATCTGGGCATTAGGACCCTTAGTCGCAAGATTTGGTAAAGGTGAAGTTTCTTTACCGGGTGGCTGTGCTATTGGTGCACGTCCGGTTGATCTACATATTGATGGTTTGAAAAGTCTAGGTGTCCAAATAAAGCTGGAAGATGGCTATGTCAAAGCCTCTGTCGACGGGCGTCTGAAAGGGGCGCATATTAAAATGAAAGCGGTCAGCGTGGGCGCAACAGTCACCATTATGAGCGCGGCAACGTTAGCCGAAGGCATCACAAAGATTGAGAACGCGGCGAGAGAACCAGAAATTGTTGATACCGCAAATTTTCTCAATATGTTAGGCGCAAAAATCAGTGGCGCGGGTACTGATAGCATTACCATCGAAGGGGTCAATAAGTTAAACCGTGGGGGGATATATTCTATACTTCCTGATCGAATTGAAACCGGTACTTTCTTGGTAGCTGCCGCCATTTCAAGAGGCAAAATTGTTTGTCATAATACTTGTGCTGACACTTTGGAGGCTGTATTGGCTAAACTTGGTGATGCCGGCGCTTCTATTGAAATAGACAAAGATAAAAAACAGATCAGCTTGGATATGCACGGCAAACGCCCAAAAGCTGTTACTTTATGTACAGCACCCCACCCCGGATTTCCAACAGACATGCAAGCGCAATTTAGTTTGCTTAACCTTGTTGCAGAAGGTCGTGGTGTGATCACTGAAACCATTTTCGAAAATCGTTTTATGCACGTGCCAGAATTAGTTCGTATGGGAGCAAAAGCAGAAATCAAACACAACAGCGTTATCTGTTACGGTGTTGAAAAACTTTCCGGGGCACAAGTTATGGCAACAGATCTACGTGCTTCTGCCAGTCTTGTCCTGGCAGCCTGTATTGCTGAGGGTGTAACTACCATCGACCGTATTTATCATATTGATCGCGGTTATGAAAAGATCGAAGATAAACTAAGTAAACTAGGTGCTAATATCAAACGGATAAAAGATATTAAATTATCCGGTATGCCGTAAAACCTTGACCTTCAAGAGCCGTAGACGCGAAGGAAGTGTTGGAGGGAGAGCGTCGACTTAGGGTCGCTCGATGAAGCAGGAACCCACTGAGGCATGCCAGATCTCTATTTAGCGCTGTGTAGAAATCCTCGTTATTTATCGCAGGGAAGATATCAAAAAATCTCAATTAGCATCAGTAGTGTTAAAGACTTTAGAATACAGGATACGGTATCCCTTATAAAAACAGAACACTAGCGGTGGCAGAGCTCTTCATAAAAAAGCAAAGCCCCGCTTTAGAGTCATTCGGAGACATCCGGCTGGCTCTTTTCTGCTTGAATACGTTCATAGATTTCTTGACGGTGAACAGACACGTCTTTTGGAGCTCCCACACCTACTCTTATTTGATTGCCCTTAATTCCTAAAATAGTAACCTCAATAACGTGGTCTCCATCGCCAATCATTATTTTTTCACCAACTCGACGAGTCAGAATAAGCATTCTTTGCTCCTTGAAAAATTAAAAGAGTCGGGTCTCTCAGTTTCCCCGCTATTATCCATTATACACCATGAAAACGTAAGCTATTACATCGATATAAAATGTAAATAGCTTAGTCTAGCGCGTTGCTAACGGATACAAGTTTAGTTGAATTGAACAATTTTGCGCTTAAATTTATACTCACTCGAATTCGAGAAAAAACACTGCAGTTGAATTTTTTTCAATCGATTGATACAGCATCGACAAGCACCTTATCGCCTTCGAACCGTATGGGTTTGCATAGAACCAAAAAAATTATCAATACAACGGCCGATCTCGGAAAACATTGAGCCTCTAAGAGACAGTGCGAAATCACCTCTGCCTGCTAATATTTTATAAAAACCAGATACACTTTATATTGATAGTATCATTACCGGATAGAGTTACAATAATTTATTATTTACTTACAATAAAAAGTAAAAATTAATTAAATTGGTATCCAATATTATTACGAGCATACTGTTAACGAGTATTGTCGAGTTAAAAAAACGGCTATTCACTAATTTTAGTTGATGCGGCTATTTAAGTGTATTGCAATAAAAAATACTAAATAAAAATGAAGTGAATTGACCATTATCAAAACCAGATAACAAAAAAACCGCAAACCCATTGGAGTGCGGATTTTTTACTACAGTGATTTTATACTCACCACCGATACTATATTTGGTGCATCCAGAAGGATTTGAACCTCCGACCGCTCGGTTCGTAGCCGAGTACTCTATCCAGCTGAGCTATGGATGCATTATCTATTGGCGGTGAGGGAGGGATTCGAACCCTCGATACGGCTATTAACCATATACTCCCTTAGCAGGGGAGCGCCTTCAGCCGCTCGGCCACCTCACCTACGCAACTGTACTTAATTTGCTCGTGAGGCTCATCAGTACTGCGTGGGGCACATATTACTTTCCCACATTTATAAGTCAAACGATTTTTTTAACTTATGCTTTCTTCGTGCAATTCACATCCAAAATGAACAATTTATCATCAAGAACGATGCGGCAGAAAGTTGGTCAATAATCAACCAAAATAATATTTTCTTTTTTATCTGCTATAAATTATTAAACATTTTTTAAATTTATACTAACACGAATAACGATTCTGCTTAGTTTCACATAAAAAAATCTGACATTGAGACCATGATAGTTTCAGGAGACAGTACCACTATGGTTAAATCTCAAATTCTTACAAAATATATTTTGCAAATCATTCCTTTAATTGCTGTTACCACCATGTTGTCTGCATGTAGTACACCACAAAAATCAAACTCACATGCCTCTTGGAAAAATAGTCGATATGAACCATACAACTCGCAAAATACATTTGAAACCCGCTTCATCAAATCAAAAATATTAAAACAATATACGGGTTGGAAAGCCGTACGTTATCGTTTCGGAGGTAGCAGTAAAAAAGGGATTGATTGTTCTGCTTTTGTACAACTGACTTTCCGTGAACAATTTGGCATAAACTTACCACGCTCAACTTCTGCGCAGCAAACGGTTGGTAAAAAAATTCAACGGATTAAATTAAAGGCCGGGGATTTAGTATTATTTCGGGCAGGTCCCACTGGACGTCATATTGGTATTTATTTAGATAATAATAAATTCGTTCATGTATCTGCCGCTACTGGGGTAACAATATCTAGCCTTAATGATCAATATTGGAAGAAACGATACCACACTGGGCGTAGAGTATTACATAACAGCAATCGTGATTAATTCGTGCATGATTTTAAACCACTATTGATACCCTACGGTTTTATTTGCTGTCTGATTGATATTTCGCTAGAATCCCGCCTGCTTTGCTTTAGATTATTCCAGGGTAAAGGCTATTTCAAAGCTGCTGCTGGGTCGCCTGTAGCAGGATAATTATTCTTAAGAGAAAATAAAATGATCACTATCAATGCAACTGTACGTGATGTTAAAGATCAGGGGAAAGGTGCGAGCCGCCGCCTGCGTGCTAAAAATAAATTTCCCGCGGTCGTCTATGGCGGCTCAGAACAAGCTATTTCCATTGCTCTTGAGCAGGATGTTATAATAAATCTTGAATCAAAACTGGGTTTTTATGGAGAACCCCTAACTTTAATGATCGATGGTAAAGCAAATAATGTGAAAGTACAGGCAGTGCAACGCCATCCATTTAAGCCTAAATTCACTCATATCGACTTCATGCGCGTGTAATTATCAACCAGTTCCTTTCTTGTCATGTAAGATAGAAGCAGATCTCAATATCTGCTTCATTTCTTCCTCTCATTGTTATGTATAAATATTTATACCAAACGGACACAGTCTAAAAATACATGGAAAGTGGTAGACATATTAACTAACTATCTAATACTATTAATCTATCTTTGATAGTAACCTTCTTCGTCTTAGAGATTATAAGAAATTTTCCTCGTCTGAGATTCGCCAAAGAAAATTTCGCATAGGCTCTTAGGGTTTCTGTAGTGAATAACCAGATAACGCGGAATATGGCGAATTGGCAGAATTTAATAATGACAAAACGCATTTTGGTGGTGGAAGATGAGGTAGCAATTCGAGAAATGCTCTGCCTTTTACTGCAGCAAAATGGTTACCAACCGTTAACAGCCGAAAATTATAGTAACGCAGTGGCATCTCTTACTGGCCTCTTACCCGATCTAATACTACTTGACTGGATGCTACCTGGAGGTTCCGGTATCCAATTCATTCAACACATAAGGCGTGAGATGTTAACCCGTAGTATTCCTGTAATTATGTTGACGGCGCGAGGGGAAGAAGAAGATCGCGTTTGTGGATTAGAACTCGGAGCCGACGATTATATTACTAAACCTTTTTCACCGAAAGAAGTAGTGGCACGTATTCGTGCCATGATACGACGCACTGTTCCTACGACAACTAAAGAAATAATTGAAATACAAGGTTTAATTTTAGATCCATCGTCACATCGTGTCATAACCAATAAACAAGTATTAGCCATGGGGCCGACGGAATTCAAATTGCTACACTTTTTTATGACACGTCCAGAACGAGTTTATAATCGCGAACAATTGTTAAACTATGTTTGGGGCACCAACGTTTACGTAGAAGATCGTACTGTTGATGTACATATTCGGCGACTGCGTAAAGTGCTCGAAAAAAATGGTCACGATAAAATGATTCAAACTGTACGAGGAACTGGATATCGGTTCTCAACATGCTACTAAATTTTTTATCTGATGTGCTGTAAGCTTAAATACAAATAAACCTAGCACATAGCCTATACCCACCATAAGAGTAGAGACTCTGATAATACTGAGTGCTGTTGACATTTTTAACATTTTAGCGGCAGGGCATGCTGTGTTGCAGAGGAAGAACGGCGCAGTCAGGTGCCGTTCTTTGAAACAGGATTCACTGAGATTAATCATGTGCACCTCGTCATTTATGGCGTAGGAAGGATGTGAAAAAGATGTCATGTCGGAGACTTCGTTGTGTTAAAACGTTTATCATGGAAAAGACTGGCATTGGAGTTGATTTTCTTTTGTCTACCCGCGTTATTAATAGGGCTTTTTGTTGGTTACCTTCCTTGGTGCCTACTGATTTCAGTGTTAACCGCTTTAACTTGGAATTTTTATAACCAACTCAGACTTTCTGACTGGTTGTGGTTGGATCGAAGTATGATGCCACCCAGAGGATATGGAAACTGGGAGTCGTTATTCTACGGACTGCATCAGATGCAATTACGCAATCGTAAACGCCGACGTGAATTAGCGCTATTGATTAAACGCTTTCGTAGTGGTGCCGGATCCTTACCTGATGCGGTGGTGATAATCACTGTTGATGGTCACATTCTCTGGTGTAACCAGCTAGCTCAGCAATTATTGGAATTTCGCTGGCCAGAAGATAATGGCCAGCATATTCTTAATTTATTACGTTATCCTGAATTTAATGATTATATACGCCAACAAGCATTTCTCTGGCCCTTAACTTTACAATTAAATAATAGCCATCATGTAGAGTTTCGTGTCATGCCATATTCTGCAGGGCAATGGCTACTAGTCGCACGAGATGTCACCCAGATGATGCAATTAGAAAGCACTCGGCGTATATTTTTTGCCAATGTAAATCATGAACTACGCACACCGTTAACGGTTTTGCAAGGTTACTTAGAAATGATGCATGATCAACAGTTGGAAGGAACTATACAAAATAAAATTCTTGTCACTATGCAAGAGCAGACTAAGCGAATGGATGTCTTGGTTAAGCAATTATTAATGCTATCACGGATTGAGGCGGCACCTACTACGATCAATATGAATGAGACGGTTGATATTCCAATAATATTGCAGACATTACAACATGAAATTGCAGCAATAAATACAGCAATTAATAATAAGTACCATCAAATCACCTTTCATGTTGACCCACAGTTAAAAATTTTGGGTAATAAAGATCAGCTATCCAGCGCTATTTCAAATCTAGTGTATAATGCAATTAACCATACACCCACTGGAACTAAAATTGAGATTCACTGGCAACTCACACCTCAAGGCGCGCAATTTCAAATAAGTGATGATGGAGATGGAATCTCCGCAGAGCATCTTCCCAGGCTGACTGAACGTTTCTATCGGGTAGATGAGGCTCGTTCGCGAGAAACGGGAGGAAATGGTTTAGGACTGGCTATTGTAAAACATGCATTGAACCATCATGGTAGCTACCTGGATATCGTCAGTAAAGTTGGCGTTGGCGCGAACTTCTCCTTTACTCTGCCTAAACGATTAATATTAACCTCTCACATCGATGACATCAGAAAAAAATTTATTGATAGTAGCTCGCCTTGATTTCTAATATTTATCTCCCTTCAGCTAATAAAAATAATAGATGATATAGCCGATTCAATTTAATTTGATTCAATTGAGGAGGAGTACAAACAAGTACAAATAATACGGCAAACGACGACAACACAAAATCAAATTAAACTGAATCGGTTATATAACTGATATTATCCCTTCCAGACATGAGCAAATCTTAGTTCGATGGACATTATTTTAATTTTCTAAAATAAATGATAATTTTTTATTAATTCATATCAATAAAGAATATCAACCACAAATATTTATATATTTGCTTACTTTTATAATCGAAAAATATTTCATGCAACGAAGAATTAACATGTTCTTTTGATGTTAATTAATTATTGTTGTTACAGCTATATTAAAAAATAATTATTAAAAATCATAGTATTATATTAATAAATTTGTTAGAAATGAGTTTCATCACGGCTTGTTTAAAGATATTTAAGCAAGATTTGTTAAATAATATAGCTTCATTTTTTATTTATTATGTTGACTATATTTCTTTCTCTTATAGCAATGGAATGTATTTCAATGAAAAAATATATAACTTGAAAATTTATGCTTTAAAGTAAAAGATAATAATTTATCTCATAATTATATCTTACAATATTAAATTTAAGTAGCTTATCTATTTTATTAATAGCTATAGGCCAGAAATATTTTTCATAACAAGAATAGGATTAGTAATTATGTTTTTATCGAAAAAATTTGAAGCATTTATGACCGTTGTTGAAAATGGATCGCTAAGTAAGGCAGCTAAAGTGATGAACCGAACTACACCGCCTATAGCAAAATCAATTAAAGATTTTGAATGTACCATTGGAAAAAAATTATTTAAACGGGAAAAATTTGGTATGCGGCTAACTAATGAAGGTACAGCTCTATATCATGATTTAAAAAATTTATATCAACAGGAAAAAGAGATAACAAAAAAATATTTAACCAGTCATATCACCAATACAGTTAATATATATTATGATTGGGGAAAAGAAAGAATTTTAAGTGAAATATTCAAAGTAGCAGAAACAAACAATATACATACAAACATTTTTAGATTAAATTCAGAGAATATAAATGACATTCCTGATTATTATGGTAACATGCTTATTTTAACATCAGAAAAAATAATATGTGAAAGATTTTCCTTACTAAAAGAAGTACAAGATTTCGATTTTGGTATATATGCTAGAAAAGATATTATTAATAAAAGTGAAGATGTTATGAGTTTGCTACATGAAAATATATGGCTATGCAATCCAGCTCTGTTTAAAAGTCAATTTATAAAATCACTGGAAGAAAGAGTAACTAATAATGTATCTAAAGTGAATATAAGACAAATAGACAATACAACATGTTGTTTGAAATCTATACACACCGGACGCTATATATGTATTACTAATTCTATGATGGATGATTTCGATGGTGATTCAAAACTCGCTTTTGTACATTTCACAAAAGAAATTTTTGGTAAAAATAATCTCTATTTTTATAAATCAAAATCACATTCGAGTGTACTCAATAAAATTATTAATTACGTTGAAAATGTAAATCAATAATTTTGACATAAACAAGTGTAATTGTATCATTTCTATATACCAGGGACGTTATTTTACAGTCAAACACGATTTTATTATTGTTTATAAAATAATAAATATCATATATCGTTATTTGACGAAATAGGGTATTTGAAGATACCATCTATGTAATACCAAATTTTATTTACGCGAAGAAAACGTGAACGTTCATGTATTATAATTTTTTTAGTGGTATTTTTATCAGTAAAACATGCAGAAAACTCAACAAAACCTTCGTTGATATGAGAACCAACACTTTCTTCTATTACAGTTAATCCATGCCATTTACGCTCTTTTTGTATTAAAGTGTCTCGAAAATTTTCTGGGCAACAATCTGGATGCCAACTAATGATAAGATAATCGACGTTACGTTTTACATAAGCACTATAGCGTGAACGCATCAAAATTCCGGGTTCGCTGGCAATTTTTTTACCCGTAATATAAGGCTCACAGCAAATATTATATTCTAACGCACTACCGCATGGGCAAAATATAGACAAAAGATTCTCCGATCAGGTAGAAAAATTAGCATTAGTTATATTATCTAATTTTCACTTAAAACTCGATATTATTTTTATATTCTAATGAAAAATTTTACTAAAATAGTCCATATTTAGTTAAACAAATTATCTAGTAATAAATCAGCATTTTTTAGATTAATAAAAATTAACCTTGTTAAAATTATCAATTATTGAACACAATTGTTGATTGAACCTGTTTTAATGTATTTATCTAATAATAAATATTTTTCTGGATTAGCAGATAAAATATCAAGCATCAATCTTGAAGTATAAAAAATAGAGTAAATATTACTTATTACAGAAAAATGCAAAGATGTTCGCAATTCGGAAAAAAAATGGGGGCATACCAAATTATGACAAGCATAAGCGCTCATTTTGAGCCACTATTAGAAGTGATACTAGGTAAGAGAGGCTATTCATGGAAAAGCCATTAGCAAGTAAAAAAATTTTGATTGTAGAAGATGAAATAGTATTCCGCTCGGTATTAACCGGTTACTTAAGCTCGCTCGGGGCTTCTATATATCAGGCTGTAAATGGACGTGAGGCACTTGACCTTCTTGATCTGTACTCCTTGGATCTGATTCTTTGTGATATCAGCATGCCAGAAATGGGGGGGATTGAATTTGTTGAATGCTTATCGATACAAAGCATAAAAATTCCGGTATTAATTATTTCTGCAACGAATAAAATGACGGATATAGCTCAGGTGTTACGCATGGGAGCAAAAGATGTGTTACTCAAACCCATAGTTGATCTCGCCCGTTTACGGGAAGCCGTATTAGAGTGTCTTTATGCCGACTTGTTTGCTTCTCCGGCGCTTGAGAGAAGAGAATTTAATCAAGATTGGGATGAATTAAGAAAAAATCCGCAAAAAGCAGCAAAATTATTACTCCAATTGCAACCGCCTTTGCAACAAAAAATAGCACAATGCAACATAAACTATCAGCAATTAACCATGGTAGAACAACCAGGATTAGTGCTTGATATTGCAGCTTTATCTACTGACGAATTAGCGTTTTATTGCCTAGATATTACTAAAGCCAAGGAAAACGGTGTATTGGCGGCGTTACTGTTACGCGTATTATTTAATGGTATTTTACAAGAGCATCTGGTACAAAAAAAACAAAGACTGCCACAAATGACAGCATTGCTACAACAATTAAATCAATTATTACGTTGCACACATCTTGATGGTCAGTTTCCTTTATTACTCGGATATTACCACTCCAAATATAAAAATCTTAGTCTGATTTCAGCTGGCTTACATGCTAATATCACGGTAGATAAAGATAAAATTCAGCTTAGTAATGGTATGCCATTAGGTACTTTAAATGCTGCTTATTTGAATCAAATCAGTCAACATTGTCACGCTTGGGAGTGCCAAATCTCTGGGGGTGGAAGTCGTTTGAGGCTAATACTTTCCACTGAATAATGGTTTAATTTTTCAGATTGTATATTACTTATACTACTATTGTTACTTTTCATCTCTTGATAATTAATATTAGGTATTAAATTGAAACTTTATCTCACTCTAGCTTTGATTTTTATTTAGATATTGCTAATGATCTCTAAAAAATAGCGGGGCCTATTCGAACGATGATACAACGTTCTCAATGCTTATTCGTGCCTAGTAATGTCCCATATTCAGTTGAAGGATTAACTGATACAATCTTGATTCCTGCTTCATTTATACGAATCTATGTTAGTCAGTACCAAGATAGAATAATTATTGTCTTTCAACAGTTATTAGGATGAAAATAATGAATGTCACCGTTTTTGGCATCGGATATGTCGGTTTAGTCCTGGCGGCAGTACTGGCAGAAGTTGGCCACGATGTCTATTGTGTCGACGTTGATAGAGAAAAAATCGAAAATTTGAAAAAAGGGGAAATCCCTATTTATGAACCTGGACTTGCTGCTTTGGTCGACGACAGACTTAAGAAGGGCAAATTGCATTTTTCTACCGATGCAGCAGCGGGTGTTGCACATGGCTGCCTCTTATTTATCGCTGTTGGCACTCCTCCTGATGAAGATGGTGCTGCCGATCTAAAATATGTTATCGAAGTTGCTAAAACTATTGCCCATCACATGAAAACGCCCAAAACGGTGATCAACAAATCAACGGTTCCGGTTGGCACTGCAGATAAAGTGCGTGACGCAATGCAGGCGATTTTGCAACAGCGGGAAGAACAGGAAAAATGGGAAAAGCGGGAAAAAATTTCTTTTGATGTGGTTTCAAATCCAGAATTCTTAAAAGAAGGGGCAGCTGTTGCCGATTGCCGGCGTCCAGAACGCATTGTTATTGGCGCTGATAATCAAAATGCATTTAAACTGCTTCGTGAGTTATACGCCCCCTTTAATCGTAATCATAATCGTATAATAGAAATGGATATACGCAGTGCAGAACTGACTAAATATGCTGCTAACTGTATGCTTGCAACCAAAATTAGTTTTATGAATGAAATGGCTAGTTTGGCAGAATCATTGGGCGCTGATATTGAAAATGTACGCCAAGGGATTGGTTCTGATTCCCGTATCGGTCATCATTTTATCTATGCAGGCTGTGGTTATGGTGGTTCTTGTTTCCCAAAAGATATTCGAGCATTAATCCGTACGGCTAGCAGCGTCGATTATCCAGCTCAATTGTTACAGTCTGTAGAGCAAATTAATAATCAACAGAAATATAAATTAACAAAATTAATATTCAAACACTTCGGTGGTCAGCAAGAAGAAAAACCGTTGAAAGGAAAAATCTTTGCCGTTTGGGGGCTAGCATTCAAGGCAAACACTGATGATATGCGTGAAGCTCCAAGTCGCATTGTTATAAAAACATTACGGGAAGCAGGAGCGATTATCCAAGCTTATGATCCTAAGGCAATGAAAGAAGCTTCGCATATTTATGGTAACTGTGCGGACTTTATACTTTCGGGAACTAAGGAAGCAGCATTGGAAAATGCTGATGCTTTGATTATTTGCACCGAATGGCAAAATTTTCGCGCGCCTAATTTTGATGAAATTAAGGGGAAGCTAAGACAGCCCATTATTTTTGATGGGCGTAACTTATACAATCCGGAACAGGTAAATCGGCACGGGATAACGTATTATGCAATTGGTAGGGGTGCTTCTATTAAGCAAACGCCTTGAGTAAATTCCACATTGAAATAGCCGTATCAGATTGCCTTGTTTATCTAATATAGCAAAATAATTTTTAACCGAAGTATCCTGAAACACTGTTTTTATAAGCGAGTGAAACATTATTACAAGATGATGATTTCGTTAATCATATAAAAAATTGATAGGTGACAGTTGTGAATAAAATTTTGGAAAAATCGACCAATCAATAAAGTTTTAGTCGCGAGACAGAAAGGAAGATAATCCCTCTTTCTTTACAATAAAGAGGGGGATTCTTCAAGGCAGAATTGACAAAATAATATTATTTTAAATTAAAAAAGAGTCCAGCGATTTACCTTCCTTCTCTACTGCTTTTTTAATAGCGGCAGGAGTACGGCCTTGACCGGTCCATGTCTTCTCTTCGCCATTTTCTGTGTATTTATATTTAGCGGGACGGGGGGCACGTTTCTTCTGTATTTTGCTAATAGCCGTTTTCGTCTTGCTAGCAGCCAGACGTGGAGTAGGACTTGCCAATAATTCGTTGGGATCAATTCCATCAGAAATTAACATTTCTCGATATTGAGAGAGTTTACGCGCCCGTTCTTCCTGTTCTACCTTTGCTTGATCTTCTTCTGCACGACGCTCATTAACGATAGTGCCTAATTTTTCGTACATTTCTTCCAATGTTTCAATAGTACATTCGCGCCCTTGAGCACGTAGCGTACGTATGTTATTAAGAATTTTTAATGCTTCGCTCATTGTCCTGGTCTCAAATTAATAATAGTGGGTAGGTGTGTGGATAAATAATAGAATGCTATTTTATTTTCTGCAATAGCTAATTGGATAAGCCCGATAAAAATAATTATTTTAAAGCAAAATATTTTTATCTAATTACTAAAAATCTCTAGATATTTACCACGATTTTTTATTACCCCCAAATTATACCTAGAATTTTAAAGCTGTTACAAATTGATGCTATATGAAAACATAATTTTTCATTAAGTAATCTATTTGTTATAGATATTTCTACACCACATATCATGTAAATTTATAAAAAATAAAAAATTGAATAAATCTCCCCAGACACAGTCATTTCTCACTCTATCTTTTTAGAAAATCCTTATTGTAGAGCATTATCATTCCAAGAACGGATTATCAATTAGAGTGCAAATTACTTATATTTCAAAACAAAAAAATTTAACAATAAACAAGTTACAGAAAGGAAATAAATCCATTATATTAATTAATGATATCGTTTGATTATAATAGTGGACTAAAAAAATAAAAAAGTCGCTCAGTCACTCGCTGCCTAATGGAACGCTTAGCCCATTTAGCCACATCTATCAGTACAGAGCGGGCAATATAATCCTCCTGTACTCTTGCTAAATCACGCCCGAAAACATCATCATCAATGAGTAAGGTAATTTCAAAATTTAACCACAGACTGCGCATATCTAAATTAGCAGTACCAAGCAAACTAAGCTGTTTATCGACTAATACACTTTTGCTATGTAGTAGGCCTCCTTCGAATTGATATATTTTTACTCCTGCCTCTAATAATTCTGCAAAGAATGAGCGGCTGGCCCAACGCACCATCATAGAATCATTTTTGTGCGGTACAATAATGCTAACATCGACACCTCGATGGGCAGCGGTACAAATAGCATGTAATAAGTCATCACTGGGTACAAAATAAGGGGTGGTCATAACTAACTGCTGGCGAGCAGCATAGACGGCTGTCAGTAATGCTTGATGAATTAATTCTTCAGGAAATCCAGGCCCAGAAGCAATGACTTGAATGATACGATCTGTTTTTTGTTCTGACGTCATAAGATTAATATTGGGGGGAGGGGGCAACATGCGTTGACCAGTCTCAATTTCCCAATCACAGGCATAGACTATACCCATAGTCGTGGCTATCGGTCCTTCCGTTCGTGCCATCAAGTCAATCCAATGCCCAACACCAGAATTTTGTTTAAAAAAACGAGGCTCAACCATGTTCATGCTACCGGTATAGGCAATAGCATTATCAATCAGCACCATTTTTCGATGCTGACGCAAGTCCATTCTACGGAAAAATACCCGGAATAGATTAACTTTTAGTGCTTCGATAACCTCAACACCGGCATCACGCATCATCTTAGGATAAGAACCCCGAAAAAAATGGCGGCTACCTGCAGAATCCAACATTAAACGACAACTGACTCCACGACGAGCCGCAGCCATTAATGCTTCAGCAACCTGATCAACCAGACCTCCAGATTGCCAAATGTAAAACACCATTTCTATATTGCAACGCGCTAATTGAATGTCACGAATTAATGTTTTTAGCGTATCCGTTGTCGTAGTCAGTAGCTTTAGCTGATTGCCTTTAACACCGCTTATCCCTTGACGCTTTTCACACAGTTTAAATAATGGAAGCGCCACTTCACTATTTTGGTTTGTGAAAATATGTTGGTAATCTTTCAGTGCTTTTAACCAATTAGAAGTGGAGGGCCACATTGATTTCGCACGTTCAGCACGACGTTTGCCAAGATGCAATTCACCGAATAAAAGATAAGTCATAACGCCAACCAAGGGCAAAATGTAAATGACCAACAACCACGCCATAGCTGAAGGAACAGTGCGACGCTTCATGAGTATACGCAGCGTTACTCCAGCGATAAGCAGCCAATAGCCAAAAAGAGAGAGCCAACTGATTACCGTATAAAATGTGATCATAAGAGCAGTATTCCTGTTGAAAGCCGGCATTGCTGTGTATACCCTTCGCCTTTGAAGTTACGTTGGCAGCGATCACTCATCCTCTGTCATGTACCGATTCGATTGATTGTCACCTTGCCGTAACTCGAAATTCATTGGGTATACGCTCATCGGTCTTACGTCTTACGCCCCGGCCGCGACGCTGCAACTTGAAGGACTGTGGATAGTCACAGTAAAGAAAAACAAAATAAGCGCAATTCCAATATGAAAATAATGTTTGTTGAATATGATTGCTATTTTCATTTAAACTTAACGGCACCAGTAGGGTACTAAATTATTATGCAACGCAAGAAAGTGATTTCACATCATCACATTATAGGGTCAGCCATATTTTCCATTGGATTACATGGTAGCCTAATTGTGTTGTTACTTTATTTTTTTACACAAAATAACCCTGTTTTTCCTATAACAAACAGCGCACCATTAGCAGTAACTATGGTGAATAATTCTACTTTTATCACTGCACCGCAAAGAACGACAACAAGGTCGGAAAAAAGCCAACATGAACAGGCTGAAACAATATCATCAGCACTCAACAATGTCTCTAAGCCACAACATTTAGTTAAGCCGGTGCAACAGGCGCTTAAACCTACATTAACGCAACCAAAGATCAAAAAATCTGAAACTATAAAAACAAACTCCTCGATGAATGAGTCAGCTCCCAACTCACTGATATCCAAAACTGGAAGTGAGCAGCTGCCGACAGCCTCAACAACACTAAAAACACCTTCGCTTCCTAGTGAACCAAGAGCACTGATTAAAACTAAACCCATCTATCCCGCACGTGCGCAAGCATTAGGTATCGAAGGGAGAGTTAAGATTCAATATGACATCGATAAAAATGGCTATGTGATTAATCTCCGCATATTGGAGGCTACTCCACGCAATATTTTTGAACGCGAAGTAAAAAAAGCGGTGAAAATATGGCGTTATGAAGCCATTGCTGTTAAAGATTATGTGACCGAAATTGTATTCAAAATACCTACTCCGTAGTTTGGGGCACGAATTTTACTATCTTCTTTAGAAAAAGAGCTACACTAGCTCTACTCAGCAGATTTTTCTGAAAAAAGGCTCCGTCACGCGACCTATCAAACAGATATCACGATGATGACTACACAGTTAAACTAAAAAATGGTCAAAAAAGTGTCACCGTATGAAATATTATAAATTTACAATCGTTATACTGTTATCTTTACTCATTTCAGCATGTTCGAAATCGGTTAAATCTGAAAATACAACCCATTTACGCGCCAGTTGGGTTGCTACAGTAGAACAACTAGATTGGCCTAAATCTGTACCCGTTTTCACTGCAGATCGTATTGCGACGCAAAAAAAAGAATTGATTGCGATATTGGACGAATCAGTCAATATGGGTATGAATGCCATAATATTCCAAGTCAAACCTAATGCAGATGCATTTTATCGTTCCAATATTCTTCCTTGGTCTGCTTATTTAACCGGAACCTTAGGTCAGGATCCGGGTTATGATCCGTTAGATTTTATTATCAAAGAAGCCCACAAACGCAATCTTAAATTGCACGTTTGGCTTAATCCCTATCGCGTTGCTATGGATACCAGTAAAAAGACTATCCATATGCTAGAAAACACGCCACCAAAGGCACCAAAGAGTGTTTATAGCAGCCACCCAGACTGGATCAGAACGGCTTATAACCTTTTCGTGCTTGATCCCGGGATCCCCGCCGTGCGTGCTTGGATTGAAGACATTGTTACTGAAATTGTGAGCAATTACGATATCGACGGTATTCATTTTGATGATTATTTTTACTATGAATCAACAGATTCAACTGTAAATGATGAAAAAACCTATTTGGCCTATGGCACTGCATTTAGCAATAAAGCAGATTGGCGCAGAAACAATACCTATTTGTTAATCCAGCAGTTATCAAAAAAAATAAAAACACTTAAGCCGCATGTCGAATTTGGCATTAGTCCTGCTGGAGTATGGCGAAATAAAAAAGATGATCCTAAAGGATCAGACACTCAAGCAGGTCTCCCGAATTATGATACGGCCTATGCCGATACTCGCCGATGGGTTCAAGAAGAATTAATTGATTATATCGCGCCACAAATTTATTGGCCTGTTGCTAGAAAAGAGGCATCTTATGATGTGATTGCAAAGTGGTGGGCAAATGTTGTTCAACCCACTAAAACACGTTTGTATATTGGGATGGCACTGTATAAAGTTGGAAAATATAATGCATTAGAGCCCGATTGGTCGATAGATGGCGGCGTCCCTGAAATAAAACGGCAATTAGATTTGAATGAATCAATACCAGAAATACAAGGCAGTATTCTGTTTCGGCAGGGTTTCTTGCAAGAGCCGGAAACCCAGAAAGTAGTTGAATATATTAAGAAGAGATGGCGCGGGCTCTAAGAACAATACAGTTAAGTTAATGGCAGCAAATGAGGCATTGGTATCACGGCTCCTTCGTCGTTAGCATTGTTATTATCGGTATTGTTATTGCAGGTATTGTAATAGCTCGCCAGTTCGGCGACGGTAATAGATCCATGGGTAAAAATGAATTCTAGTCGGCTGTGGGCGGTGTTTTTTCGTAGATCGAAAACATCATTTATGATCAACATTTGATGGGTGATAAACAGTAAAAGGTGCTGCCCCTTGCGGGTGATAGTATAACCCATTGCCGCAGGTTGCTGAGGCAGATGACAGTGTAAAAATCCCATCCCCCGATGAGCAATTTGTAGCACGGCATAATTCAGTGCGGCGATATTAACAGTAAAATGTTGGTGATTTTTTTGTTCTCGGCTGCCGATAATTAATAAACGGGAGATCCCATCAATATTGAGCGCATAAAAAGCGTCAACCGTATTTTGCTGATCAGCAGTTTCAACCTGATGGTATTTTAAAATCAAGAGCTCATCGAGGCGTTGATAAACCGCATTATGATTATCAATAAAGCTATCATCACTCGACGAAGACATTTTTAACAAAAAACTCTGCCTATGGGTAGTAAAGTAAGCCGCTTGATCTTTTTCACTGAAACCAAGGTATTGTGCAGTGCTTTCATTATAAGGAGGGATAAATAAATGATGGCTTTGTGGATGATACCAGCCATGCTGGTTGCTTTTGAGTGGGATGGATATGATTTCTGGGCAGATATATTTTTTACTCAGTAAACTTAAGGCCTGTTTTAACATTATCGCGTCTAAATCCCCTGTAGCACTGTAGTATCGGTCACTAAATGTCGTATTGACGCCTAACAGTTTAGTTATAAATGTGGCCGGTATATCATCATTATTATCTCCCTTACTAATATCAAGGATGAGCCCATTTTGTGTTACTACATTGATATGACCTTGTTGTGCTGCAGATGCGCTAACACAAACATCATCACTGGGGAATATGTCTGTTGGCAATAACACCAAAGGGGGTATTTCAGCCGTCGTGAGTAAACGACTATGCTTAAAGAGCGCGACACTGGTATCGGCATTAACCGAGGGTAAATAGCCAATGGTTAACTTGTCAGGGTATTTGCTTAAGATCCAAGCACTTCGCTGATCATCGGTGATACCTAAGCAGCTGAGTTCTACAGTAGGTTCACTGCTTTCTTTATAAATAAATAAATGATTAGCAATAGTATCATACCAAACCGGAATAACTGTTTGGCCATCGCTGTGTAGCAGATCAGTGATAGATAAAATAGGCGCAATATGAATGGTTTTCTTTTGTTTATTGCCAAATAAAGAACCTGTTTGCGCTTGCTCTTTAAATTGCCCAAGATACATTTTCAAGATCGGCAACCAATTTTGATACAGTATTTGCCACGCCTTGCCCAGGCTGTGTAAGCTGAGTTGCTCCTGTTCGATTAAATCAAGTGTGAAATGGTAACTGTGCCCATTTTTCATGCTGATTGCGACACCTTGATGGATCCCGGTAATACTCAATACATCAGCGCTTAGCAAGCCAAAATTATTTAATGACACCTCTTGTGCCAACGCCTCTCCTTTTTGTCGATATAGTTTGTAGAACTGGTGATGATTATCAGGTGTCAACGCTACTTTAGATTGACCACTTTTTGCTACTTTAAAATGTCCAGTTTTTGCTAATTTTCCTGTTGGGTTTCTATTCCAGGCGCCTGGATAATATCAGTCGTTTTTATAGGCAACATGCCTGCTTTGCGTTTATTTTTGAGTCGATAGCTTTCTCCTTTAATATTCAATGTGGTTGAATGATGTAAAAGCCTGTCTAAAATCGCAGTTGCTAAAATGTGATCACCGAATACGTCCCCCCAATCAGTAAAACTTTTATTTGATGTGAGAATGATGCTCGCCTTTTCATAACGACGGCTCAATAACCTGAAAAATAGGCTAGCTTCTTCGCGATTCATCGGTAAATACCCGATTTCATCCAGTATTAATACCCTGGCATAGCACAGTTGCTGAAGTTGGCGTTCCAGACGGTTTTCTTGCTTTGCCTTCATTAAGGTACAGCAGAGTCTATCCAGAGGCATAAACAATACCCGATGCCCAGCTGTAGCTGCCTTGACAGCCAGCGCTATCGCCAAATGCGTTTTCCCTACCCCAGGTGGGCCTAACAAAATGACGTTTTCATGATGTTCGACAAACCTCAGCCCCGCCAGCTCGCGGATAATTTTCCTGTCTATACTTGGTTGGAAAGTAAAGTCAAATTGCTCCAAGGTTTTTATCCACGGCAAACGTGCTTGTTTTAACCGCGATTCCAAGCCTTTTTGGTGACGCCCGTTCCATTCCTGGGCTAATGCCTGCTGGAGAAATTCACGGTAGTTCAGTGCTTTCTTGGTGGCTTCTTCACATAAACTCTCCAACGCATCGCCCAGGTAATCCATTTTTAACCGTATCAACAAGTTTTCCATTTCCATCAGAGTAGCTCCTCATACACACTGAGCGAACGAGACGCTACTCGATTGACCTGTTGCCAAAGGGCTTGATGATGTTCTGGCACCTTTTGCCAGCCCTGCGTTACCTCCTGCAAGAGATGCGTCGCGAGCAGTTGCTCATCGCCGTAAATACGTAGCGTATTATCTAAACCGATACGAATATTAACCGCACGACCACACCAGAATGAAGGCACGCTATAGCGATTACCTCTGACATCGATATAGCTGTCCCATGCCACTTGTCGTAGGTCGAAGTAGCTGGTATCGAAATCAGTCGCAGGGAGTGGCATCAAGGCTATTTTTTCCTCAGCAAAACGATTTTCCGGTGTCTGCTTGAATTGACGAAGATGACGCTGGTCTGCCACTTTCGCCAGCCACATCGCTAGCAGTTGATTAACATGAGCGAAACTCTCAAACTGACGGTAGCGAGTGAAAAAATTGTGTTTAACATAGCCCACCATCCGTTCGGTTTTGCCTTTCGTTTGCGGTCGATAAGGCTTACAGGCGCGAGGGCTAAACCCATAGTGATTAGCCAGTTGCAGGAAGCCCGCATTGAACTCGATGTGGCCATTTTGTCCATGTTTGATAACAGCGGCTTTTTGGTTATCTACCAAGACATTTTTTACGCTGCCACCGAAGTAATTGAAGCTGCGAACCAGCGATTCATACGTGTGCTCAGCATCTTGCTTAGGGGCAGCAAAGACATGAAAGCGACGCGAAAAACCGAGCGTATTAACGGCAAAATTAACCGTACAGGCAGAGCCTGCCACCTCAACGATGATTTCTCCCCAATCGTGTTGAAGTTGATAACCGGGGAGGGTTTCAAAGCGTACCGTGTTTTTCGAGGCCCTGAGCGGACGTTTGGGATGTATATAACGTCGGAGCATCGCACTCCCACCCCGGTAGCCTTTTTCACGGATTTCCTCAAAAATAACCGCCGCATTCCAAACCTGTTCACTCAACCTTGAATCGATGTAGTCTTTAAAGGGCTCGAGTTTAGCAACCTGTTTTTTACCGCGTTTTGCTGTTGGCGGCGCAGGATAGCTAATGTGCCGTCTCACCGTTTTTTCTGAACACCCTATCTGATGGGCAATATCAACAATAAATGCCCCCTGTTGATGGCGTTGTTTTATCATGTAGTGGTCCTCTCTTCTTAGCATGCTTATTTCCCTCATGGCTTTGTCACCACAAAGGAAACT